>NZ_JBIRAW010000044.1:0-78363 GCF_044326315.1 Actinomadura sp. 9N407 | reverse complement strand
GAGCACGGTCGCCGACCCGGCCTACGGCTGCCGATTCAGCGACCCCGCCGCGTACTCGACCGGAACGAGGGCCCTCTACCCGGCCTGCCCCTGACACCCGCTTCCGTTGACTCGTGGCGTGTTCGCCGATTGGCCTGGCGTTTTCAGGCGAACACGCCACGAGTCAACATCCCGGCGGCGCCGGACGCACCCCTCGGGCGTCCGGCGCCGTCGCGGTTCGTCAGGTGGTGACGTACTCGCGGAGGTGGCGGGCCGTCAGGGTGTCCTCCGTGGCCACCAGGTCGGCGGGGGTTCCGGTGAAGACCACCTGGCCGCCGTCGTGGCCGCCGCCCGGGCCGATGTCGATGATCCAGTCGGCATGCGCCATCACGGCCAGATGGTGCTCGATGACGATCACCGAGTTGCCGCCGTCCACCAGCCGGTCGAGCAGCGCGAGCAGTTGGTCGACATCGGCCATGTGCAGGCCGGTCGTCGGCTCGTCCAGGACGTACGTCGCGGCCTTCTGCGCCATATTGATGGCCAGCTTGATCCGCTGGCGCTCGCCGCCGGACAGCGTGTTGAGCGGCTGGCCGAGCCGCAGGTAGCCCAGGCCCACGTCCCGCAGCCGCCCGAGGATCGCCTGTGCCTGGCCGGACGGGAAGAACTCGTCCGCCTCGGCCACGGACATGTTCAGGACCTCGCTGATGTTCTTGCCGCGCAGCGTGTACGTGAGCACCTCGGGCGTGAACCGCTTGCCCTCGCACTCCTCGCATACCGACGCCACCCCGGCCATCATCGCCAGGTCCGTGTAGACCAGGCCGATGCCGTTGCAGTTGGGGCAGGCGCCCTCGGAGTTGGCGCTGAAGAGGGCCGGCTTCACACCGTTGGCCTTGGCGAACGCGGTCCGGATCGGGCTGAGCAGGCCGGTGTAGGTGGCCGGGTTGGACCGGCGCGAGCCCCGGATGGCCGACTGGTCGGCGACGACCACGCCCTCCCGGCCCGCCACGTACCCGTGGATCAGCGAACTCTTGCCGGACCCGGCCACCCCGGTGATCACCGTCAGCACGCCGAGCGGGACGTCCACGTCCACGTTCCGCAGGTTGTGCAGGTCGGCGCCCTGGATCGACAGCTTCCCGCGCGGCGTCCTGGGCGTCTCGCGCAGCCGGGCGCGGTGCTCCAGATGCCGTCCGGTGAGGGTGTCGGAGGCGCGCAGCCCGGCCACGTCGCCGGTGTAGCAGATGTGTCCGCCCTCGGTGCCCGCGCCCGGGCCGAGGTCGACGACATGGTCGGCGATGGCGATGACCTCGGGCTTGTGCTCCACGACCAGCACCGTGTTGCCCTTGTCGCGCAGCCGCAGCAGGAGATCGTTCATCCGCCGGATGTCGTGCGGGTGCAGCCCGACGGTCGGCTCGTCGAACACGTACGTGACGTCCGTGAGGCTGGAGCCCAGGTGCCGCACCATCTTCACGCGCTGCGCCTCACCGCCGGAGAGCGTGCCCGAGGGCCGGTCCAGGCTCAGGTAGCCGAGGCCGATCTCGACGAGCGAGTCGAGCAGGTCGCGCAGGTTGGCGAGCAGCGGCGCGACCGACGGGGCGTCCAGGGTCCGGACGAACCGGGCCAGATCGCTGATCTGCATCGCCGAGCACTGGGCGATGTTCGTCCCGTCGATGGTGGACGACAGCGCGGCCTGGCTCAGCCTGGAGCCGCCGCAGTCGGGGCAGACCGCGAAGACCACGGCCCGGTCGACGAAGGTCCGGATGTGGGCCTGCATCGACTCGCGGTCCTTGGCGAGGAAGGTCCGCTGGACCTTGGTGACGAGCCCCTCGTACGTGGTGTTGTGCGAGCCCGCCTTCACCTTGGTCGCGGGCTTGTGCAGGAAGTCCTCCCACTCCCGCTCGGTGAAGTCCTTCAGCTTCTTGTCCGGGCTGTAGAAGCCGGAATGCGCCATGACCTGCCAGTACCAGGAGTCCACGGTGAAGTTGGGGACCGTGATGGCGCCCTCGTTCAGGGACAGCTCGCGGTCCACCAGCTGTTCGATGTCGATCTTGGAGACCTGCCCCATGCCCTCGCATTCGGGGCACATCCCCTCCGGCAGGTTGAAGCTGAACGCGCCGGCCGTACCGATGTGCGGGGTGCCCAGGCGGCTGAACACGATCCGCAGCATCGCGTACGCGTCGGTCGCGGTCCCCACCGTGGAACGCGAGTTGGCGCCCATCCGCTCCTGGTCGACCACGATCGCGGCGCTCAGGTTGCGCAGCTCGTCCACGTCCGGGCGGCCCAGGCTCGGCATGAACGACTGCAGGAACGCCGTGTACGTCTCGTTGATCAGCCGCTGCGACTCGGCCGCGATCGTGGCGAAGACCAGCGAGGACTTCCCCGAGCCCGACACCCCGGTGAAGACCGAGAGCCGCCGCTTGGGCAGGTCGACCGAGATGTCGGCCAGGTTGTTCTCCCGGGCGCCGCGCACCTGGATGACGCTGTGGCTGTCGGCCGGATGCATAGTGCTCCCTCGTGTTCGCTGCTCAGCGGCTACCTGTGGACGCCTTGGCGTGTTCGCCCGCGTGTTCTCGCTCGCGTGCTCACGGCCGGGCCGGCGCCACCCCGAACGCACTATTCTATACGGCGTACGGAGTAAAATCGGCCCGACCGGTCATCAGTGCGTCCGAAGTCATCAGGGCGTCCAAAGGACCTTACGAGCAACCAACGACATTCCGGAGCCGGCGCCGTCACGCGGTCTTGATCGCCCCGCCGTCGATGATGTGGTCGGCGCCGGTGATGCTGGCCGCGTGCGGCGAGGCGAGGTGCGTGATGAGCGCGGCGACCTCGGCGGGCTCGACGAGCCGTCCGGTGACCATGCCCGTCGCGCCTGGCAGCGCGGCCACGAGCTCGTGCCGTTCCATGCCCATGGCCTTGGCGAGCTCGGCACCGTAACCGCTGGGGTCCTCCCACATGGCGGTACGTACCGGGCCGGGCGACACGGTGTTGACCCGCACGCCCTGAGGACCGAACTCCTCGGCGAGTGCCTTGCCGAAGGCCGTCAGGGCGGCCTTCGCCGTCGTGTACACGACCGGCCCGGCGTGCGGGATCCGGGCACCGTTGGACGAGATGTTGACGATGGAGCCCCGGCGGCGCAGCAGGCTGGGAAGCGCGGCGCGGGTCGCCCGTACGGCGGCGAAGAGGTTCAGCTCGAACGTGCCCTGCCACTGCTGATCGTCGAAGGCGAGGAACCCGCCCACACCGCCGCCGTCGCCGCCTCCGACGTTGTTGACGAGCAGGTCGATGTCGCCCAGCTCGTCCAGCGCCGCCTCGATCAGCCGACCCGGACCGTCCGCCGTGGACAGGTCCATCGGCACGATGATCGCGCCGGTCTCCTTCAGCTCCGGGGTGGCGGTACGCGCGGCGGCCACGACCCGCATGCCCTCGCCGGCCAGCGCGGCGACCGTCGCCAGCCCGATCCCCTTGCTCGCACCGGTCACCACGGCGGTCTTGCCGTTCAGCTGCATGTCCATGAGCCGTCTCCCTCTCGTCCTGCATCAGTGAAGATGCGATGAAGCTACAACTTGCAACACCTATGACGCAAGTCTGTTCTTAATCGATACACCGATGTGCTGTAAGGTCTCCTCATGGCAACGCAGCGGCAGGAGGCCCGTACCGGCGAACGACCCCGGCGCGCGGACACCGAGCGAACCGTGATGGCGATCCTGGCGGCGGCCGAACGGACCCTCGGCCGCGATCCCGGCGCCACCATGGAGCAGATCGCCGAAGCCGCGGGCGTCGCGCGCACCACCGTCCACCGTCGCTTCGCCACCCGCGAAGCACTCATCGACGCCCTGATGGCATGGGCCATCCAGCAGTTCGCCGCCGCCGTGGACGCCGCCCACGCCGACACCGCCCCGCCCCTGGTCGCCCTCTACCAGGTGACCGCGAACGTCCTCGACGTCAAGATCGGCTGGTCGTTCGCGATGAGCCGTACCGCCTCGGCGGGCCCCGAAGTGGCCCGCGTCCACGCCGACGTCCAGGACCAGTGCGAGCAGCTGTTCGAGCGGGCGAAACAGGCGGGCATCCTGCGCGCCGACGCCGACATCCAGTGGGCCCGCCGCGTCTACTACGCCCTCATCCACGAGGCCACGCAGGACCGGGACGGCGAAGAGAGCACCGGCGCGCTGGCGACACGCGTCGTCGACACCTTCCTCCGAGGCGTCGGCACCCCCCACCCCGACCGCCTCTGACCCTGTGCGGGCGGCGCGCGGCCGTTATGTTGAGGTCATGGGCTCGACCGATCCGGACTTCCTGCGGGCCACGCGCGCGTCGTACGACGCCCTGGCGGCCGACTACGCCGACTGGATCCGGGACGAACTCGCGGCCAAGCCGCTGGACCGGGCGATGCTCGACGCGTTCGCCGAACTCGTACGGGCGGGCGGCGCCGGACCGGTCGCCGACATCGGCTGCGGACCCGGCCGCATCACGGCGTACCTGCACGGCCTGGGCCTGCCGGCGTTCGGGATCGACCTGTCGCCCGAGATGATCGCCTCGGCCCGGCGGGCGTACCCGGACCTGCGGTTCGAGGTGGGCTCGATGCCGGGACTGGGCCTTCCGGACGGCGGCCTCGGCGGCATCGTGGCCTGGTACTCGATCATCCACGTCCCGCACGAGCGGCTGGCGGCGGTCTTCAGCGAGTTCCACCGGGCGCTGGCTCCCGGCGGCCACCTGCTGCTCGCCTTCCAGGTCGGGGACGAGGTGGCGCACTGGTCACGGGCCGCCGGGCATGAGATCTCGCTCGACTTCCACCATCGGCGGCCGGACCAGGTGGCCGAACTGCTCGCCGGGGCCGGGCTGGACGTACGGGCGCGCCTTCTGCGCGAGCCCGACAAGGACGGCGACTATCCGGAGCCGACCCGGCAAGCCTTCCTGCTCGCCACCCGCTGACCTCCCGACCCCCCGCTGACCTCCTGGCCACCAGCTGAACGAAAGGGCCTTTGTCCTGGAACGGGCGATACCGTCCGGCCGTCGTACCCGGTAACGGCACACGGGAGGCGATATGGGGCGCGGCGGGGTTCCGCACGACAGGTCGGGGCAGCTCAAGCAGATCGAGAGCGGGCTGCTGCCCGGCGAGCAGATCATCGCGGTGTACGACGCGGTGGGCGCCGGCACGGGATTCATCGGGCTCACGAACCGGCGCGTGATCGTTCAGGACACGTCGTTCGTCGGCAAGCGGGTCGCGATCACGAGCATCCCGTACGCGAAGATCAGCTCGGTCAGCGTGGTCAGCAACAAGTCGTGGGCCGGCTCGTTCTTCTCCAGCGGCGCCATCGCGATCCACGTGGGGACGCAGCTGTACGAGGTGGAGTTCCGGGGCGAGGAGAAGACCCATCACGTGCACAACGTGATCACGGACCTCATCACCCGCTGAACCGTCCCAGCCGCCCAGATTGACTCGTGGCGTGTTCGCCTTGACGGCGACGCCAGAGGCGAACACGCCACGAGTCGACGAGGAGGGCGGGGATGGGTTAGAAGGCTTCGTCCAAGGCTACGGTTCCTTCTACTCCTCGCTGGTAGGCGGAGACGCGGCGCTCGAAGAAGTTGGACAGCTCCTGGACGTCCTGCAGCTCCATGAAGGCGAACGGATTGGACGATCCGTAGCGGACCGGTAGGCCGAGTCGTGCGAGGCGCTGGTCGGCCACGTACTCCAGGTAGATGCGCATGTCGTCGGCGCTCATTCCTGCGAGACCGTCGCCGCAGAGGTCGTGGGCGAAGGCCAGTTCGGCTTCGACGGCCTCTTCCATCATGCGGGTGACCTGGTCGGTCATCTCGGTGTCGAACAGTTCGGGCTCCTCGGCCCGTACGGTGTCGACGACCGCGAAGGCGAACTCCATGTGCATGGACTCGTCCCGGAACACCCAATTGGTGCCGGACGCGAGGCCGTTCAGGAGGCCCCTGGAACGGAGCCAGTAGACGTACGCGAACGCCCCGTAGAAGAACAGACCCTCGATGCACGCGGCGAAGCAGATGAGGTTGAGCAGGAACGTTCGGCGGTCGGTGGCCGTTTGGAGCGAGTCCAGGCCGCCCAGGGAATCGATCCAGCGGAAGCAGAACTCCGCCTTCGCCCGGATGGACGGGATGTGCTCGATCGCCGCGAACGCCCGCGCGCGCTCGTCGTTGTCCGGGATATAGGTGTCCAGCAGCGTCAGATAGAACTGGACGTGGACGGCCTCCTCGAACAACTGGCGTGACAGGTAGAGGCGCGCCTCCGGGGCGTTGATGTGCTTGTAGAGGTTGAGGACGAGGTTGTTCGACACGATCGAGTCGCCGGTGGCGAAGAACGCGACCAGGCGGTTGACCAGGTGCTGTTCCTCTGGGGAGAGCTTGGCGAGGTCGGCCAGGTCGGAGGCCAGGTCGACCTCTTCGACCGTCCAGGTGTTGCGGATGGCGGCGCGGTAGCGCTCGTAGAAGTCCGGGTAGCGCATGGGCCTGAGGGTCAGGTCCATGCCGGGGTCGAGCAGGCTCACTGGCACGCCTCGCAGGTTTCGGGGTTTTCGAGGGAGCACATGACGGCCTCGTCCGTGGTGGCGCCCGTGGTCGCCGTCGTGGCCGCTGGTGTGATCGTCGTCTGCGCGATCCGCGTCGCCGGACGGGAGCGCAGGTAGTAGGTCGTCTTGAGACCGCTCCGCCACGCGTAGGCGTACATCGAGGAGAGCTTGCCGATGGTCGGCGTCTCCATGAAGAGGTTGAGCGACTGGCTCTGGTCGATGTACGGCGTGCGCGCCGCCGCCAGGTCGATCAGGGACTTCTGGGGCAGTTCCCATGCGGTGCGGTAGAGGGTGCGCAGTTCGCCGGGCAGGTCGGTGATGCCCTGGACGGAGCCGTTCGAGCGCTTGATCGCGTCCCGTACGGCCGGCGTCCACAGCCCGAGGGCCTTCAGGTCCGCGACCAGGTAGCCGTTGATCTGCAGGAACTCGCCCGACAGCGTCTCGCGCTTGAACAGGTTGGACACCTGCGGCTCGATGCACTCGTAGCAGCCCGCGATGGACGCGATCGTGGCCGTCGGCGCGATCGCGATCAGCAGCGAGTTGCGCAGGCCGACGTCCGCGATCCGGGCGCGCAGGGCGTCCCATTCGGCGGTACGGGCCGGGCTCGCGTCCGGGAAGTGGTCCAGGTGAAGCTGGCCGCGGGACGTCCGGGTGTGCTCGTACGCGGGCAGCCGTCCCAGCTCCTCGGCCAGGTCGGCCGACGCGCCGTACGCGGCGAGGGCGATCTCCTCGGCGATCCGGGTGGACAGCTCGCGCGCCTCCGGCGAGTCGAACGGCAGCCGCAGCTTGAAGAACACGTCCGCCAGGCCCATCACGCCCAGCCCGACCGGCCGCCAGCGCCGGTTGGCCCCCGCCGCCTCGTCGGTCGGGTAGAAGCCGCGGTCGATCGTCCGGTCCAGGAAGCGGACGGCCGTACGGACGGTGCCGCGCAGCCGCGTCCAGTCGATCCCGTCCTCGCCGGTGTGGGCCGCCAGGTTGACCGAGCCGAGGTTGCAGACGGCGGTCTCGCTGTTTCCGGTGACTTCGAGGATCTCGGTGCAGAGGTTGGACAGGTGCACCACGCGGCCGGGATCGGCGGTCTGGTTGCAGGCCCGGTTGGCGGCGTCCTTGAACGTCATCCAGCCGTTGCCGGTCTCGGCGAGCGTCCGCATCATCCGCCCGTACAGCCGGCGGGCCTCGACCTGCCGTACGTACCGGCCGTCGTCCTCGGCCTTGCGGTACGCGGCGTCGAACTCCTCGCCCCACAGGTCGGTGAGCTCGGGGACCTCCTTGGGGTCGAACAGCGACCAGGTCCCGTCGGCCTCGACCCGGCGCATGAACTCGTCCGGGATCCAGTTGGCGAGGTTGAGGTTGTGCGTACGGCGCGCGTCCTCGCCGGTGTTGTCGCGCAGTTCCAGGAACTCCTCGACGTCGGCGTGCCACGGCTCCAGGTAGACGCATGCGGCGCCCTTGCGGCGGCCGCCCTGGTTGACGGCGGCGACGGAGGAGTCCAGCGTCCGCAGCCACGGGACGATCCCGTTCGAGTGGCCGTTGGTGCCGCGGATCAGCGACCCGCGCGACCGGACCCGGGTCCACGAGATCCCGATCCCGCCCGCGTACTTGCTGAGCCGGGCCACCTGCGCGTACCGCTCGTAGATCGACTCCAGCTCGTCCTGCGGCGAGTCGAGCAGGAAGCAGGACGACAGCTGCGGGCGGCGGGCCGCCGAGTTGAACAGCGTCGGGGAGCTGGGCAGGTACGACAGCGTGCTGAGCAGCCCGTACAGCTCAGCGGCGTCGCCCACCGTGTCGTGTCCACCCGTGGGGGGGCTACCCCCCACACCCCCCGATGCGACTTCGTCGCTGTAGGACAATCCACACGCGACCCGCATCAGGAAGAACTGCGGCCGTTCCAGTACGCGGCGCGTGCTCGGGTGGCGCAGCAGGTACCGGTCGTAGAGCGTGCGGAGCCCGAAATACTCGAAACGCTCGTCGGCGCTCGCGTCGATCAGGTCGTCGAGGGCATCGGCGTTCTCGGCGACGAAGGCCGCGGCCTCGTCGGCCAGCAGGCCCTCCGCGTGCGACGCGGCGACGGACTCCGCGAACGTCCGTACCCCTTCGGCCTCGGTCTCGGCGGCGATCCGCAGGCTCAGCAGCCGCGCCGCGACCCTGGAGTACGCGGGTTCGGCGGCCACCAGCGCGGCGGCCTCGGCGATGGCGCGTTCCCGCCGCCGCGCGTCGCCAGCCTCGCCCCGTACCGCCGCCAGCAGCGGCCGCGGATCGGCACCGGGCAGTCCGGCGCAGGCGCGCTCGATCTCAGCGGCGACGCCCGTGGAACCGTCGGAAACACCGTCCGAAACACCGGGCGTGGCCGGCGGCGCTGTGAGTTGCCGTGTCACGTGCTCTCTCCCTCGCGAGCTCGCCCCGCGGCAAGGGAGGGGAGCACGGCAGGCCGCCGCGCACCGCCCACCGGCCCTCCCGCGAGGCCTGGACGAAACATCGGTGCGGGCAGGTCTTCGGACTCGCGGGCAGCACGCCTCCCGGAAGGAGGACGTGACCTAGTGGCCGTCGCTTCCCGGCCCGCTCGCCGCGTTCCCTGAACGCCGCGTGGGCCAGTGCCGATGACGGCGGTCGTTCCCGCTCACCGCTGCGGGGCAGTCCCGGAATCTCACCGGGTTCCCTCTTACGACGCCCGCGCCCTCGATCGGCACGGGCGAACCAGCACGATCATGACCCTACATCTAGGTGAGGCCGATTGCGACAACACTAGATGTGGGGCGGCCATACCGATCTCGGGGGGTGTGTGGAGATCACCGGCCGGGGGTGGGACGATGGGCGCGCCATGTCACCGCAGCCGCCGCGTCCCCTGTTCCGGGCCTCCCGGGCGGTGGTCTTCACCACCGTCTGCGTGACGCTGGCGACCCTCGGGCACGCGCTGACCTCCACCACCACGGTCCCCTCCTGGGCGATCGTGGCCGGCTTCGGCGGGGTCCTCGCGGTGACGCTGGCGCTGGCGGGCCACGAGCGTTCGCTGCCGACCGTCCTCGGCGGGCTGCTGGGCGGCCAGTTCGTCCTGCACAGCCTGTACGCGGGCGCCTCGTCCACCGGCGGGCATCACGCGCCCGCCGAGATCGCCGGCCACGAGTCGGGTACGGCGATGACGCTCGCCCACATCGGCGCGGCGGTCGTCTCGGCCTGGTGGCTGCGGCGCGGTGAACGGGCCGCCTGGTCCCTGGCGCGGCGGATCGCCGAGCGCCCCGCGCGGCTGCTGCTCACGATCGAACCCGTCACCGTGCCACCCCGTACACCCCGGGTGACGGTGGCGGAGATCACGACGGGTCCGGCCGGCCGGATCCTGCGGCACCAGGTCGTACGGCGCGGGCCGCCACGGCGTTCGAGGGCGCTCGCGTACGGCTGAACGGGCCGTACGAGGAGTGCCGTACGCCACCGGACGCGCGCCCATTCCCGGCGCGTCCGGCATGAACCCGTACGCCTCGAATTCCGTACGCCTCGAACGGAGAATCCCCATGTCCAGGGACATGTCCAGGCGCGCCCGCAGGGCCGCCGCACTCGCCTCGCTGACCGCCGTCTCGATCGTCGGCCTGGCCTCCGGCGCCGCCGCCCACGTCACCGCCAACCCCCGTACCGCCGAGCAGGGCTCGTTCACCAAGGTCTCCTTCCGGGTCCCGAACGAGCGGCCCAATGCCGGGACCACCAAGCTGGCGATCGAGATGCCGGCCGGCCACCCGATCGAGCACGTGTCGGTACGGGCCGTTCCCGGCTGGACGGTCAAGGTCGAGCGCGCCAAGCTCGAGGCGCCGGTGAAGACCGACGGCGGCGAGATCACCGAGGCCGTCTCCCGGATCGTCTGGACGGGCGGCGAGATCGAGACGGGCCGGTTCGAGGAGTTCGACGTCTCGATGGGCCCGCTGCCCACCAACGTCGACCAGGTACTGTTCAAGGCCGAGCAGACCTACTCCAACGACGAGGTCGTGAAGTGGGATCAGGACCCGGGCGACGGGACGAACGAGCCCGAGCATCCGGCGCCGGTCCTCAAGCTCACCCCCAAGGGCACCGCCCCGGCCGCTACCGGGATGGTCGCCACGAGCGCCAAGACACCCGCGTCCGCCGCGTCCGCTGACGACGGTACGGCCCGGCTGGTCGGCGGCCTGGGGCTGGCCGCCGGTGTGATCGGAATCGGGATCGGCGGCTTCGGCCTCTCCCGTACCAGGCGGCAGGCATGAGCAGGAAGGCGGTCATGGGCAAGGAGGCAGGCATGAGCATCAGGAAGATCGCAGTAGCGTTCACGCTGGTCGGAGCGATGCTCGGGCTGGGCGCCGCCCCCGCCTGGGCGCATGACTCCCTGAAGTCCTCCAACCCGGAGAAGGGCGCGCAGATCGCGTCGCCGAGCGAGATCGAACTGACCTTCACCGGGACCGTCCGCGTCCCGCGGATCGTGCTCACCGGCCCCGACGGCACCCGGCACGAGGCCGGAGCCGCGCAGGCGATCGACAACAAGGTCGCCCAGCCGGTGAAGGGGACGCTCGCGAACGGGGAGTACACGGTCGGCTGGCGCGTGGTGTCCAGCGACGGCCACCCGATCACGGGTACCTACACGTTCACGGTGAAGGGCTCGCCGGCGACGCAGACGGCACCGTCGGGCGCCGCCGCCCCCGCCCCCGCCGCTCCCGCCACGACGCAGGCGGCCGGCCAGGAAGAGGAGAAGGGCTCCTCGTCCGGCTGGCTGTGGATCGGTGTCGCCGCGCTGCTCATCGCGGCCATCGCGGGCGGCGTCGCCTGGGCCCGCCGGCCCACGCAGGACTGACCTGCCGGTCCCTCCTGGACCCGGGTTCCGGACCCGGTACCCGACTCGGGTGCCGGGTCCGGCCAACCCATCCCCAGACCGATGATTACTCGATTACATTGATGGCGCCAACTATGGATCGGGGCCGTGATCACATGATCGTCGAGTACATCCGCTACCGGATCGGCCGGCAGGACGCCGACGAGTTCGAGTCCGCCTACGCGCGCGCCGCCGTGTCCCTCGCCGCCGCACCCCAGTGCGTCGAGTACGAACTGTCCCGGTGCGTCGAAGAGCCCGAGTCGTACATCCTGCGCATCACCTGGACCTCCGCCGAGGACCACCTGCAGGGCTTCCGGGGCGGCGAGCACTTCCCCGCCTTCTTCGCCGAGATCCGCCCGTACGTGAAGCAGATCGAGGAGATGCGCCACTACGAGCGCACCCCCGTGCGCGGCGCGGGCGCGTCCGTTCCGAGCGTGTACGAGTGGGCGGGCGGCGGCGAGGCGTTCGAGCGGCTCACCGAGGCGTTCTACGCCCGGGTGCTCAAGGACGACCTGATCGGCCCGCTCTTCGCCCACATGGACCCGCACCATCCCGCGTTCGTCGCGATGTGGCTGGCGGAGGTCTTCGGCGGTCCCTCGCGCTACACCGGTGAACGTGGCGGCTACAGCAGCATGCTCTCCCACCACACGGACAAGGCCATCACCGAGCCGCAGCGCCGCCGCTGGGTCAGCCTGCTGATGGACGCCGCCGACGAGGTCGGCCTTCCCGACGACCCCGAGTTCCGCGCCGCCTTCTTCGGCTACATCGAATGGGGCACCCGCCTGGCGCTGTCCAACTCGCAGCTCGGCGCGACACCGCCGAAGCAGGCACCCGTCCCCAAGTGGGGCTGGGGCGTGGCACCCCCGTACATCCCCAGCCCCTGAGAACGGCGCGCCCGCCGCAAGGTGCTCGTCAGGCGGGCTTCTCGATGGCTTCGCGTACGGCCGGGACGATCTCCTGGGCCCAACGTCCGAGCGCGACGTCCAGGGGCGTGTCACCGGCCGGGAAGTAGGTGAAGCCCGACGCGCCGTGCTCGAGCACCGCGCCGGTGAGCTCCTCGATCCACTGCTCGGGCGAGCCGCCCTTCCAGCGGCCCTTGCCGTCGCGGGTGGCGGCGAGCGGGGCCGAGGTGATGCGGCCGGGCAGGTTGTAGACCGTGGCGATGTCCCCGGGATCGCGTCCCACCGCCCTCGCCGCGTCGTCGATGACCGGACGGGACTCGCGGTAGCGCGGGCTGAGCCAGTCGGCGGCGTGCCCGGGGATCCAGCCGTCGGCCACCCGGCCGGCGACGGCCAGCGACTTCGGCCCGACCGAGCCCGTCCACACCGGCGCGGCCGGGACCGGGGCGGGGTCGAGGGCCGTGACCTGGTAGAACTCGCCCTCGAACGTCACCGGGTCGCCGCCGCCGGACAGCGCCTTGACCAGCGTGATCGCCTCTTCGAGCGCCCGTACGGCCGCGCCCGGGCTCCAGCGCGGCACGCTCAGCCGGACGATGTCGTCCCAGAGCCCGCCGGCGCCCATCCCGAGCACGATCCGTCCGCCCGAGAGCGCGGACAGCGAGGTGATCGTGCGCGCCAGCATGGGCGCGGGGCGGCTGGGCAGGTTGGTGACGTTCGCCAGCCCCGCGATCCCGGTGGTCCGGCCGAGCACCATCCCGATGATCGCGTAGGCGTCCAGCCGGTCGCCGAAGTAGGGATGGTCGGAGACCGAGAACAGGTCGAGCCCCTGCTCGTCCGCCTGAACGGCGAGCCGCAGGGTCTCCTGCGCCGTGCCGATCGCGCTCCCGCCGCCGATTCCGAACAATGTCTTCCGTGCCTGCGTCATCTTGCTCCCCTTTCAGCGGGCGGCCGCTCCCGTACGGGCGAGCGCGGCCCAGAAGTTCGTCCTACGAATTTCTTGTCCTACTGCGACAACAACCGCACCCCCTGCCGTATTCTGGCCGAATGGGGAATTCTTCGGACGAGTCGATGAGCGTCGTTACCGCGCTCGTGCGGGCCTCCTTTCTGGTGGACGCCGTGTACGCCAAGTCGAGCCGCGAGCACGGGCTGACCCCGCAGCAGGGGCAGCTGCTCTGCGTGCTGATGGGCCAGCCGTACGGGATGAGCGAGCTGGGCGGGGTGCTGGGGCTGGCGAAGTCCAGCCTCACCGGCCTGGTGGACCGGACCGAGCGGCGCGGCCTCGTCCGGCGCGAGCCGGATCCGCAGGACGCGCGCGCGGTCCGCGTCACGCTCACCACCGAGGGCGACAAGCTGGCGGAGGAGTTCTACAACGAGACCTGCCGGCGGGTCGAACTGCTGCCGGCGAGCCTCGACGAGGCCGACCGCACCCGGCTCGCGGACCTGCTCAGCCGGGTCGTCCTCGACAACGAGGTGCCGATGGTCTTCCTGGACTGATCCCACGGCGGACGCTCAGCCGGTGCCGAAGAGTTCCACGAACAGTCCGGTGAACAGGTCCGCGCCCTTGTACTCGCTGACCGTCTCCGCCGGCAGCACCGCCGCGCCGTCTCCATCGGGCGAGGGTATCTGGCCGACGCCGCCGCCGGGGCCGAGCGGAAGCAGCACCGAGGGAACGGGCGACGGCCGGTAGACCGCCGTAGGCCGCTCGCCCCGCACCTGGGCGATGATGTTCTGCGCCACGACCTCGGCGTGCTGCATCGCGTACCCGGCCATCTTGGCCTCGTCGACGTCGGTGAGGTCTCCGAGCGCGTAGATGTGGCTGTGTCCCTCGACGCTGAGCGTCTCGGTCACCCGCACCTGCCCTCGTTCCGTACGCGAGACCAGGCCATCGAGGTAGCCGCCGTTGACGCTGACTCCGTGGCACCGGAACCAGATGTCCGCCGAGATCTCCTCGCCACCGGCGGTCACGGCGAAGGCCCCGGCACGTCCCGGCTCGGTGGACGGCTGCGCCGCGAGGGCGGTGCCCAGCCGCAGGTCCACACCGAGCGCGTCCAGCTGGCGGTGCAGGTCCTCGCGCATCTCCGCCTGGAAACCGGGGACCAGCAGGCCGGCCGGATCGACGATCGTCACGTGCTTGTCCGGCCACACCGCCTTGATCTCTCCGGCCAGCTCCAGCCCGACCGGCCCGGCCCCGGTGATCAGCACCCGGCCGGCCCCCGCGAGCTCCGCATGGGCGGCCCGGAGCCGTTCCAGCGCCTCGCCCGCCGAGTCGGTGTCCGTCTTGGCCGGGAACGGGTAGTCGGAGCCGGAGGCGAGAACGAGGTAGTCCGCGTCCACGTACTCTCCGGACGCCAGCGCCACGCCCTTGGGGTCCACCGAGGCGGCGCGGTCGCGAAGGACCGTACCGCGCTCGAGCAGCCTGTCGTACGGAAAGAAGATGTTGCCCGCCCAGTCCGGCTGCACCAGCGCGCGCAGCGACCCGGCGGAATGGACGAACGCGTCCCTGGGCTCGATGAGCACGACATCCGTCTCCGCGTCCAGTGCCTTGGCGACCGCGGCGCCTCCGTACCCTCCGCCGATGACCGCAACCGTACGTCCCATACCGTCCACCTCTTCATTCGTGACACGAACTATCCAGGCCGACCCTAGTAGTTCGTGACACGAACTGCAATCCCGGAATCCGGATCTCCCGCCACCCGCGAACTCCGATCGCCCGGACGGCGCCGCCCCGTACGGCACAGGGCGAGCAGCGCGAGGAGCCCGGCGGACGCGGCGACGGCCAGGCCCGCTCGCATGCCGGACGGGGCGTACCCCGACACCGCCCACGAGGTCGTCGCGAGCGCCGGGCCCAGCGAGAAACCGAGCTGGCGGGCCAGGCTCTGGGCGGCCCCGGCCGTACCGGACAGGGTTTCGGGAGCCTGCGTCATGACCAGGGTGAACGCGGGGCCGGCGAAGATCCCCGTACCGATTCCGGCGACGGCCAGCCGCCAGGCCAGATCCACCGGCCGCCAATCGGCGCCCAGTGGGATGAGCAGCAGCGTTCCCGCCGTGGTCACGAGGACGCCCAGGAAGGCGGTACGGGCGGCGCCCCAGCGGTCGCCGAGGAGGCCGCCGACCGGGCCCGCCGCCACCATGCCGAGCGGGAACGCGAGGATCACCGCACCGGCCGCGGCGGCGGACAGGCTCAGCACGCGCTGCAGGTAGAACGGCGCCAGGAACTCGATCATCGAGATGGCCAGCGCGTTCAGCAGCACGGCGAGGACCGGCGCGGACACGCCCGGTACCCGCGTCAGGTCGCGGAACGGGCGGCTCGGCTCACTTCGCCACCAGGCGAGGACGGGCGGTACGGCGAGCAGCGCGAGGGCGAGCCAGCCGAGGCCGTGCCCGGCACTGAGCGACAGGCCGATCAGAAGGGCCGCGGTCGCCGCCGTGAGCAGCGCGGTCTCGGTGAGGAACGAGCGACCGGGACGGCGCGGGAGCCGGTCCGCGGGCATCTGCGCGAGCGCGATCCCGATCACCAGCAGGCCGACCGGGACGTTCAGGTAGAAGATCCACGGCCAGCCCCACGTGCCGGTGACGAGTCCCCCGACGGCGGGGCCGCTGACCGCGCCGAGCGGGCCGAAGGTCATGACCAGCGCGGACGCCCGGCCGACGTAGGCGGGCCGGACCGCCCGGGTCGTGATCATCGGGATCAGGGCGAACAGCACCCCGGCGAACGCGCCCTGCACGATCCGGGCCCCGACCAGCACGGACAGGCTGGGCGCGGCCCCGGCCGCGAGGCTGGCGAGCGTGAACCCGCCCACCGCCACGATCAGCGTCGAGCGCGGTCCGGCCCGGTCGAGCAAGCGGCCGGCGGGCAGCGTGAGGGCGATCAGCGGCAGCAGGTAGCCGAGGACGACCCATTCGGTGGCGGCGGTCCGGACGCCGAAGTCCCGTTCGAGCGCGGGCAGGGCCACCGCGACGACGCTGGTGTCGAGCGTCGCCATGAACACGACCAGGGCGGTCCCCGCCACCAGCCACCAGCGGTTCTTCATCCGCACACCTCCATAACTACACAGCATGTGTAGAAGAAAATACACATGCTGTGTAGTTAAGTGCAACGGCCCGCGGCCTGGGAACATGGCCGGCATGGTCACCGAGCCCCGGAACGCGCGAAGCCGCCGCTCGCGCGCCGCGCTGCTGCGAGCCGCCCGGGAGCTCGTCGAGAGCGAGGGCGTCACCGCCGTCACCATGGCCGCCGTCGCCGAACGGGCCGGCGTCACCCGGCGCGCGGTCTACCTGCACTTCGCCTCGCGCGCCGAGCTGATCAGCGCACTGTTCGACTACGTCAACGAGGTCGAGGACATCCAGGGCAGGTTCGACCCGATCGGGGACGCGCCCGACGCGGTCACGGCCCTGGACGAGTTCGCGCGGCGGCACGCGGAGTTCATGCCGCGCATCCTGGCGGTGGCCCGGGCCGTCGAACGCGTCGCGCCCACCGATCCGGACGCCGCCCGGCACTGGGAGACCGCCATGTACTGGCGGTACGAGACCAACCGCGCACTCATCAGGCGGCTGGACGAGGAAGGCGTGCTCGCCCAAGGCTGGACGGTCGACACCGCCGCCGACATGCTGCTCGCGCTCATCTCCAACGGAGTCAGCCACACGCTCCTGGTGGAACGCGGCTGGACCGCCGCGCAAGTGGGCGAGCACATGGCGCGATTGCTCCGATCCACCTTCGTCGAACCGGGGTAGGTCACATCTACCTCCGTTAGGGGGTGGCGCGAGGACGTGGCCGTGGCCAACGATCCTTGTGACCGGTGTAGCCGTGGGGCTAACAAGGCTAACGAGGAGGACTCATGGCGGCAGTCGAGTTCCGCGCGGCTCGCGACTTCTTGCTCGCCCATCGCGAGGACTACGCGACCGCGTACGAGAAGTTCAGATGGCCGGTGCTGACCGGCTTCAACTGGGCGCTGGACTGGTTCGACAAGCTGGCCGAGGACAACGACGAACCCGCGCTGTGGATCGTCGAGGAGGACGGTTCGGAGGCGCGCTACTCGTTCGCGGACATGGCGCGGCGCTCCGACCAGGTGGCCAACCGGCTGCGTGCGGCCGGGGTACGGCGCGGTGACCGGATCATCCTCATGCTCGGCAACCAGGTCGAGTTGTGGGAGACGATCCTGGCCGCGATGAAGCTGGGTGCGGTGCTCATCCCCACCACGACGCTTCTGGGTACGGCCGATCTCAAGGACAGGCTCGCTCGGGGTTGTGCGCGCCATGTCGTGGTCGATTCCGCCGAGACGGGCAAGTTCGACGACGTCCCAGGGGACTACACCCGGATCGCTGTAGGCGATGAGGTCGAGGGGTGGCTGCGTTACGCGGACGCCTACGACGCCGATACGCACTTCACGCCGTACGGCATCACGTTCTCCAGCCACACGCTGCTGCTGTACTTCACCTCCGGTACGACCGCCCGTCCCAAGTTGGTGGAACACACCCACGCGAGCTACCCGGTCGGGCATCTGTCCACGATGTACTGGATCGGCCTACGCCCCGGGGACGTGCACCTCAACATCTCGTCGGCGGGGTGGGCCAAGCACGCCTGGAGCAACGTCTTCGCACCCTGGAACGCCGGTGCGTGCGTCTTCATCTTCAACTACACGCGCTTCGACGCCGACCGGCTGCTGAACGAGCTGGAACGCTGCGGCGTCACCAGCTTCTGCGCACCGCCGACCGTCTGGCGGATGCTCATCCAGGCCGACCTGTCGCGGCTGTCCACCCCGCCCCGCGAGGTCGTCGCCGCCGGCGAGCCGCTCAACCCCGAGGTCATCGAACGGGTCAGGGACGCGTGGGGCGTGACGATCCGGGACGGCTTCGGGCAGACCGAGACGACCGTCCAGATCGCCAACTCTCCCGGCCAGAAGGTCAAGCCCGGCTCGATGGGACGGCCCGCGCCCGGTTACCGGGTCACGCTCGTCGACCCGATCAGCGGCGAGCCGGCCGAGGAGGGCGAGATCTGCCTCGACCTCGGCGACGACCGCCCGCTCGGGCTGATGACCGGATACCACGGCGACGAGGACCGTACCGAGCAGGCGATGGCGGGCGGCCGCTACCACACCGGCGACATCGGCTCCGTGGACGAGGACGGCTACATCACGTACGTGGGCCGCGCCGACGACGTCTTCAAGGCCTCCGACTACAAGATCTCCCCGTTCGAGCTGGAGAGCGTGCTGATCGAGCACGAGGCCGTGGCCGAGGCGGCGGTGGTGCCGTCGCCCGATCCGGTCCGGGCCGCGGTGCCCAAGGCGTACGTGACGCTCGCGGCGGGCTGGGAGCCGGACGCGGCCACCGCCGCCGCGATCTTCGAGCACAGCCGGGCCCAGCTGTCGGCGTTCAAGCGGATCCGGCTGCTGGAGTTCGGCCCGCTGCCCAAGACGATCTCCGGCAAGATCCGCCGGGTCGAGCTGCGGGCCGGCGAGGCCGGCAAGCATCCCGATCCGTCCGCCCGGCCCGAGGGCGAGTTCCGGGAGGACGAGCTGCGATGAGCCTGTCCTACGCCTCCGGAACCTCGGCCGTACCGCTGCTGGGCGAGACCATCGGCGCCAACCTGTCCCGTACGGTCGCCTCCTTCGCCGACCGGGACGCGCTGGTCGAGTACGCATCCGGCCGCCGCTGGTCGTACGACCATCTCGCCGCCGAGATCGACACGGTCGCGCTCGGCCTGCTGGACCTCGGCGTCGGCAAGGGCGACCGGGTCGGGATCTGGGCACCCAACTGCGCCGAGTGGATCTTCGTCCAGTACGCGACGGCCCGGATCGGCGCGATCCTGGTCAACATCAACCCCGCGTACCGCGTGCATGAGCTGGAGTTCGTGCTCGACCAGGCCGGCATCCGCACGCTGGTGGCCGCGCCGGCCGCGTTCAGAAACGGAGCCAAGATCTCCGACTACGCGGCGATGATCGAGGAGGTCCGCCCGAAGACGCCGGGGCTGCGCGACGTCCTCCTCATCGGCCAGGCCTCATGGGACGACCTGATGGCCCGGGGCCGAGCCGGTGACCGCACGCGCCTGGCCGCGCTGGAGACCGGACTCAGCGCCGACGACCCCATCAACATCCAGTACACGAGCGGCACGACCGGGTTCCCCAAGGGCGCCACGCTCTCGCACCACAACATCCTCAACAACGGCTTCTTCGTCGGCGAGATGTGCGGCTACGACGAGGAGGACCGGGTCTGCGTCCCGGTGCCCTTCTACCACTGCTTCGGCATGGTCATGGGCAACCTGGCGGCCACCAGCCACGGCTCCTGCATCGTGATCCCGGCCCCCGCGTTCGACCCGCGCGCCACCCTGGAGGCCGTGGCGGCCGAGCAGTGCACGTCCCTGTACGGCGTCCCCACGATGTTCATCGCCGAACTGAACGACGACTCGTTCGGCGACCATGACCTGTCGTCGCTGCGTACCGGCATCATGGCCGGGTCGCCCTGCCCGGTCGAGGTGATGAAGCAGGTCATCGAACGGATGGGGATGGCCGAGGTGACCATCTGCTACGGCATGACCGAGACCTCGCCGGTCTCCACCCAGACCCGCGCCGGCGACTCGCTCGACCGCCGCGTCTCGACGGTCGGGACCGTCCATCCGCACCTGGAGATCAAGGTCATCGACCCGGAGACGGGCGTGACCGTCCCGCACGGGACGCCCGGCGAGTTCTGTACCCGCGGCTACTCGGTCATGCTGGGCTACTGGGACCAGCTGGACAAGACAGCCGAATCCATCGACGCCGCCCGCTGGATGCACACCGGCGACCTGGCCGTGATGGACGCCGAGGGCTATGTCAACATCACCGGCCGGATCAAGGACATGGTCATCCGCGGCGGCGAGAACGTCTACCCGCGCGAGGTCGAGGAGTTCCTCTACACCCATCCCGACATCGTGGACGCGCAGGTCATCGGCGTACCGGACGAGAAGTACGGCGAGGAGCTGATGGCGTGGATCCGGCTCCGCCCCGGCGCCGAGCCGCTGACCGCCGAGGCGCTGCGCGAGTTCTGTACGGGCCGGCTGGCCCACTTCAAGATCCCCCGCTACCTCCACCACGTCGACGACTTCCCGATGACCGTCACCGGCAAGGTGCGCAAGGTCCAGATGCGCGCCGAGTCGGTCGAGCTCCTCGGCCTGGGCGACACGGCCGCCACCCGCCACGCGTGATCCCGACCCCTCTCCCAATAACGGCACGGCCCCCTTTCTAACCGCTCTTCCGGCAGGCATGCTGCTGGTCATGGGTGACGACGCGGGGGCCGTGCGGACGGCCGTGCTGTCGCTCCAGCGCTCGACCGGGCTCCCGATGGTGTTCGGCGGCGCGCTGGGCGGCCGCGACCGGATGCGCATCACCGAGCTGGTCGGCGGCACCACCGGCTCGCTCGACGGCCTGGTCGTCCGGCGCAATTCCGGCCTGGGCGGCAAGGCCATGGCGCTGCTCCGTCCCGTCTGGGTCAGCGACTACCCGCGCGCCTCGACGATCAGCCACGACTACGACGCGCCGGTGGCCGACGAGGGCCTGCTCTCGATCGTCGCGGTACCGATCGTGGTCCGCCGCAACGTCCGGGGCGTCCTGTACGGGGCGCTGCGCGAGCCGCTCTCGCTCGCCGACCGGGTGGTGTCCATGGCCATGCAGGCGGCCCGCGACCTGGAACAGGACCTCGCCGTACGCGACGAGGCCGATCAGGCCCTCGCCCGCCTGCCCGTCCCGGCCGCAGGCCCTGCCTCGCGCTCCGGCTCGGCCCGCTGGGAGGAGGTCCGGGCCGTCCACGCCGAGCTGCGCGGCCTCGCCGACCAGATCACCGACCCCGGCGTACGGGCCCGGCTCCTGCACGCCTCGTCCCGCCTGGCCGCCGCCGGCCGCGAGGGCACCCCGGCTCCCTCAGGCCGCGAGGGCGCCCCGGCTCCTTCCGGGCCGCCGCTCTCCCCGCGCGAGCTGGACGTCCTCTCGTACGTGGCGATCGGCTGCACCAACGCCGAGGCCGCCCAGCGGCTCGGCCTGCTGCCCGCCACGGTGAAGAGCTACCTGAAGTCGGCCATGCGCAAGCTGAACAGCCACACCCGCATGGAAGCCGTTGCCGACGCCCGCCGAGCCGGCCTGCTCCCCTGAGCACTCCTAGACCATCGGCTGGACCATCAGAACCAGGTCCTGATGAGGTCGACCACGACCGGGCATTCCGCGTCCGCGTCGTCCACGACGGGGATCAGCGTCCATTTGTCGAAGGCCGTGCAGGGGTGGGACAGGCCGAGCCGCACGATGTCGCCTACCTCGACGTCCGCGTCCCTGAGGAACGCGTGCTGGTCGTTGAGGGCCGTCACGCGCGCGCTTGCGACAGGGCTCGGACCGGCACCGCGTACGAGTTGGGGCTCCGGCATCCCCTCGTCGAAGGGAAGGTCGCGTTTGCCCGCGTCCAGGAGCGCCAGCTTGGGCTCGGGCCTAGAGACCACACGCGCCCAGCCATGCATCGCGGACCGCAATCGCGCATCGTCGTCGCCACTGGGGGCGGCGCCACGGACGAAGGGGGAGATCTGCCGGTAGAAGCCGTCGTCATGCGCGATGTAGGCACCCGAGCGGAGCACCACCTGGCCGCCGAAGTCGCCCAGTATCTCGACGACCTGGTCGAAGAACGCGCTACCGCCCGCCGTCACGATCGGCTCGTCCGTCTCGTACGGGAGGCGGCCGTGCAGGTCCGCCAAGCGGCGCAGGTACGTGTCGACCGCCGCGAGCCCTTCCTTGGACGAGTCGTGCGCGAGCGCGCCCTCGTAACCTCCTGACCCCACCAGGCGTAGCGTCGGGGCCTTGCGGACGGCTTCGGCTACGGCTACGGCTTCGCTCTTGTCTCGGGCGCCCGTACGGCCATGGGGCCCACCGAGTTCTACGCAGACGTCCACCTGACGCTGCGCGCGCGCCGCCCGCAGTGCCTCGTCCATCAGTTCAGCGGAACGGACGGAGTCCACCCAGGAGATGAACTCGAATTCCGGGTGCTCTTCAAGCTCTGTGGACAGCCAGGCCAAACCGGCCGGGTCGAGCAGCGCGTTGGCGAGCAGTACGCGGCGTACACCGAAGGCACGCGCCACACGCAACTGCGGAAGGTTGGCCAGCGTGATGGCCCAGCACCCCGCCTCCAACTGCCGGCGCCACAACTGCGGGGCCATGGTGGTCTTGCCGTGCGGCGCGAGCCGTACACCGGCAGCCTCGGTCCACCCGGCCATCACGCGCAGGTTGTGTTCGAGCGCGCCCGCGTCGAGCGTCATCAGCGGCGTGCCGTACTCGTCGAGCGGCCGCCTGGCCCGCGCGTGCTCCCGTACGGTCGAGCCGTGCGCGGAAGCCGGGACGGACTTGAAGCGCCAGTCGAGGATCTCCTCGCCGAGCGCGTCGACGGCCTCGTCATCGATCACTGGAATGACCTCCTACGTTGCAGATGTGACTCACCAGACGATGGTCGGACTCACTAGGCGATGGTCACACGCGATCGCGGGTATCGGCCATCCGGCGATCGCGGCCTCAAGCCTCATCGGCCTCATGCGGGGGCGCCGCCGTTCAGCCGTCCGGTCGCCACCAGTTCCAGCGTGATGAGCGCGGCGGTCGACTGGATCGCCAGCAGCCCGACCAGGACCAGCAGCTGGGTCGCCCCCGCCTCGACCGGGTCGGCGCCGCCCAGCAGCACGCCCACGAACGCGCCGGGCAGCGTGACGAGCCCGACCGTACGGGTCTGGTCCACGATCGGGATCAGCGCCAGCGCGGCCGCCGGGCGGCACACCTCCAGCGCGGCGTCCCGGGGCATCAGGCCGAGCGCCAGACCGCCCTCGTACTCGCCGCGCCGCGTGCGCAGCTCGTCCAGCGCGCGGCGGCCGGTCAGCGCGGTCGCGGTCATCGCGCCGCCGATGAAGATCCCGGCGATCGGCAGCACCGCGACGGGACGCGCCGGGACGAGCGTCGTGGCCATCAGCAGAGCCATCACCGGTACCACCCCGGCGACGATCGGCGCCGCCGTCCACCAGGCGCGGCGCCGTACGGTACCGGTGATGCGGCGGCCGGACGTACCGGACGCGACCACGACCATCACGGCGATGAACGCGGCGGTCCAGCCCGCGCTGCGCAGCACCGCCGCGATGAGCAGCGACACCACCGCCAGCTGCACGGTCGCCCGCGCCGCCGCGACCAGCATCTCCCGCGACAGGCCGAACCCGCCGAGCCGTACGAGCAGGGCCGCGGCGGAGGCGAGGGCGAGCAGGACCAGGCCCAGCGTCGGGCCGACGGCGGGAGCCGCGTTCATGTCCTGGTTCTCCCCCGTTCCCTGTCGATCTCCCCGGATCCCCGCCGATCTCCCGGGTCCGTGTCGATCTTCCGGGCCGGCCCCTGTCGATCTTCGCGGGCCCCTGCCGGTCTCCCGGAACCCTGTGATCATCCCGGTTCACCGGATCAGCGACGACAATTCAACGGATTGTGATCGTTTTGGCCGCGTTGGCCCCGTCAGCCCCGATAGCGTGGGGCTTGTGGGGGAAATCGATTCGAGCCTCGCGTCCCGCCGCAAGGCTCTCTGGTTGATAGGCGCGGCCGGTCTCGTCGCGCTGGGCGCCGACAGCGCGGGTGCGGCGACCACGCCCCGTACGGCTCCTCCCGGGACGCCGCTGCGGCTGCGTCCCGCCGTGCTTCCGGCACCCAAGCCGACGCCCAAGCCCACACCGAAACCCCGTCCGGCGCCGTGGAGCCCGGCCCCCCTCACCGCGCTGAAGCCCGGCGAGCCCATCCGCCATCTAGCGGAACTCGTCCCGCCGGCGCCGCCGAACACGATCGCGCTGACGATCGACGACGGCCCGCACCCCGAGTACACGCCGAGGGTCCTGGACCTCCTGGCCGAGCACCAGGTGCACGCGACGTTCTTCATCATCGGCGAGCAGATCAAGGACAACGCCAAGCTCGTCGAGCGGATCGCGGCGGACGGCCACCAGATCTGCAACCACACGATGACGCATCCGATCGCGTTCGACGACGTGTCGAAGAAGCGGCTGAAGACGGAGATCGCCGAGCCGCACGACCTGATCGCGCAGACCACGCAGATCGTCCCGACGCTCTTCCGCGCGCCGGGCGGCGCCTGGTCGCCCGCCGTCCTGGACGCCGTCGCCGAGCACGACATGCTGCCCATCGACTGGGCGGTCGACCCGCGCGACTGGGCCCGGCCGGGCGCCGCCAGGATCCGCAAGGCGCTCACCAAGAGCAAGGCCGGCGACATCCTCCTCGTCCACGACGGCGGCGGCGACCGTGCCCAGACCGTCAGTGCCCTCCGCGCCGCCATCCCCAGGCTGAAGAAGAAGGGCCTGTCCTTCGTCGCCCTCTAGGGGCGCTCGCGGCCCTCGCCGGTGACATGGCGATGGTGTAGCCAGCTACACCCCCGTTCCGGGTTCCGGGCACACTGTGCTCGGCACGGATCCGCCGGAGACTGGAGTCCGTACGATGGACGAGGTACGGAGGCACCGGTGAATGGCGAACCGACCAGGCAGAACTGGCTGATGGAACGGGTCCGGGCACCCTGGCGCGGGCTGGGCCTGTGGCTGCTCTCGATCCCGGCGATCTTCGTGGCCGGGCTGCTCAACAGCACGCTGTCGATGGTCAGCATCGGTTTCGGCGTGCTGCTGGTGCCGATGGTGATGCCCCTGGTGCGGAAGATGACCGACGCGTACCGGAGCCGGATCACCGAGTGGACCGGCCACCGGATCGAGCGTCCCTACCTGCCGGAAGCACCGGAGGAGGCCACCGAGACAGGGTCGGCGCTGCAGTTGCGGCGGTTCCAGCGGCTCATCGCCGATCCGGCCACCTGGCGCGATCTCGGCTGGCTGGTGGCCGACCCGATCGTGTCGGTGTTCACCGCGGCGCTGCCCGGGCTAATGATCCTGTACGGATTCTGGGGCTGGAACCTGACTCTGTGGGCCGGCGGTGTCATCGGTGACCTCGGCGGTAACGAGTGGTACACGTTCATCCAAGTGAACGAGGACTACACGAGCCATCCGGCGCGGATGGTCGGGACCGCGGTGCTCGGCACGGTGTTCATGGTGGCCGGCTTCCTGCTCGGCCCGACGATGCTGGACGTGTACGGGAAATGGGGCCGTACGCTGCTCGGCCCCACCGAGAAGTCGCGGCTGGCACTGCGCGTCCGGCACCTCACCGAGAGCCGTTCCGAGGCCGTGGACGCGTCGGCCGCCGAGCTGCGCCGGATCGAGCGCGACCTGCACGACGGCGCGCAGGCCCGGCTGGTCGCGATGGGCATGAGCCTCGGCGCGATCGAGCACCTGCTGGACAAGGACCCGGCCAAGGCCCGGCTGCTGCTGGCCGAGACCCGCGCGTCGTCCGCCAAGGCACTGGCCGAGCTGCGCGACCTGGTCCGCGGCATCCACCCGCCGGTGCTCGCCGACCGCGGCATCGGCGACGCGGTACGGGCCCTCGCGCTCGACCATCCGCTTCCGGTCGAGGTGACCGTCGACCTGCCGAGCCGTCCCGAACCTCCGGTGGAGTCGGCCGTGTACTTCGCGGTGTGCGAGATGCTCACCAACACGGCCAAGCACTCCGGCGCGCAGCGGGTCTGGGTCGACCTCGGCCACCGCGGCGACATGATCCAGGTCAGCGTCACCGACGACGGGCAGGGCGGCGCCACCCTGGAAGGCGGTACGGGGCTGCGCGGGATCGAGCGGCGCATCGGTACATTCGACGGCGTGCTCGCCCTGAGCTCTCCCCCGGGCGGCCCGACCATCGTGACCATGGAGGTTCCGTGCCTGCTGCCCTCGTCCCCCCAGGTGTGAGTTCGGAACGGGCCCGCTGATGCGCGTCGTCTTGGCCGAGGACCTGGCCCTCCTTCGGGAGGGCCTGGTCAGTCTCCTGGAGGCGAACGACTTCCAGATCGCGGCGGCCGTCGACAACGGGCCCTCCCTGCTGAAGGCGTTGCTCGACCACCGCCCGGACGTGGCGGTGGTCGATGTACGTCTGCCGCCCTCGTTCACCGACGAGGGCCTGCAAGCGGCACTGGAGGCACGCCGCCAGGTGCCGGGGCTACCCGTACTGGTGCTGTCGCAGTACGTGGAGCAGCTGTACGCCCAGGAACTGCTGGCCGACGGCACCGGCGGGATCGGCTACCTGCTGAAGGACCGGGTCTTCGACGCCGCGCAGTTCGTGGACGCGATACGCCGGGTCGCGGCCGGCGGTACCGCGATGGACCCGGAGGTGATCTCGCGACTCGTGGCACGGAACACGAAACAGGAACCGCTGGGACGGCTCACCCCACGCGAACTGGAAGTGCTGGAGCTGATGGCCCAGGGACGTACCAACGCGGCCATCGCCCAGCAGCTCGTCGTCACCGAACGGGCGATCACCAAGCACACCGCCAACATCTTCGGAAAGCTCGGCTTGGCGGTCTCGGACGACGACAACCGCCGCGTTCTCGCCGTACTGGCCTACCTCAACCGCTGAGCCCCCAGAACGCGCCCTTGAGCCCCACCTCACGGAAGTACTCGGCGGCCTCGGCCGGCTCCCTGCGGCGGTAGCCATGGTCGAGACGTCCGGCGTACCAGTGCCGTGCCATGCGCCAGAGTGTGGGCAGGTCCATGACGTAGCCGCGCTCGTTGCCCGTACGCAGGAGCCAGCCCTCCACGCACGCCTCGTCGCAGAACAACCGCTGGTGCCCGCACGTGTGGACGACGTCGTCCCACATATGGGCGACCGGGACGAGGAAGTGCGCGACCTGCTTCCCATCTGGTGGCGCCTCCCGGGTGACGTTCCATGCGTGCGGGGTGCCGCAGCCAGGGCAACGCGTGGAAACGAGCACCTCGGGCTCGTCCGGCAACAGATGCGGTAGGGCGAAGGAGTCCCAAGCACACCCGCCCCACCACAGCGTGGACGCCCCCATGACCGCGAAGCCCAACGGCACGGACGTGAACGGATGCGCCATGAGCACCCGGTCGTCGTCATCGAGCGCGACATGCCGCTGCCGATGAAGCTCTCGCAGCCCGCCCCGAATGTCCCCGTCGCTCGCCCCGAACCGTTCCGTCAGCTCCGCCACATCGGGAGCCCGCCCCGTACGTGCGAACGACCCGTAGACCGCGACCCGAAGATCCTCAACGTCCATCTCAGAGTCCTTTCACACAACCCACCCCTCCACAAGCCTTCTTCGCGGAAAGTACTTGCCGAACTGGAAAGTAGTTGCCACACTCGCAAGAAGCACCTACGACGGAAGGCCACCATGGACAACACAAGCGCGGCGGCGGCGCTGGCCAGAGCAGCGAACCTGCGGGCCTCGGTGGAGCACGGCTCGCGCTGGCTGATCCGCTACCAGCTCGTGTACGGGGCCGCCGCGTTCATCAGCGTGCTGCTGCTCGGCCTCATCAGCGGCCCGGCCGGCGTCGCGGTCAGCACCGGAGTGTGGGTGGTCACGATCATCCTGCTGTCGGTCTACGCCGTACGGCAGCCGGTCGCGCACCGCGGCATGGGCCTCCGGCACGGCATCATGATCGGCTCCTGGGCCCTGATCTACTCGGCCGTGCTCGTCCCCGGCATCACCTGGTTCGAGGGCGAGCTCGCCTGGTGGCTCCCGGGAGCGGTGGCCGTCGCCGTACCGGCCCTGCTGATGGCCTACCTGACCGCACGCCGGGCGGCCCGGCGATGAACCACCCCCGCCATGGCCTGGACGAGGTCATCCACGCACCGGTCAGGTTCTCCATCATGGCGACGCTGGCCGCCGCCGAGAAGGCCGAGTTCGCCTACGTCCGCGACACCATCGAGGTCAGCGACTCGGTCCTGTCCAAGCAGACCGCCACGCTGGAGAAGGCCGGCTACGTCAAGGTGAGCAAGGGATACGTGGGCAAACGCCCCCGCACCTGGCTCTCACTCACCGCACCGGGACGCCGCGCGTTCGAGGCCCACTGCAATGCACTCCGCACCATCGCCGAGCAGGCCACCACGACCCGCGACACCGCCTGACGTCGGCCTGACACCGTCCTTGTCCCAGCCGTGGGCTTCGCCATCGTCCGCGATCCGCCCGCCGGCCCTGGCCCGAGTCATCGAAGCCCGAGTGATCGACCCCCGCTGCAGCCGGGGCGGCACCGTGGACAAGTCGCGGTATCACTCTTGCCAAAACGCGATTTCGGGCTATCACGGTCCGCAGATGGTGAATTATCTTGCCTGGCAAGATAAGCCCTTCTGGAGGGCCGCCATGACGTGGATCTTGGTTCTGCTGTGCCTGGCGATCGCGGGCCGGGAGCTCTACCTGGCGTTCGACCGCAAGCGCCCGGCCGGTTCGGCCCCCGAGCTCGACGACATCCGCACCCGGCTGAGCGCGCTGACGAGCACCCGCGACGAGCTCGAGCGATTCCGCTCCCTCCACCGCGAGCAGGCCGAGCGGCTCGCGACCACCCAGGCCGAGCAGGCCGAGTCGCTCGGCGAGACCGACGCCCGGATCCGGTCGCTGATCACGCAGATCAACGACCGGATGCTCCCCGAGGTCAACACCCGGCTCTCCCAGCAGCGCGAGGCCGCCGACCACCTGACCACCGAGGTCGCCCAACTCCGCGACCACCTCATCGGCCGGCTCGACCAGGCCGTCGCGACCTCCCTCGGCTCCGTCCCGGTCGACACCATCGCCGGCGCCCTCAGCCCCGGCCCCCTTACCCCGACCCCACCCAGCACAGGCACTCACAGCACAGGCTCGTCCAACACGGGCCGGCCCAACGCGGACCCGCCCAGCACAGGCTCGTTCACCACGGGCGACCGGACCGGCGAGCCGCGCACCGACCTCGCTTACGCGTACGAACTGTTCGCAGGCCGATACGGGCTACGCGTCGAACTGACCGACCCCGCCGCGTACAAGGTGGCCCCCAGTGACGAACCGGAGTCCGGCCAGCTGCGCTACTACCTCTCCGGCGCAAGCCCCCGAAGCCTCGAAAGCGACTTCCTCGCCCTGCTCCACCAGCTGAGCACGATCCGCCGGGACCACCCGGAGACCCGGCTGGACGACCTGGGTACCGAGATCGAGGCCGCCGGAGTCCTGCTGGACGCCCTCCACCAGACGGAACGAGCCGGCGCACAGATCGGCCCACTCGTCATCGTCCGTACAGCCGACGCCCTCCTCTGCGGCGTCCTGCCCCTTGCCGAACTACGCAAGACCGAACCCGCCGCCCTGGTAGCCGACCCCTCCAGCACAGCCGCCCGTCTGCGCACCCTCCCCCCAAGCCGCTTCCACGACGCGACCCGCCACGCCCCGCCCTGAAACAGGCTCGGAGTGCAGCAAAGGCCGAGCGGAAGGAACGCGTCGTCCATATGAAGTCGGAGTCGAGTTAGGGCCTGTCTCACAGCGGCCTCAGCCACCGCGCGAGCGCGTTACCTGGCCGGTGAGGCGATGCCGAAGGCGAGCCTCACCGGCCAGATCGCGAAGCGATGCCGCGCTCGCCAAGGCACGGTCAGGGGTGCGAGCCGCCAGGCGAGTGCCCCTGAGCCGGGTCTTAGAAACGAGGCGCCCGGCGTTCCAGGAAGGCGGTCACTCCCTCGTCCATGTCGCCGTCGGCGGCGTGCGCCTTGTCGAGCCAGGTGCGGATCTTCGGGTCCGCGTCGGCACCGGCCACGAGGGTGTCGACGATGTCCTTCGTGGCCTGCTGGGTGAGCAGCGAGCGGGTGGCCAGGGTCGCGGCGAAGGCGGTGACGCGGTCGGTCAGGTCGCCCGGCGGGACGATCTCGTCCAGCAGGCGAATCCGCAGTGCGTGGTGGGCATCGATGAGGTCTGCGGAGTAGAGAAGGTACTTGGCGGCCGACCCGCCGACCTGGCGGACCAGCCGCCGCGTGGCCGAGCCGGGGTAGACGATGCCGAGCCGGGCGGGGGTGATCCCGAAGCGGGCGTCCTCGGCGGCGAACCGCAGGTCGCAGGCCAGGGCGAGCTGGCAGCCGCCGCCGACGCAGAAGCCCTCGATCGCGGCGATGGTGGGCTTGGGGAACGCGGCCAGGGCCTCTTCCGCGATCGTGGAGGGGTGGCTCTGGCCGCGCCGGCGGATCTCCTCGAGTTCGCCGATGTCCGCCCCGGCGGAGAAGGTGCCGCCCGCGCCGGTGAGCACCACGGTCCGGACGCCGGGGTCGGCGGTGAACGTGTCGAGCAGCTCCGGAAGCCGCCGCCACATGGCCTCGCTCATGGCGTTGCGCTTGTCCGGCCGGTCGATCGTGATCGTTCCGACGCCGCCGGCGACCTCACCGCGCAGCCACTGCTCAGCGGCCATCCCGCCCCCTTATTGTCGATGCGCCGTCATCGTACGAGGGGCGTGCCCGGCGAACCGACGCCGCCCCGCCGGTCGATCGCCCCGAACCCTGGGATGGCGGCGTGGTTCCGGGCCCTGGGATGGCGGCGTGGTTCCGGCCGGACGGTTCGCCGGGTGGTGTCCGCGAGTGCAGGCTTCGTCGCGGTACGGGTCATCGGAGACCGTGCTGGATGTCGTACGGCGTCCGTACGATGCCGGTGATGTTCAAGGTCTCGGCCACCCCGGCGGGAACCCCGGCCGTCGATCGGGAGTCATACGGGGTGTCAGAGAACGGACCGGGGGCTCTTCGAGGGGGATCGTTCAATGGACGACCGGCGGGTACGGATCGCCGGACGGCGGGAATGCGGAACGGCCGTTGTGTGCTGTACTGTCGTGGTAGCGCCTTGTTGTTTCCGCCACCTATCGATTGGGCGGTGAGGGGCGTTTCTACCCCGCCCGGGCCATCTGAGCGCCCGGTGAATGTTCGAGTTCCCCCATTCGACCATGCCCGGGGGACGCGCGGATTCGCGTACCGGGCCATCGCACCAAGGGAGCCGTCGACAGCCCGGTGAGCGGAGCTGCATACCTCTCGTTCCTTCCACGTGCGTGCACGTATCGGCGAGCCGTACGCGGAAACCGACTCCCGGGCACCGCGCGACAGCGCGCGACCGCCTGAGAAGGGATCTTCATGACCACCACCACCCCCGAACGCGCGGCGCTGCCGAAGCAGGCCGCGCGCCGCCGGACGGCGCGGGCCTCGCGGCCGGCGCAGCAGCCGGAGCAGGAGGCTCCGGCCGGCCGTCCGGAACAGCGGGCCGCCGAACCGCCGGCCGTCCCGTTCCAGGGCGTCCTCTGCGTCCAGGACAAGCACGCGTTCGTCCGGACCGAGAGCTACCTGCCCGGTTCCTCGGACGTCTACCTGACGCTCGCCCAGGTGAAGGCGAGCCACCTGCGGCCCGGCGACATCGTGGCCGGCACCGCGCGGCCGCCCCGTTCCAACCGGGAGAAGCACAGCGCGCTCGACGCGATCGAGGCCGTCAACGGCGGCAAGCCCGAGGACGCGGCCGACCGGCCGGAGTTCGGCAAGCTGACCCCGCTGTTCCCGGAGGAGCGGCTGCGGCTCGACAGCGGCGCGCTCGCGCCCCGCATCATCGATCTGGTCGCCCCCATCGGCAAGGGCCAGCGCGGCCTCATCGTCTCCCCGCCCAAGGTCGGCAAGACGATGATCCTGCAGGCGCTCGCCAACGCGATCAGCATCAACAACCCCGAATGCCACCTCATGGTCGTGCTCATCGACGAGCGCCCCGAAGAGGTCACCGACATGCAGCGTTCGGTGAACGGCGAGGTCATCCACTCGACGTTCGACCGTCCCGCCGAGGAGCACATCACGCTGGCCGAGATGGCCATCGAGCGTGCCAAGCGGCTGGTCGAGCAGGGCCGCGACGTGGTCATCCTGCTGGACTCCATCACCCGGCTGGGCCGCGCGTACAACATCGCGGCGCCGTCCAGCAGCCGGATCCTGGCGGGCGGTGTGGCGACGACCGCGCTGTACCCGCCCAAGAAGTTCTTCGGTGCCGCGCGCAACATCGAGAACGGCGGTTCGCTGACGATCCTCGCCACCGCGCTGGTGGAGACCGGGTCCCGGATGGACGACGTGTTCTTCGAGGAGTTCAAGGGCACCGGCAACATGGAGCTCAAGCTCGACCGCGGCCTGGCCGACCGGCGGACGTTCCCCGCCGTCGACATCGAGGCTTCCGGTACGCGCCGCGAGGAACTGCTCATGTCGGACGAGGAACTGAAGCTCAACTGGCGGTTGCGCCGCGCCCTGCACGGCCTCGAGCGGCAGCAGGCCGTCGAGATGCTGCTCGAGCGGATGAAGGGCACCTCCTCCAACGCCGAGTTCCTGCTCAAGGTCCAGCAGACGACCTGAGTCTCACCATCACCGTCGCGCCGGCGCGCGGAACGACCCCCTCGGGACATTTAGACGACGTGAGCCGTCAAAGCATCGTTGCCATTGTGCCGATGCGCGCGATATCCCTCTCGGGACGACGAGTAGGCGGCCTCCAGTGCCGCCGCCGTGCCGGGGAGCCGATATGTACATGCGTGGCTCGATGACCTATCGGTAAGGCCGCGGTCGTTCAGAGCAGCGTCGCCACCGGGCCGATGTACGGGCGGGGATCGTCCAGCATCAGGCCGATACGTACGGGCCACGGCTTGGGCAGCAGCCGGCGGCGCCAGGGCGGGGAACGGGGATCGCCCGGAGGATCGGGCGGGCGTCCCGCCTCGCGCAGCAGCCGGGCCGCCTCGGCGGCGCGCAGCCGCTCGCCGGGATCCTGGCGCAGCAGGCCCTCGATCACCGGGGCCAGCCGGCCGGCACGGACGGGCGGATCGTACTCCCCCAGCAGAACGGCCACCATCGACGCCAGCGCATGGCAGCGCAGGAACGGCGACACGCCCTCGACCGCCGCGTAGATCGTGGCCCCCAGCGACCACAGGTCCGATTCCTGGCGGCCGGGCTCGCCGCGGACGCGTTCGGGCGAGAGGTACGCGGGCGAGCCCTCGATGCCGGCGATGAGCGTCTCCTCCGGTTCCTGGGCCTGGTCCATGTGCACGGCCAGGCCGAAGTCGGTGAGCAGGATCCGGCCGTCGTTGCAGAGCAGCACGTTGCTGGGCTTGACGTCGCGGTGCAGGATCCCGGCGTCGTGCGCGGCGGTCAGCACGGACAGGACGGATTGCCCGATGCGCGCGGCGCGTTCGACGCGGAGCGGTCCGTCCTCGGCGATCTCCTGGTGCAGCGAACGGGCGCGCAGCAACTCCATGACGATCCAGGGCCGCCCGTCCTCGATGACCACGTCGTGCACGTCGACCACGCCGGGATGGCGCAGCGCCGCGGTGGCGCGCGCCTCCTCGATGAGCCTGCGGCACAGGAGCCGGCGTTCGCCGCGCGTGCGCCGGTCGGGGAGGCGGACCTCCTTGACCGCCACGTCGCGGGCGAGCATGTCGTCGTGGGCCCGCCAGACGGTTCCCATGCCGCCGCGGCCGACCACCGAGAGCAGGTGATACCGCTCCGCCAGCGGAATCAGCCGATCTCTCCCCATGAGGTGGTTATGCGCGCGAACCACCCCAAGGCATGCTCGGGGACACCAAATGGATTCTTGACCGTGCCGGGAGGGTTACCGGGATCTGGCGATCCGGGCAGACTCTGGGGGGTGACAGGCTCTGGAGGGTTACGAGGCGAAGACCGCCTTGGCCCACTTGTAGTCGGACTTGCCCACGGCCGTGCGCTGGACCTCGTCCACGATCTGGATCTCGCGCGGCAGCTTGTAGCCGGCCAGCCGCCCGCGGCAGTGGTCGGTGAGGTCCTCCAGCGTGAGGCTCGCACCGGGACGGAGCGCGACGACCGCGGCGACGCGCTGTCCGAAACGCTCGTCCGGCAGCCCGATCACGACGACGTCGTACACGTCCGGGTGGTCCTTGAGGGCCACCTCGACCTCTTCGGGATAGACCTTCTCGCCGCCGGTGTTGATCATCAGGGAGCCGCGGCCGAGCAGCGTGATCGTGCCGTCCTCCTCCAGCGCCGCGAAGTCGCCGGGGACCGACCAGCGGACGCCGTCGGCGTCGGTGTAGAACGTGGTCGCGGTCTTCGCCGGGTCGTTGTAGTAGCCGATCGGGATGTGACCGCTGCGCGCGAGCTTGCCGACCTCGCCGGGCCGTACGACCTTGAGGTCGTCGTCCAGGACGGTGATGCCCGGCTTCATCATGAAGCGCGCGGTGCCCTCCCTGGAGTCGATCGAGGGGCCGCAGGTGCCTGTTTCGGACGCACCGTAATTGTCGAGGAACATGATGGCGGGCAGGTGCTTCTTGAGCCCGGCCTTGGCTCCCTCGGTCAGCGGCGCGCCACCCGACGCGATCGCGAACAGCGACGACATGTCGTACTCGCCGGAGGCCAGTTCCTTGGCGACCGGGCGGGCCATGACGTCACCGACCAGCATCATGACGTTGGCCTGCTCCTCCACCATGATCCTCAGCGCCTTGGCCGCGTCGAACCCGTGGTCGGTGTACAGGACGACCTTGGCGCCGCTGAACAGCCCCATGAACGCCACCCACTGGCCGGCCCCGTGCATGACGGGCGCGCAGTCCAGCACGCACATCGGCGCGGCGTCGGCGTTCACGGCGATGGCCTCGGGGCTCTCGATCGGGTCGCCCAGGACGTTCCCGCCGCCGAGCGCGGCGAAGAAGATGTCCTCGCAGCGCCATTCGACGCCCTTGGGATAGCCGGTCGTACCGCCGGTGTACATGATGTAGCGGTCGTCGCTGGAACGCTTCGGGAAGTCGTCGCCGGACGAGGCCGCTGCCAGCGCCTTCTCGTACTCGACGCCGCCGGGGATGTCGGCCTGGGCACCGTCCTCCAGGACGACCACGTGCCGCAGCTTCGGCAGGTCCGCCCGGACCTCCTCGACCTTCTCCAGCAGTGACCGTTCACCGATCAGCGCCACCGAGTCGGAGTCGGACAGCACGTGGTGCAGCTCGGCGGCCACGTACCGGAAGTTCACCGGGATCGGGACGGCCCGGATCTTGAAGACGCCGAGGATGCTCTCCAGCCACTCGGCCCGGTTGTAGGCCAGGATCGCCACGTGCTCGCCCGGCTCGACGCCCGCGGCGGCGAGGTGGTGGCCGACACGGCTCGCGCGCTCGTTCAGCTCGCGGTACGTGCGGCGCTCCTCCCCGGCGACCAGGGCCGGGCGGTCCGGACCGGCGGCGGCCAGGATTTCGAGCAGGTCGGCCAGGTTGTAGCTTCGCGCCATGCCACGTCCTCAGGTACGGGGGTGGAGGTTCCCCCGATCATCCCGGCCGGAGCGCGGCGGCTCAATCCTTGCTGACAGATCGTCCAATGAGATCGGTCACACGGCCCGGCCGGTGAGTGATCGGTCACAACCCTGTGAACCGACCCTACCCAACGGAGGGCGTTTCGTCCGACAAATCCCCTGATCAGGCGACTTGTGACTCGCAAACCCCCGGAAAGGCGTCTGCCGTTTCCGGCCACGGCCCGGCGTTCTTACACGGCTCTTATCTGGGTACCGGCATGCTTGGCCGTAACGATTTCGTATCAGACGGGGGTAGCGGTGAGCGCAGGCGCGATGGCGTGGACGCCTCCGACATGGGAAGAGATCGTCAGCGAGCACTCCACCAGGGTGTTCCGGCTGGCGTACCGCCTGACCGGCAACCGGCACGACGCCGAAGACCTGACCCAGGACGTCTTCGTGCGGGTCTTCCGGTCCTTGTCCTCTTACACACCCGGCACGTTCGAAGGCTGGCTGCATCGGATCACCACCAACCTGTTCCTTGACCGCGCCCGCCGCAAGCAGCGCATCCGGTTCGACTCGCTGGGCGACGACGCCGCCGACCGCCTGCAGGGCCGCGAACCGACGCCCGCGCAGCTGTACGACGACCGGCATCTCGACGCCGACATCCAGAAGGCCCTGGACGAGCTGGCACCCGAGTACCGCGCCGCCGTCGTGCTGTGCGACATCGAGGGCCTGACGTACGAGGAGATCGGCGCCACCCTCGGCGTCAAGCTCGGTACCGTCCGCAGCCGCATCCACCGCGGCCGCGCGCAACTCCGCGCCGCCCTGGAACACCGCCGCCCGGTGGACGCCGCCATCACTCTCTGACTCCGACCGCCCCGCCCGACGACCCGGCCACCCGGCGCGCGCCCCGACTACGCGGCCGAGGGTGGCGCCGCCTGGAGGCGTGGCCCCGGCGCACGCGACGGCCTGCCCGGCCTCGACCCCGGACTCGATGGGCGGGATTCGCTGTGATGACCATCACACGTGACTGGCCGGTAACTTGTGCCCTACTCTCGCGGCGTGGACATCGACTTCGAGCGCCGCGGCGACGGACCGCCGCTGGTGCTGCTGCACGGGATCGGACATCGCCGCCAGGGCTGGACGCCCGTCATGGACCGGCTGGCGGCCGAGCGCGATGTCATCGCCGTCGACCTGCCCGGGTTCGGTGCCTCCGCGCCACTGCCGCCCGGTACTCCCTACACGGTCGACGCCACCATCAAGGTCCTGGAGCGGCTCTTCACGGACCTCGGGATCGAGCGCCCGCACATCGCGGGGAACTCGCTCGGCGGGCTGTTCTCGCTGGTAGCCGCCGACCGCGGCCTGGTGAGCTCGGCCACCGTCTTCTCGCCGGCCGGCTTCTTCACCGCACGCGAGCTGACCTGGGCCGCCACGGTCCTGCGCGCCTCCCGGCTGGCCGCCGGCGTACCCGAGCAGTTCATGGCCCGGCTGGCCGCCAACCCCAAGCTCCGGATGGCCATGTTCGGCATGATCTACGGCCGTCCCGACCGGCTGGACTGGGCGGACCTGGCCGGCGACACCCGGGCCCTGCGCGGTGCCGTGGGCTTCGAGCCGACGCTGCGGGCCGGACGGAACGTACGGTTCCGCGGCTCCTGCGCCGACGTACCGGTGACCATCGCCTGGGGCACCAGGGACCGCCTGCTCCGTTCGAGCCAGGCCATCCGCGCCCAGCGCGCGCTGCCCAACGCTCGTTTCGTGTGGCTGGAGGGATGCGGTCACGTTCCGATGGGCGACGACCCCGAACTGGTGGCCAGGATCCTCCTCGAAGGCAGCGCCGAGACCGGCGCCCAGGCCGCGGAGACCAAGGCCAGCGCCTAGCGGCATCAGCGCCCAACGTGCCTGCACCGGACCACCGGAACCAGGGTCGGCGCCCACATTTGACAAGTGCTTGAATCCTCAACTAACCTGGCGCAGGTCTGGTTGTTGAAACTTCAAGCACTTGGAGACACCATGAGCATCGCCACCGCCGCTCCCGGCCTGACCGCCGGCACCTGGAACATCGACCCCGGGCACTCCGAGATCACGTTCACGATCCGGCACCTGATGACCAAGGTACGGGGCAGCTTCACCGAGTTCTCCGGCGCCGTGCAGATCGCCGAGGACGTCGCCGCCTCGACCGCCGTCGCCGAGATCACGATGGCCTCGCTGGACACCCGCAACGCCGACCGCGACGCCCACGTCCGCACGGCCGACGTGCTGGACGTCGAGAACCACCCCACCATGAGCTTCGCCACCAAGGGCGTCCGCGCCGAGGGCGGCGGCCACTTCCTGGACGGTGAGCTGACCATCAAGGGCGTCTCCCGCCCGATCAGCCTCGAGGTCGAGTTCAACGGCGTCGGCGACGACCCGTGGGGCGGCTTCCGCGCCGGTTTCTCCGCCTCCACCACGATCAACCGCAAGGACTGGGGCATCGAGTTCAACGTCCCGCTGAAGGGCGACAAGGCCCTGCTCGGCGACAAGGTCGACATCCAGCTCGAGATCCAGGCCGTCCGCGCCTGACACCTCCAGACCCCACGCGATGCCGAAGGGCCGCCCACCGACCAGGTGGGCGGCCCTTCGGCTTTCCCGTCCGGGACTGTGACGGTCCGCGGGCGTCCGGGCTCGCTGCGCGCCCTGTGGATGCGTACGGCGGAACCCGGCCACGCAGGCGGAACACACGCACATCCGATCACTCCCGTACCGCGAGGCCACCTCTCTGTGACCGCGGCAGCAGGCCGATGCATCCTCCGCTGTGTTGCCGTCCAGGCCTGCCGCACATAAAGATGATGACAAAGAGTAGTCAAACAAGCACAGAGAGGAGCCGTTCATGCGTCGGCTCGTGATCACGCTCGCCGCCCTTGCAGCAGGCCTGCTGCTGCCGGCCGGCGTCGCCCAGGCCGCCGTCCACTCGGCGAACGGCCTGGCCCCCCAGACCGTGACCACCCAGACCGGCGACGGCTGGGACGACGACGATGAGTGCGACGGCTGGTTCGACGAGTTCTTCGGCAACTGCGACGACGACTGGGACGAGGGAGGCCCGGACATCGAGGTCCTCAACGAGTTGCTGTAACCCCGCCACTTCCTGAGCTCAGCCAGGCGGCCGAAGCGCGATCGGCCGCCTGGCTTCGGCGTCGGCCGCATCAGCGTCGTTCCACCTCGCCGTCGGCCGCAGGCCGGCGAGCGCCGCAGAGGTCGGAGGCCCAGCGGGGTGAGGTCACGGAGGGGTGGTGGGGAGGGTCAGGGCGAAGCGGGCGCCTTGGGGGTGGTCTTCTATGGTCAGGGTGCCGCCGTGGGCGTGCGCTATCTCGCGGGCTATGGCCAGGCCCAGTCCGGTGCCGCCGGCGCCCCGGCTGCGGGCGGAGTCGAGGCGGGTGAAGCGCTGGAAGACGCGTTCGCGGTCGGCTTCGGGGATGCCGGTGCCGTCGTCGGTGACGGTCAGGCGGGCGCCGGTGCCGTTCTGGGAGACCGCTATCTCCACCTTGCCGCCCGCGTAGCGCTCGGCGTTGTCCAGGAGGTTGCCCAAAAGGCGGACCAGCTGCATGCGGACGCCCCGTACGAGAACGCCTTCGGACAGGCGGGTGTCGATCGCCAGGCGGGACGTCCGGCGCTGGATCTCGGCCTCGGCCAGCGCGCCCAGGTCGATGTCCTCCTCGGCGCCGGTGGAGCCGGTGCCGATGCGGGCCAGCAGGAGCAGATCGGTGACGATCGACTCCAGTCGGTCGGTGTCGCGCAGCGCCGAGTGGACCGTCCGCTCCAGGTCGGTGTCCTCGGGGTGCATCGAGGCGTCTTCGAGGTTGGCGCGCAGGCCCGCGATGGGCGTCCGCAGTTCGTGCGAGGCATCGGAGGCGAACTGGCGCTGGCGGGCGACGGCGCCTTCCAGCCGGTCCAGCGTGGCGTTGGCGGTACGGGCCAGCTGGGCGATCTCGTCCTCACCGGGAGGCTCGGGGACGCGGCGGCTCAGGTCGCTGGCGCTGATCTCGGCGAGCTGGGCGCGGATCTGCTCGACCGGGCGGAGCGTACGGCCGACGATCTGCCAGGTGATCCAGGCGACCAGGGCCGACAGCAGCAGCACCGTGACGGCGAGGAGGGCTTCCAGCAGCCCGGTCACCAGGATGGCGGGCATCGGCTTGCCCGCGTACACCACGACGGAGTCGGGGGCCGTGGTGGTACGGATGACCTCGACGGCCATGCACCGGCCGCCGGGGCCCCGGCCGTCGCACTCGACCAGGTCCTGGATGCGCTTGTCGCGGGACGGCCACAGGGTGCTCAGCGGGGGGCGGCCGGCGGCCGCGGGGGTCGCGCCGAGGACCTCGCCGCCCGGCCCCACCACCTGGATCAGTATCCGGCCGCGGGAGTCGTCGGGGATGACCGGGCCCCGGAGCGAGCCGTCCCGGACGTTGGCGCTGACCCGGCGGGCGGCGAGCTGGGTGTCCTCCAGCAGGCGGGCGCCGACGGCGGCGCGGACGGCGAGATCGACGCCGACGGCGATGCCGCCGAAGACCAGCGCGGCCAGCACCGCCGCGATCAGGGTGTCCCGTGCCCGGATCGACCGTGGTCGAAGCCGCATCGATCGTCCTCCTCGACGGACAGGTCGTGCTGAAGAGAATGAGGGGGGTCAGAGCGCAGGTGGGCGCTCGTGGCTCATGGCGCACCGTGTCATGACGCGCGGTGCGGCACCAAACTTACCCGCAGGTAATAAATAGGGTGCCGGGTTCATGCTGGTCATCCGGCATCGGACGGTCCGAAACCGGCCTGGGGGTTTCGCCGCCCGGCAGGAGGACATCCGTCCCATATGGGCAGAGATGTGACCCCCATCGCCATCAGTGGCGAGGACCGGCGCCGGTACCGGGAGAAGGTACGGCGCTGTCTGGACGTGCTCGCCCGGATGCTGGGCGAGTCGCAGTTCGATTTCGAGCGCCCGCACATCGGCCTGGAGATCGAGCTCAACCTGATCGACGCCATGGGCGATCCGCTGATGCGCAACGCGGACGTGCTCAAGGCGATCGCGGATCCGGCCTGGGCCACCGAGCTGGGCCAGTTCAATCTGGAGATCAACATCCCGCCCCGGGAGCTGGGCGGCGCCGGCACGGGCGAGCTGGAGGCGGAGATCCGCGACCATCTCAACCTGGCCGACGCGCGAGCCCGCGAGGTCGGGGCCCATCTGGTGATGATCGGCATCCTGCCCACGCTGCGCAGGGGCGACATCGGCGAGGAGTCGCTGTCGGCCAACGCCCGCTACAAGATGCTGAACGACCAGATCTTCGCGGCGCGCGGCGAGGAGATGAAGATCGCGGTGGACGGGCCCGAGCCGCTGCGGATGCACGCCGACACGATCCTGCCCGAGGCCGCCTGCACCAGCGTGCAGTTCCATCTGCAGGTCAGTCCCCATCACTTCGGGGACTACTGGAACGCCGCGCAGGCGATCGCCGGACCGCAGGTGGCGCTGGCCGCCAACTCCCCGTACCTGTTCGGGCACCGGCTCTGGCACGAGACCCGCATCCCGCTGTTCGAGCAGGCCACCGACACCCGGCCGGACGAGCTGAAGTCGCAGGGCGTACGGCCCCGGGTGTGGTTCGGCGAACGCTGGATCACCTCGGTGTTCGACCTTTTCGAGGAGAACACCCGGTACTTCCCGTCGCTGCTGCCGCTGTGCGACGACGAGGACCCGGTCGAGGAGCTGGAACGGGGCCGGATCCCGGAGCTGGGCGAGCTGAGCCTGCACAACGGAACGGTCTACCGCTGGAACCGTCCCATCTACGCCGTCGTGAACGGGCGGCCGCACCTGCGCGTGGAGAACCGCGTCCTGCCGGCAGGCCCGACGGTCGCCGATGTGGTGGCGAACGGCGCGTTCTACTACGGTCTCGTGCGCATGCTGGCCGAGGAGGACCGCCCGGTGTGGACGCGCATGTCGTTCGCGACCGCGGCCGAGAATCTGCACCGTTCCGCCAAGGACGGCCTAGGCGCCGTCTTGTACTGGCCAGGGATCGGTGAGGTCCCCGCCGCCGAACTGGTGCAGCGGACGCTCCTGCCCCTGGCGCACGAAGGCCTGGACCGCTGGGACGTCGATCCGGCCCGCCGCGACCGGCTGCTCGGCATCATCGAGCGCCGCTGCGCCACCGGGCAGACCGGCGCCGCCTGGCAGATCCAGACGGTCGAGGCGATCGAGGAGTCGTTCGGTACGGAACGGCACGAGGCGCTGCGGCTGATGACCCAGAGTTACACCCGCCAGATGCATTCCAACGAACCCGTACACACCTGGCCGATCGGCCCCTGACCTGGACACCGGCCTGGGTCTTGAACCGAGCCTGAGCCGGATCCTGAGCCGGGCGCCAGGAGCCGGGCTTCGAACTGAGCCTTGAGCCGGGCTCTTCACATAATCCGCACATATGCCTCGTACAGTCGGCTCGTGCAACGCATTCTGGTGGTGGAGGACGAGCCGACGATCGCGCGGGCGGTGGCGGACCGGCTGGCGGCCGAGGGCTTCGCGGTCGAGATCGCCGCCGATGGGCCCTCCGCGGTGGAACGGGCGCGCTCGTACGACCCGGAACTGATCGTGCTCGACGTCATGCTCCCCGGCTTCGACGGCCTCGAGGTCTGCCGGCGCGTCCAGGCGGAACGGCCCGTACCGGTCCTGATGCTCACCGCGCGCGACGACGAGACCGACATGCTCGTGGGCCTCGGTGTGGGCGCCGACGACTACATCACCAAGCCGTTCAGCATGCGGGAACTGGCCGCGCGCGTACGAGCCGTACTGCGCCGGGTGGAGCGTTCCGCCGCGCTGCCGGAGACGATGCTGCGGGTGGGGCCGCTGGAGATCGACCACGCCTCGCGGCGGGTACGGCGGGACGGCACCGAGGTGCATCTGACGCCGACCGAGTTCGAGTTGCTCGGCTGCCTGGCGCGCAACCGGGGGACGGTGCTGACCCGTGCCGTACTGCTCGAACAGGTGTGGGACTGGGCCGGCGCCTCGGGCACCCGGGCCGTGGACACCCACGTCAAGGCGCTGCGGCGCAAGCTGGGCTCCGACCTGATCCGTACGGTGCACGGCGTCGGCTACAGCCTGGAGGTACGAGCGTGACCGAACGGCCTCGCCCCGTCGGCCCGACCCGCCCGGTTGCCGAAACCGGCCCTGACCCCCGAACCCGCCCAGCGGCCAAGGCCCGTCCTGTTATCCACAGGGTGTGGATAAAGTTGCCGAGGCCACTCGATCCGCTGCGTTCGATCAAGGTGAAGTTCGGGATCGTGGCGGCGGTGATGGCCTGCACGGCCATCCTCATGGTGCTGTGGGGGTACGTCCTGGACTTCCGGGCCCGGCAGACGCTTCCGGTCGCGGTGCTCGGGTCGCTGGTCGTGGCGCAGCTGCTCGCGCACGGGATGACGGCGCCACTGCGGGAGATGACCGCCGCCGCGAAAGCGATGGCGCGCGGCGACTACAGCCGCCGCGTACGGGCCACATCACGGGACGAAGTGGGCGAGCTGGCACACGCGTTCAACCGGATGGCGACCGACCTGGCCGAGGTGGAACGGCAGCGCCGGGAGTTCGTGGCGAACGTGTCGCACGAGCTGCGGACGCCGATCAGCGCGCTGCGGGCCGTCCTGGAGAACGTGGCGGACGGCGTCACCCCGGCGACCCCGCAGGTACTGGAGTCGGCGCTCGAGCAGACCGAACGGCTCGGCCGGCTGATCACCCAGCTGCTGGACCTGTCGCGGGTGGACGCCGGCGCGGCACGGCTGGACGTCAGCGAGATCGATGTCGCGGCGTTCATCGGCGATGTCACGGCCGAGGCGGGCGCGGGCCGTCCCGGCTGCGAGATCCGGGCCGACGTGATCCCCGGCCTGCACGCGGTCGCCGATCGCGACCGGCTGCACCAGGTGGTGGCGAACCTCCTGGACAACGCGGTCCGGCACAGCCCGCCCGGCGCTCCGGTCACGGTGACCGCGCGCCCGTCCGACGAGGGACTCGTCCTGGAGGTCGCCGACGAGGGCCCCGGCATACCGCCGAGCGAGCGGGCCCGGGTCTTCGAGCGCTTCTCCATGGGGACGGCCACGCAGGCCGCCCGGATCGGTACACCGGGCGGCGGTACGGGCCTCGGGCTCGCCATCGCCCGGTGGGCGGTCGATCTGCACGACGGCGACATCCGCGTACTGAACACGGTCCGGGGCTGCCGGATCCGCGTGACGATCCCGAGAAGACCGTCCACCGAGGCGGACGATCTCCCACAGCCCTGACGCGGCCCCGGGAGGCCGGCCTCCCGTACGACCGGCTCAGCGCCCGGCTCAGCGGCGGAAGGTCACCACCTCGGCCGAGTCGCCGACGGCCTCGCGGGCCGTGGGCAGGACGCGCTCGCCGGCCTGGTCGGTGAGCAGGGCGCGGGCCCGCAGCACGATCTCCAGGTCGAACCGCAGGTCCGGGTCCATCAGCTGGTCGCCGAACAGCTCCTCCAGCTGCCGCAACCGGTAGCGCACGGTCTGCGGGTGCACGTGCAACCGCAGCGCCACCTCGTTGGCGTTGCGGCCGGACTGCAGCCAGGCCAGCAGCGTCTCGGCCAGCCGGTCCTGCTGGCCGGCCCGCAGGTGGCCCAGCGGGGCCAGCCGCAGCTCGGCCAGCGAGGTGATCAGGTCCTCGTCCTGGAACAGGATGAGCGTGGACATGTGCTCGACGCTGCGGATCACTCCGGAGGTGGCCTCGATCACGCCGCGTTCGACCAGGCCGAGGGTCTTGCGGGCCCACTGGATCGAACGGGCCGCCTCCGCGACCGGCACGGTCGGCCCGACGACCGCCAGGCAGCCGCTCAGGGAGCGGTCCACCACGTTGGCCCGGCCGGGGCCGTCCGGGTCGGGGATGATGAGGCTGGGCGTACGGCGGGTGAGGTCGACGAGCACGTCGGGTGGGAACGCGGGCTGCCGGGCGCGCGCGCCCCGGTGGTCACGGCCCAGCGCCACCGCGGCGACCGTACGGGGCACCGGCCACTGCGCCGCCGCGGCCAGATCGGCGATCGCCTCGGAACCGACCGGCGGATCGGCGAACAGCAGGTCCAGCAGCCGCTTGCGGCGGCGCTGCATCTCCCCGGCCACCGCGGCCTTGGCCTGCGCGAAGCCCTCGGCGGCGGCCGAGGCCAGCTCGTCCTGGAACTGCATCATGATCTCGCCGACCGCGCCCAGCGTGCGCGGTGACACCTCGAGCACCATGGCGCCCTCGGTGATCCGCCGCCAGGAGACCATCCCGCCGACCCGGATCGCGGTCTGCACCGCGTCCAGGCTGCGCCCCTCGCCCGCCTCGCCGCGCCCGATCGCGCGGAAGAAGTCGGTCACCGGGCCGGAGTCCTGGCCGGCGTCGCCGACCCGGTCGACGAAGTAGTGCAGTACGCGTTCGACGGCCTGCCGCATGGTGCCGGAGTACGCGCCGTCGCTCGGCCGGTCATACTCGCTGACCCGCGTCCTGATCTCCTGGATCATGTCGTCCGCCACCTCGTCGAGGTGCGGCCGCATGTGATCGGCGAGCTCCCGTGGCAGGTCGTTCCAGGGCCGCCCGTATGGACCGGCGCCGTCTTCGGCCACGCGTTCCTCCCCTCCCCGGCTCCCTCCCGCGTTGTCGCAGGTCGGACACGCGGGGTAATTGCTCACTTATGCGGCTTATGTGGTGAAAATCATGTCCCCTTAGAGCGCTGGACGCAAAGTCCAGTTGGAGATTCGACCAGATTCGGACTGCCCGGATGCAGGGATGTCACACCGGACGCCCCTGGCCCGTCCTGAGGGTGAGTGCGACATTGGAAGGCGCACCACCGATGCGAAGGGTGGTCCGGACAAGGCCACCCGTGTGGGAGGTCCACGTGGCCACACACCAGGACGGCGGCCGGCGTCCGCCGAAGGCTCTGGCCGGCGCCGGCAAGGCGATCGACGACCGGTTCGGCTCCGCCGGCTTCGCCCGCAAGGCTATCCGAAAAGCCTTCCCCGACCACTGGAGCTTCCTGCTGGGCGAGATCGCGATGTACTCGTTCGTGATCATCCTGCTCACCGGGGTGTTCCTCACCCTCTTCTTCAAACCCAGCATGGCCGAGGTCATCTACGACGGCCCGTACGAGCCCCTCCAGGGCCTGAAGATGAGCGAGGCGTACGCCTCCACCCTGCACATCACCTTCGAGGTGCGCGGCGGCCTGCTGATGCGGCAGATCCATCACTGGTCGACGATCATCTTCATGGCGGCGATCACCATCCACCTCCTGCGCAACTTCTTCACCGGAGCGTTCCGCAAGCCGCGCGAGCTCAACTGGCTCATCGGCATCGTGCTGTTCATGCTCGTGATGCTGAACGGGCTGTTCGGCTACTCCCTCCCCGACGACCTGCTGTCGGGCACGGGCCTGCGGATCCTGGAGGGCGTGCTGCTGTCGCTCCCCCTCATCGGTACGTACGCGCAGATGTTCCTGTTCGGCGGGGAGTTCCCGGGCGACCTGATCATCCCCCGGCTCTACGTCATCCACATCCTGCTGATCCCCGGCATCCTGCTGGCGCTGATCCCGCTGCACGCCGTCATCCTGACCTGGCGGCAGACCCACACCCAGTTCCCCGGCAAGGGCAGCGGCAACCGGACCGTGTACGGCTACCAGTTCTTCCCGGTCTTCATCGCCAAGACCACCGCGTTCTTCCTCTGGGTCTTCGGCGTCACCGCCCTGCTGGCGGCGTTCTTCCAGATCAACCCCATCTGGCTGTTCGGCCCCTACGACCCGGGCGCGATCAGTTCCGGCTCCCAGCCCGACTGGTACATGGGCTGGCTGGAGGGCTCGCTGCGGATCATGCCCGCCTGGGAGATCAGCGCGTGGGGCCACACCCTGCCGATGAACGTGATCGTCCCAGCGCTGGTCGTCCCCGGCGTGCTGTTCACCGGCCTGGCCGCCTACCCGTTCCTGGAACGCTGGATCACCGGCGACAGGGAGATCCACCATCTCCTCGACCGCCCCCGCGACGTTCCCGCCCGTACCGGCATCGGCATGGGCGGCGTCGTCTTCTACGGCGTCCTGTGGGCCGCCGGCGGCAACGACGTCATCGCCTTCACGTTCAACATCCCGCTGTTCTGGACGACCTGGTTCTTCCGCGCGGCCATCATCCTCGGGCCAGTACTCGCGTACGTCATCGCGTACCGCGTCTGCCTGGGCCTCCAGCGCCGCGACGCCGGCCTCATCGAGCACGGCCTGGAAACGGGCGTCATCGTCCAATCCCCGGACGGCGAATTCACCGAGGTCGAACGTCCCCTCTCCGCCGAGGACGCCGCCCCGATCACCGACCCCCGCCCGCCCGCCGCCATAGCCCTGGCCCGCCCGTCCCGCGAAGGCGTCGACGCCCCCGAATCCCGTACCCGCCTAGGCAAGGCCCGCCTGGTCCTCAACCGCCGCTTCATGGCCGACCTGGCCGACCGCCCCCACCCCCACAACGGCCACGAAGACCAGAAATCCATCGACCCCTGAACGAACCACTCCATCATTCATTCGGATGCCGAAGACAGGGCGACGAGAAGATCACCGTGACCCGCGGCCGCCCCGCCGGCCCGAGAATCCCGCCGATCTTCCCGCCGTACCCTCGAACCGGTGCCTCGACCATCAGTTCCGGCCCACCGCCCGAGCCGCTTTCCGGCTCGTACACCCGCCATCCACCGGCGGCGAGACGAGCGCCCAGCTCCGCCAAGAACGAAGCGAACCGAATGGGCGCGGCGATGTCGGCATAACCGATGTACATCATGTTGTACGGGCTGTAGTCGACGTACCACGGATCCAGGTAGGGATTTCCGCCTGACGAGGCATACGTGGCCGATACGCTGCGCGACTCGGCCACGTGGTCGCAAGGCTGGGGACTCACATCACCGGGCGCGCGGCTCAACTCACCTCTCCCGGCGAGACCGGCGCCGATGGCCGACACGAACTCCGTGACCCGTTCGGCCGCGGTCCTCGGATGCTCCATCCGCATGGCCATCACTCTCCGCTGCGCCGATCAAGCATTGGGATGCCGATAGCAGCCGCTCTCCACGTCCACGTACACGCTCACACCGGACGGGCGTTCAGGAAAATCATAGGCGTGCAACCTCACGTCACCCTTGCGCCCCTGAATGCCGCCCAAGACCCCATTCTTGGAACGCAGTTCCGTCACCTCCCAGCCACCGACGAGGCGTAGGTGACGCTGCAAGCCCTGATAGATGGGTCGAGCCTTATCGTGCGATTCCACCTTCAAGCCCACACTCGCCCTGAATCTGAAGGGACTGTGCACCACCTTCCAGCGGTCGCCCTCCAGTGGAGCGATCTTCACCGACTCCTCCGAATCTTCACCGCAATATTCATGGTAGGTCCCGGATGCGCCCACCGTGGGGCCGTTGATCCCCCTGGCGACTTCACCACGAAGACGCTCGACCGCATCGCCCACAGGCTGTGGATCTCTCGGCCGTACTCCTGACCACGGGCCGCCACAGGCACACAGACAGCAACTGAAGGCAGCCAGGACAATGCCCCTACTGATCAGAGAAGTCGCTGCCACCATGTTTCCTTGCTCTCTTGCGGTCCGCCCTGCCCATAGCGTATTGGATCATTCGAAAGGTCACCGTCGGCGTGAGTGCCCGCGATGACTCGAGCCTGCTGTTCCAGACTGAGCGAGGGCCTGCCGAAGGTATATCGATCATCCGCGGGATGGCGTGGGTCAGCGTGGTCGACTCTGGGTTTGTCCTTCCAGTAGTCGCTGTGGCCTTGGCCGTCAGTGGCAAGGCGTTGGGCGCCGAAGTCCTCGTCCGACGGCGCGTTCGGCGGCCCGGGAAAGTATCCACCGCCATGCCCCAGGCGGCCTAGCGAAATCGCTTCTCCGCGAGCCTCCTGGACCCATACATGGTCAGAGCCGATCCCCAGATCCGCAGCCTTTTCGACCCGCATACCGGGACTGCCGGCCACGACGATGTCGTCAACGGACAGCCGATCGACCTCGTGACGGGCGGCCTCTCCGATGACCGTAGAACCGTAACTGTGGCCGACCGCCGTCATGTGAGCTCCGCCATTGCCGGCTTCGGACTGCGTTTCGCGGATTCCGTCGACGAAGTCGTTCAGCTTTGCGCCGCCGGCATCCGCGTAGTTTCCGAACGGAGCATCCTTGACCATGTCGTCCGGGGTGTCGTATCCCAGCCACGCGACCGTGGAAACCGATCCGTCTGTGAACATCCCGGTCGCCTCATTGAGATTGAAGGCACGGTTGAGAACGCCACCGAGCTTGTCGATATTGTCCGCCGTTCCAGGCACATACACAGCACTGTGCTTGGCCGTATCGGGGTTTCCGAAGGCAACGATCGCGCGGCCGTCAGAACCCTGGCCATCACGGAGTTCCGCCGGATCCATGGTGGTGATGTCCAAGCCGAGGACGTACATGTCCTTACCTTTGGCCTCGTAGGCGGAGATGGCTTTATCAAGGTCGGTCAGGCGTTTGAGATCTCTCTGTTCGGCCTTACTCAGATAGTCTTCTTTCGCCTGAAGTTCCGCGATCCGAGTGTTCACATGAGTCCTGTTGGCCTCATCACGGTCTTCGGAGGGAATACCGTTCAGCCATCCGATCTTCTCTGGAAACGCGTTCATCAGCAGGTGCCGCTGCTCTTCCGGGAGGCCCTTCCACCAGGACGCGATCGCGCTGGGATCCTTAGCGTTCACCGGTGGAACGTTCGATGCCTCGAAGCCCGCCATCTTCGCCGCCAGTAGGGCGTCCTTATGGACGCCGGCCTGCGGATTCTTGCTGTCGAGGACGTTGGGGCCGAGGTCGCGAAGCGTGTGGGCGATCTGGGTATCGGCCTCAGTCGCCTCCTTGATGGCGAGCTCGAACCGTCCCTGGATCCTGCGAGCCGCCTGCTGAAGCTCCTGCCAACTGGAGTACCGGGGCGGAAGGGCGTCCGGGAAGGAGATGGAGCCGTCGTCGCCGACCCTCAGGTACTCGCTCTGGGCGGAGCTGATCGCGAACGTGAGTTTGAGCTGGGCCCTCTTGAACCTGCGCTGCCCCGTATTGATCACACTCGCGATCGCGGCGGCCTCGGCTGCGGCGACCCTGATGCGGGTCTTCGCGGGAACGAGCGTGCGCAGCGCGGCCTGCGCGTCCTGTCCCTGCCACCCGGAGCCACGTATCCCTTGGAGGAACTTGCCGTTGTAGGCGTCCTCAGCCTGCTCGAGGCGTTCCACGGTCTTCCGCCAGCCTCGCCAGGCGGCATCGAGGTCATCGAGTTTCGCGTCGCGCAACTGGGCGAAGGACACCATCGTCAGCGTGCCCCCGTGCGGATCCTGGAGACCCTTTGTTTGATCTCGTCTTCAGCCCACCTGTTGTTGTCGACACACTTGCGAACCGCGTCGCCGTAGTAGTCGACTTCATCCGCGAGCCGTTTCAGCGCGCAAGACCAGGCGGTCACCGTCTGGTTCAGCGCCGCGGCCGTGGCCCAGCCGCGGCCGAGTGCGGCGGCGGCCCTGTCCGTATCAGCGGGAAACGCCCGTGCTCCGGCGTGAACATGACCCTCCACCTCGACGGTCGACTTCGCGGCATTGCGGAGGGGCGTTCGGCTCATGGCCGCCACGCCTGTCCCGCCGCCTCCCGCTTTTCCGGGCGTAGGTGACGGCGCCGGGGAAGGTCCTGGAGGCGACGAGGGCTGTGGCGGTGGGGTTCCGGGTAGAAGGGGCAGGCCAGGTGCCGGCGCAGAAGGCTGCCTCTGGTTGAGATCAGGATTCAGCAGCCGCTCAAGGTCGTCTTGGCCCATGCTTCCGACCGTCCATCCCGGTAGCGCGAAATCGACGAATATGATGGCGGAGAGTTAATGCATGAGTCAAACACGCCATGGGGATATAAAAGCCCCAAGGCCGCACAAGTATCAGAATCCCGTATCACACATTATCGATCATCGGCTTTATGGCGAGGCCGACAATGAGGTTTGGGAAATCCCAAAAGCGGCACCGAAGGTGCGTGCGCCGACCAGGCAGATGGGGTGATCGGCCCCGACTCCCGGCCTGACCGGCGCCTGGGCTGGCTAGAGTGCTGCGGATCCCGCCTGTCTGGAGGTTGCCCGGTATGGACGAGCCCCCCGGTATGGACGAGCCAGAAGCCCTCGCGGCCGGAATGACGGTCAGTGTCCGCAGCCGCCACGACGTGGTCGTGGTGGACCCCGACCGTTTCCTCGCCGCTGCGCGGCAGGCCTTCCGCGAGTTGAACCCAGAGGTGACCGAAGATGAGGCGGCTCGGACGATCGTGGACCTCTACGATGCCGCGCACGCTCTCCTCGAACGCCACGGCCGTCTCGGGCCGATCCAGCCCGCACCCAGCGTGGGCAGCGGCGCCCGGTCGCCGGGGGAACGCGTCCTGGACGCTCCAGACGGGCTCTCGCCGGCCGGTGAGATCTTCCAGGTCGTCCTCAACGAAGCGATGCCTTTGCAGGATCACGGATGCTTTCTGCCCGAAGACCCGTTCGCCCTGCCGAGGAAACAATCCGGTTCGTGAACATTGCGTGGCGGCACATTGAACGATCTTGACGAGGCGATGCCCGGCCTCTTTTGCGACAGGCGGCTTCGTCGCTGGTCAGGGCCCGCTTTTCAGATACCACTCGGTCTCTTTTGACGCGACATCTGACGGCGAGTCGCCCGGACATCGAAAAAGTTTACGCCACCGCGAAGAGTGTCCGAATCCGGTCACGCCTGCTCTATTTCATTACGTTCCACTTGTGCCGCAATAGGACGTCGCTAGGCTGCGGGCTCATCCTTCTCGTCCGTCCCAACGGTTCTCGTACGGCGAGCGCATCCCATGTCCGCCGCGCCGATGCGCGGCTCCCCCGCCATGGCACAGGCACGCCTCGTACCAGCCGCGAACACGGACAGCCCCGAACAGAGGAAAAAGGAATGCGCGCAACTCGTCTGGCCGCGACAGGACTCGCCGCGGGGGCCATGGTCCTCGGGATGGCGGCACCCGCACTCGCGGCCACGCCCAAGCCGGTCACCCCAGGTGCGTTCTGCTCGCCTGTCGGTGCGACGGGCAAGACCGAAGCCGGCAAGGCCATGGTGTGCTTGAAGAAGGCCGGAGAGGAGCAGGCCCGCTGGCGCGCTGCCGAGCCCGGCGGCGGCACCCCCGACCCCACCCCGACGCCGACGCCGACGCCGACGTTCAAGTTCGGGAACGACAAGGTGCACCTGTCCACCAGCCGCGTCGTTCCCGGCGGTACGACGACCTTCACGGTGACCTGCCCGAGCACGGTGAGCATCACGAGCAACGGCTACACCCGCAACCCGCTGGCGGTGACGAAGGCGGGCAAGAACCGCTGGACCGCCACGGGCAAGTTCCGCAGCAGCCTGCCCAACCCGACGACCGCCACGGTGGTCTGCAAGGGCTACGGCTCGGTGAAGCTCAGCACCAGCCCCGAAAAGGGCGACAACATGACCCCCAAGCAGCCGAAGCTCCCCACCGGGCGGATCGACACCGGTGACGGCAGCATGAGCGAGGGCTCGGCGTCGGCGCTGCCGGCGGCCGGTCTGAGCGCCCTCCTGGCCGCGGGGCTCGGCGCCGTCGCGCTGCGTCGCAGGACCGTGCGGGGGCGGTCGTAAGTTGCCCGGGATCACAGCATCCGCCACCGGTCGCCGCGTCGTCGGCGCGGCGACCGGCGCGCTCCTCACCGGACTGCTGCTCGGCGGCTGCGGAGGTGGTGAGGCCACCGTCAAGGGCACGCCGAAGCCGGCGGCGACCGGCACCACCGCGGCCGTGGCGGCCGTCACGCCGCTGTCCGAGTCCCTGCCGACGAAGATCACCATCTCCAAGATCGGTGTGTCGGCCCCGGTGGGGCAGATCGGGCTGCGGCCCGACGGGCGCATCGAGGAGCCGCCGCTGAGCCGGCCCAACCTGACCGGTTGGTACAAGGAGGGCGTCACGCCGGGCGAGGTGGGCCCGTCGGTCCTGCTCGGGCATGTCGACGCCAAGGGCAAGGCGGCGGTCTTCTACCGGCTGAAGGAGCTGAAGTCCGGCGACAAGATCCAGGTGAGCCGCCAGGACGGTTCTACCGCCACGTTCGCCGTGGAAGGGGCGCAGCGCGTGGACAAGAACGCCTTCCCGCACAAGAAGGTCTTCGGCGAGACGCTGGATCACGCGTCACTCCGGCTCGTCACCTGCGGCGGAGCCTTCGACCCCGCATCCGGCCACTACAAGGACAATCTGATCATCTACGCCCGGCTGGTCAGTTCCTGATCGTCGCCGGTCAGTTGCCGATCCGTCCGAACCCGCCGCCGGTCCGTGGCCCCGACCACGGACCGGCGGCGCCGGATCGGTCGGCGGCCGCCTGCCGTCTCCCGTGGTCGTCAATATGATCGTTCGGTGCTCAGACCTGACTATCCGCTCGAATCGGCTCGGTTGGTACTCCGCCCCTACACCCTCGGCGATTTCGACGTTCTGTACGACCTGCACTCCCGGCCTGAGGTGACGCGCTACCTCCTCTTCGACGTCCGCGATCGTGGTCAGGTGCGGGAATCGCTGCAGGCGAAGATCCAGGCGGCGACGCTGGACGAAGAGGGCGGCAACCTGAACCTGGTGGTGGCCCTGCGGGAGACCGGCGCGATGGTCGGCGACGTCGTGCTCTTCTGGAGGAGTCGAGAGCACCGGCAGGGCGAGATCGGCTACGTCTTCCATCCGGACCATGGCGGTAAGGGGTACGCCACGGAGGCGGCCGAGGTGATGCTGCGCCTGGGGTTCGAGGAACTCGGGCTCCACCGCATCGTCGGGCGTATCGACGCCCGCAACGCCGCGTCCGCGCGAGTTCTGGAACGTCTCGGGATGCGCCGCGAAGCCCACCTCAAGCACAACGAGATCATCAAAGGCGAGTGGGTGGACGGGGTCGTCTACGCAATGCTCGAGGACGAGTGGCGAGCGCGCTGAAGAACGAAACGCCGCCGCCCTCCCACCGTGCCGCCCGCCCCCGTTGACTCGTGGCGTGTTCGCCTCTGAGCCAGGCGTTTTCAGGCGAACACGCCACGAGTCAACACCGCTGGCACGCCGGTGAACGCATGTGGACACTGCACTGGAGCCCGTACTAGAGGAGACCGTCGATACGGCGCGTTCAGGTGGTCGCGGAGGCGACGTCAAGTTTGGACAGGGCGACGTCAACGTGACGCTTGACGTGACGTCGCATTGACGTCATAGTTACGGCATGGATCTGATGCCGTACGTGGAGAACCTGCGCCGCCAGCTCGCCGTCGCCGCCGAGGCGGGCGGGCCGGATGCCCGTGCGCTGGCCGAGCGCCTCAGCAGCGCCCTGGAAGCGGCCACGCGGCTCACCCTGCTGGAAGCGCTGTCGGCCGCGGCGGACGAGATCACCAGCGATCTCGCACCGGGTTCGGTCGATGTGCGGCTGCGCGGCGGGGACCCGGAGTTCGTGGTGACGCCGCCGCAGACCGCGCCGTCCCCCGGAGGCGCGGACGGCGGCAGGGCTGGCGGCGGGGCGGAGACCGCGCTGCCTGCCGGGACGTCGCCCGCCGGGGCGCCGCCTGCCGGACTGCCGTCCGTCGAGGACGGCGGCACTGCGCGCATGACCCTGCGGTTGCCCGAGCACCTCAAGGTGCGTGTGGAGGAGGCGGCCGGCCTGCAGGGGATCTCGGTCAACGCCTGGCTGGTCCGCGCCATCTCCGGCGCGTTCGAGCCGGGCGCCGGGGTTCGTGCCACCGACCGGCAGCAGCCCCAGAGCGGCCGTAGTTACACCGGCTGGGTGCGCTAGCCCCGCTCGGCCCCATCCCTCGTCACCCGCATCGCCCGGCCCCGAGGCCTGGATGTTCCACCGACCCATGAGGAGGGCTCCGCCATGCCTGCTTTCGACACTCCCGAACCGATCACCGCCGACATCGACATCTTCATCGGCCAGGTCCGCATGCACGCCGGCGACCGCGCCGACACGGTGGTGGAGGTACGTCCCAGCGACCCGTCCAACGAGGTGAGCGTGCAGGCCGCCGAGCAGACGATCGTCGAACTCTCCGGCGGACGGCTGCTGGTCAGGGGCCCCAAGCCCAAGGCCCTGGGGTACCTGCGGAACTGGCGCGGCTCCATCGAGGTGACCGTCGACCTGCCAGCCGGATCCCGCGTCGAGGCCAAGGGTGCCGCGGAGTTCATCGCCACCGGCTCGCTCGGCGAGACCGTCCTGCACAGCTCGAACGGCGACCTGCGCCTGGAGGAGACCGGCGCGCTGGAAGCCAAGGCCTCCAACGGCGAGGTCTGGGTGGACCGGGTGACCGGATCCGCCGAGGTGACCGCCTCCACCGGGGCGATCCGGATCGGGGCGATCAACGGCCGCGGCACGGTGAAGAACTCCACCGGTGACATCATCCTCGGCACGGCGACCGGCGACCTGCAGGTGAAGACCGGTACCGGGAGCGTCACCGTCGGCAGCACGTCGGCCGGCCTCAGCGTCAAGTCCGCGCACGGCCGGGTCCGGATCGGCGCGGCGGTGAGCGGCACCGTCCACCTGGAAGGCGGCCACGGCAAGGTCGCCATCGGTATCCCCGAGGGCACGGCCGCCCGGCTGAACCTGCACTCCAAGAACGGCGTGGTGCGCAACACCCTGACCGCCGCCGAAGGTCCCGAGGCCACCGACGCGGTCGTCGAGGTGCACGCGCACACCAACTGGGGCGACATCGACGTCCACCGGTCCTGACCCCGAACACCCCCAGACACCGGCCCCCCGAACACCGGCCCCGGACACCGGCAAGGAGACCCTCATGAGCGACGCGATCACAGCCCAAGGACTGGTCAAGAGATACGGCGAGGTGACCGCCCTGGACGAGCTGAGCTTCTCCGTCCCGCAAGGCACGGTGCTCGCCCTGCTCGGCCCCAACGGCGCAGGAAAGACCACGACGGTACGGGTCCTGACCACGCTGCTGCACCCCGACGGCGGCCGGGCCACCGTCGCCGGATGCGACGTCGTACGGGACGCCCGGCGGCTGCGCGCGCACATCGGCGTCTCCGGCCAGTACGCCGCGGTCGACGAGCACCTGACCGGCGCCGAGAACCTGGAGATGGTCGGGCGCCTCTACCACCTGGGCGCCAAGCGCAGTAAGGCCCGCGCCCGCGAGCTGATCGAACGCTTCGATCTCACCGACGCCGCCGACCGTCCGGTGAAGGGCTACTCCGGTGGCATGCGCCGCCGCATCGACCTGGCCGGGGCGCTGGTCGCCGACCCGCCGGTGCTGTTCCTGGACGAACCCACCACAGGCTTGGACCCCCGCGCCCGTACGGCGCTGTGGGACACCATCTCCGAACTCGTCGCGGCCGGCAGCACGCTGCTGCTGACCACCCAGTACATGGAGGAGGCCGACCGCCTCGCCGACCAGATCATGGTGGTCGACCAGGGCCGCGCCATCGCCCGCGGCACCGCCGACGAGCTCAAGGACCGGGTCGGCGGCAACCGCATCGAGCTGACCGTGTCCGACGCCGCCGAACTGGAGACCGCCCGGCAGGCACTCGCCTGGGTCGCCGTCGGCGCCATGCGGACCGTGCCGGAGTCGCTCCAGATCACCGTTCCGGTCACCGACGGCCCCGAGTCGCTCCGCCACATCCTCGGCCGGCTGGCCGACAGCGGGGTCCGGGTACGGGACGCCGGGCTGCGGCGGCCGACCCTCGACGACGTCTACCTCACCCTGACCGGGCACAAGGCGTCCGGCACCGAGCCGCAGGCCCAGGAGGCCGTCCGATGAACGCGCTCACCATGCCCGTCGCCGACGGCTGGACCATCGCCAAGCGCAACACCCTGAAGATCAGGCGGTCGCCGGACCTGCTCGGTGCCGCGGTCATGTTCCCGATCGTGTTCGTGCTGATGTTCGCCTACGTCTTCGGCAGCGTCATCGAGATCCCGGGGATGTCCTACAAGGAGTTCCTGATCCCGGGCATCTTCGTCCAGGCCGTGATCATCAGCGCGCAGACCACCGGCTACACGCTGACCCTGGACCTGCAGAAGGGCATCTTCGACCGGTTCCGCTCGCTGCCCATGGCCCCGTCCGGCGTGCTGATCGGCCAGACCGTCAGCGATCTGCTGATGAACCTCGCCAGCCTGGTGGTGATGGCGGGAATGGGACTGATCGTCGGCTGGCGCGTGCACACTTCGCCTCTTGAGGCCGTCCTCGGCTTCGGGCTGCTGCTGCTGTTCGCCTACGCGTTCTCCTGGTTCACCGCGACCGTCGCGCTGGCCCTGCGCACCCCGGAGAGCTTCAACAACATCGCCACCATGGTCTCCTTCCCGGTGATGTTCATCTCCAACGCCTTCCTCGACAGCTCCAAGCTGCCCACGCCGCTGCGCGTCATCGCCGAGTGGAACCCCGTCTCGGCCTTCACCCAGGCCGCACGCGAACTCTTCGGCAACACCAGCAGCGCGATGAAGACCTCCGACGCGTGGCCCCTCCAGCACGCCATCCCGGCGTCACTGCTCTGGGTCGCCATCATCCTGATCGTGTTCGTCCCGCTGGCGACCCGCCTCTACAAGAAGGCAGTCAGCTCCTGAACCACCGGCGCGACGCAAGGCGTCCCCTGGCGATCCACGCCGGAGGGACGCCTTCTGCGCGTCGGCGATGACCCGCCCCGCATCCGGCCGTCGACGACCGTGAACGCGACGACCAAGCGCCCAGGAGAGTACGGATCGCCCCGCGCGACCACGCCGGCGGGAGTACATGCACTTGCGCCCAGTGGCGGACGACGACGCCGGAAATCGGCACGGATGATGCCGGTCCCGGTCGTCGACACAGGGAATGCGGTCATGGACGTGATCAGTACCGGCGAGGTCCCGGCGCCCGAGCGGTTCGCCTTCTGGCGTGAGGTGACCTCCAAGACCTGGGTGGCTCTGGACGCACGCTGCGAACCACATCTCGAAGACCGGTTCCAGGCTCAGGTCGGTATCTGCGGACTCGGCCCCGTGCAGGCGACCCTGATGACCGCCACGCCGCACTCGGTCCGCCGCACCCCCAAGCTGATCCGCCAGGCCGACCCCGAAGCGTTCTTGCTCACCTGCGCCGTACGCGGCCTCGGCATGAACGGCGAGCAGGACGGCCGGCGCGCCTACTGCCGCGTCGGAGATCTCAGCCTGTACGACAGCTCGCGTCCCTACCTGGCCGGGCTCGCGCCCGGACTTCCAGCGAGCCGGCTGCTGGTCCTGCAGTTCCCGCGCTCATCGCTGCAACTGCCGGATCGGGACCTGCGGCGCCTGACCGCGGTCCGCATCCCCGGCGACCACGGGGTCGGTGCGCTTTCCTCGCAGTTCCTGCTGCAACTCGCCCATCGCATGGGCGAGCTGACCCCGTCCGACACCATCAGGTTGTCGAGCCTGGCGCTCGACGTACTGACCGTCGCCCTCGCCGGCACGCTGGACGCCCAGAGCACGTTGCCGCCCCAGACCCGGCGGCGGGCGCTGATGGCCCGGATCCACGCCTTCATCCAGGAGAACCTGGGCGATGCGCAACTGACCCCGGGCGCGATCGCCGCGGCGCACCACATCTCCCTGCGTTACCTGCACCGGCTGTTCCACACCGAGGGGCACACGGTCGCCGGCTGGATCCGCGAGCGCCGCCTGGAGCAGTGCCGCCGCGACCTGGCCGACCCTCGGCTGGCCACCCGCCCCATCACCGCGATCGCCGCCCGGTGGGGGTTCACCAGCCCCGCGCACTTCAGCCAGATCTTCCGCAGTACCTACGGCCTCTCACCGCGCCAGTTCCGCCAGCAGTGCACAGGGGCTAAAGACCTGTGCACTCCTGCGTAAGACCCGCCTGGGCCGCGGCTTGCACCCTTGAGCGGAAGGCGAACAAAGCGGGGGATCGACCGCCGGCGCAGCGTCGGCCGTAGGAGCCCCGGCCCCGCTGGCGGCCAGAAGCCGGCGCGGCCGTGCTCTCGCCTCGCGCTCCAGGCTCTGCCCGACCGGGTAGGGCCGCAAGCGAACGGAGAAGCGCTATGTCCAGTACCAGTCCCGGCTTCGCGGACGCTCGGTCGCAGCCGTCCCAGCGTGGAAGGCTCCAGCAGCAGCGGGCGACGGCCGCTCTGGTCGCCCTGCTCGGGTTCCTCGTCGCCCTCGCCCTCGTCGCGACGCCGGGCACCGCGCGCGCATCCCAAGCCGCGAACGGCACGCAGGCCGGCGCGGCCATGACCGCCGCCGAGTTGCAGGCCACCTGCGACTACATGGCGAAGGAGGCGGTCAACGTGCACGTCCGGCCCGACCGGTCGTCCGGCATCATCCGCAGCTACCCGCGAGGCCACCGGTTCACCAACGCCTCGTGCGGCAACACCACAGGAGGCAATTACGCCTCCTGCGGTGGGGGCAACCTGTGGAAGCCGCTGGCCGGAGGCTGGGTCGCAACGAAATGCCTCGTTCGTCTCTGACCCTGCCTAGCAGGGATGGTCGGGACTGCCCCATGCGCCGCGTCGAGCGCGCCGAGTGCAGCCCGGACGACGTCGAGGGCTGACGTACGTTCACCGCCACCGACGGCGACCACCGAGAAGAAAGCCCCGCACCCGGCTCTCCCACGGGTGCGGGGCTTTCGCGATCCCCCGAACGGCATGGCCAGCGACCCTGACGTCAGGACGGCAGACCGTCACCGGCAGGCGCGGGCGGCACTCGGCGACCGCCCCTGCAGGAGGGACGTCAACCCGGGGGGTGAGAGCGGAAAAGGCCCAGGCCAACAACCCTGGGGAGGCTCAGTAGTCCAGCCGGCCGGCCTTGATGGTGCTGACCAGGCTGATCAGCGCCCGGGATAGGCCGGTTGGGGCGGCCATGTCGCTGATTCGGTCGTACCTATCCGCTGAGTTGCCCGGGCTACGGAACCACCCCGACCGCATCTACGTGGTTCCGGCTTCGCGCGCCGTGGTCGTGCGGCTCCGTTCCGGCCCTCGACGGCCGGGGCGGAACATGCTCCACTGAGAGCCCGATCGGACGCCTGGAGGCCGCATGCGTTTCAGCCACTCGCTCTGCGCCGCCGCCCTTCTCGCGGCCGCGTGTTCCGGGCCACCGGTCACGGCGCCGCCGCCCACGGCGACCACCTCGCCGGCGGCCGCCCCCTCGGCCCCTGCCGTCCAGGCTGAGACGCCCTTCTTCGGCTGCCTCCGCTCGCACGGTGTCCGGCTCTCCGAGAAGAACCATGAACCGGTGGGCGACACCGACCACATCAGGAAGGCCATCGAACGGTGCGCCTCCCTCCTCCAGGGACAGGACGTGCGCATTCCGGTGGCCAAGGGCAGCCGTTTCCAGGTCTGCCTGGCGGAACACGGGGTGAAGTTGCCACCCGTCGGCGAATGGCTCAGCATCCATCCGCGCGAGCCCACGATGGCGCAGGCACTCAGCGCCTGTGCGTGACCTCCAGCGAGTCGAGCACGGCACGGTCGGCGTCCCGCCCGAGTCCCAGGCGTCGGTATTCGTCCACCCCGAGGACAGCGATGTCGCCTGCTGCACGGAAGGCCATGGGACGTTCCGGCCTTGTCGGGATCATGCGGGGGACGCGAACGAGCGCACTGGGCTCGTGTCCTACCGACCGTGGCCCGTGCCTAGTGCGTCAGTTGAAGAGATCCTCTGCCGCGTCGATGGTGGCGGCGCGCTGGACGAGGCGTTCGAGCTGGTCGAGGTCCGCACAGTCGGTGACACGGTCACGGATGTCGTTGGGAACCGAGATGCCACGGGCATGCAGGACGAGGAGCACCGACTTGGCCTCGCCCTTGGCCTCGCCCAGGGCCTGGCCTTCTGCCCTGTGACGGATGGCGAACTCCGACTGCCACTCGTAGTCGTCGAGCTTCAAGGTCTCCTCCAGGAGCTTCCGTGCGGCGTCAGAGAACCGCGACATCACATAGTCATGGTACAGAGTGCCGATGTCGTCGCTGAGGGTGTCGAGGGCGGTCGAGAGGCTGTGGATGACCGCTTCGGCGTGCGGTCCGTCGGCGTGAGCGGGGGCACTGAGAACCGCGAGTTCGGGTAGCCGGCGCGCACTGGCCGGGTCGGTGATCGGGGGCAGGCTCTCGGGGGACACGGTCAGGGGCTGGAGGACCCAGCCGGGGTGGCCCATATCGATCGGAGCGGCACAGCCTTTCGCCGTGGCCATGTCGGGACAGAACACCAGAAGGATCACCGGGCACCTGCGGCGCAGGCGCAGCGAGGCCAGGTAGGCGGGCCAGCTGTAGGTCTTCTCCTCTCGCGACCGCAGTTGCGACTCCGCGACTACGCCAAGGGCAGGAGAGTCGGGATCGCCCAGCAGGACGGTGGCGTCGCAGCGCAGTTCGGCCGGGTGCGTATCGGCGTAGGACTCCGATGCCAAGGTGACCTGGCCATGGCCTGACACGTCGACACCGAAGACGCTCCGCAAGAGTTCGGGGACGAGCTGCGGCCGGTTGCGGACCATCTCCAACGGCAGCTCATGATTGCTCGTGGGCATGAACTTAAACTAAGGGTAATCGATTGACCACGTAGTGTTTAAACGAGAATCGAAAACAGAACGCCCTGGTGTCAGTGGGGAGGCCTGGCCAGTAGGCGTTTGCGGTCGGGGGTGTAGTGCCACCAGGGTCGGGCGGGCTTTCCTTCGGCCTGGTCGACGGCGGACATGACGGTGTCGAGGAGGCACGGATCCAGGCGCTCGCCATAGGCGGCTGACATTCGCTCGTACAGCTCCATCGGGTCCTGGTCCACCAGCTGCTCGATCCTGGTGATCCCGATGCGTTCGAAGTAGCGGGCCACGGATCTGCCGACGTTGACCAAGGCGGTGAGGTTCGAGCCTTCGTTCGGGGTCATGACGCGGCTCCCGGCGGGATATTGAAGTTGATCTTGAACATGTTGGCGGGGTCGTAGCGGGCCTTGAGGGTTCTCAGGCGTGCGAAGTCCGATGGGGTGTAGGCGGTACGTACGGTGTCCGGGGCGGTGTCCTCGACGCCGGCGAAGTTGAGGTTCATTCCGCCGGTGCTCCAGGGGCGCAGGGTGTGGGGCCCAGGTCGCGCAGGGGGCGCAGGGGGCGCTCGCCTTCTGCGGCGTCGCCGCTGTAGGCGATGCGGAGGTGCGTGACGAATCGGCCGCGCAGGGGTTCTGGTACGTCGGGGATGTCGGGGATCTGGGCCATGAGGATCGAGGAGGCCATCTCCTCGGGGACGTTCCGGGCCCAGTCGGCGTAAGCGTGCAGTACCTCGGTGGTGGCCTCGGCCGGGAAGTACAGCCCGCCGCCGTACAGGCGTGAGACCGGGAACAGGTCGATTTCCATGCCGACGACCAGGCCGAAGTTGTCGTTGCCGCCGCGTACCGACCAGTACGGCGGCGTCGGCCGGTACGGAGGGGCCGTGGCCGGTGGCCATCACTCCGACGGGGCGTCCTTGGTCTGCCGCGAGCCTCACTGCGGCGACCACGTCTTGGTCTGTGGCCGCGGCGACCACGTAGGCCGGGCGCGATTCGGCCGCCCGGTTCAGTCCCAGCCGCTCTTCGTCGTATCCGGGTTGGCCTGGCCGGGGGATGTTTCCGTTCATGCAGGTCAACGTACGAGAGCCGGGTGGGCTGTGGCTTGCAGGAAACGGCCGTGCACGCGGCGTGCCGTCCTGGACGGCACGCCGCGTACCGGTCAGCGGCGGAAGAGGTTGAGGCGCTTCTCGCCGACCTTGTCCCGGAGGGCCTGGTCGGTGACGCCCTGGCCTTCGGCGGTGGCGCCGCAGAGGACGGCGACCTTGCCGACGTGCTGGTTGGTCTGTACGGCGCGGGTGGCCTCGCCGGCCTCGTCCAGGGGGAAGACGGCCGACAGGGTCGGGTGCAGCATGCCGAGGCTGAACAGGCGGTTGACCTCGACGGCCTCGTGGTAGTTGAAGCCGTGCGAGCCGAGGATGCTCTTGAGGCGCATCCACAGGAAGCGGTTGTCGTACTCGTGCTTGTAGCCCGTGGAGGAGCCGCAGGTGATGATGGTGCCGCCGCGCTTGGCGACGTAGACGGAGGCACCGAACGTCTCGCGGCCGAGGTACTCGAACACGATGCCCGGGTCCTCGCCGACCAGGTTGCGGATGGCCTCGCCGAGGATCCGGCCCGCCTTGCGGTTCAGCATGCCCTCTTCGCCGAGGTTGAGCTCGTTGCGGTTGATGATGTGCTCGCAGCCCTGGGCGCGGGCGAGGGCGGCCTTCTCCTCGGAGGAGACCACGGCGACGGGGATGCCGCCGCCGTTCTTGACCAGCTGGGTCGCGAACGCGCCGAGGCCGCCGGTGGCGCCCCAGATCAGGACGACGTCGCCCTGCTTCATCCGGGCGCCGTGCCGGCCGACGAGCATCCGGTACGCGGTGGCGGCGCAGAGGGTGTTGGAGCCCGCCTCCTCCCAGGTGAGGTGGGCCGGCTTGCGGATCAGCTGGTTGGCCTTGGCGATGCAGAACTCGCCGAGTGAGCCGAAGTTGGTCTCGAAGCCCCAGGCGAGCTGGGTCTCGCTCATCATGCCGTCGTCGTACGAGCCGTGGTCCTCCTCGTCCACGTAGGACGGGGAGATGACGACGCGGTCACCGGGCTTCCAGCTCTTCACCCCGGAGCCGGTACGGACGACGACGCCCGAGCCGTCCGAGCCGAGGATGTGGTACGGCAGGTCGTGCCGGGCGCCGTGCCAGCCCTGCCGGCCGAACTTCTCCAGGAACGCGAACGTCGGGACGGGCTCGAAGATGGCCGACCAGACGGTGTTGAAGTTGATGGCCGCGGACATCACCGCGACGACCACCTCGTCCGGGGCCAGCTCGGGCATGTCGACGTCGCCGACGTGCAGTGAGCGCCGCACGTCCTTGTCGGTCTGGCCGTCGAAGATGCCGACCTCGTCCTTGCGCGTGTACGCGGCGCGGAAGCGGGCCGGCAGTTCGATGTCCAGCAGTTCCTGTCCGGTCGCGCCGGAACGCGCGGCTTCGAGCAGGTCACTGGACGGGGCGGGCAGAGCCATGGATCTCCTCCGGGGGGCGCGGGTCACTGAGCGGGGCGGGCCACTGGAAGACCACGTGCGGCGAGCTGTGCCTCCAGGTGCGCGGCCATCCTCCCGACCCCTGGCGGGTCGAGGAGGTTGAGGTGGTGCACTCCGGGAATCGTGACGATCTCCAGGCCGGAGCAGAGCTCGCCGAAACCGTTGGTCCCGTCGAGCACGTAGCGGGCGTCCTTCACCGACCAGGGCGTCTCCTCCGGCGCGTGGTAGAGGATCACGCGGCCGTCGTACGGGCGCGGCTCGTACGCCTCCAGGGATCGGGTGTCCTGGTGGGAGGTGAGCTGGTGGCTGAGGGCGGCGGGCGGGATGTGGTCGACGAGGGGCGCCGCCCGTTCCATGACCAGGGCGAACTGGGCCTCCTCGTCCAGGCCGGCGAGTTCGTCGTAGGTGAGCGTGACGCCGAGGTCGTACGTCTGGTTGATGTAGTCGGCGAACGCGGCGAAGCGGCGCGCGAGGGTGTCGGACTCGTCCTCCACGGGGAGGGGAAGCCCGGCGTCGAAGAGGGCGACGAACTCGACCTCGCGGCCCGCGGCGGTGAGCTGGCGGGCCGTCTCGTACGCGAGGACTCCGCCGAACGACCAGCCGCCCAGGCGGAACGCGCCTTCTGGCTGGACCTCCAGCAGGTGCTGGACGTAGCGCGCGGCTCGTTCCTCGACCGGGGGCGCGTCCTCGAAGCGTTCGAGGCCGTAGACCGGCTGGTCACCGGACAGGAGATCGGTGAGCTGGCGGTAGCAGGCGGTGGTGCCGCCGGCGGGGTGCGCGATGAAGATCGGCGGGCGGGTGCCGGCCGAGCGCAGGGGGCGGACGGTCTGCCGCGCCGCTTCCTCGTCGGCCGCTCGGATGAAGTCGGCGACGTGTTCGGCGGTGGCGACCTCGAAGAGTTCGCCCCGAGTGATTTCTCTGTTTTCCCCGACCAACCGACCCCGACCGACCTCCCGGCCTAGTTCTGCGGTGATCTTGGCGACGACCTGGTCGGCCTGGTGTTCCTGGCCGCCCAGTTCGGCGAAGAAGTCGGCCGTGACGCCGACGCGGTCGAGGCCCAGGACGTCCTCGAAGATGCGGACGGCGAGGCGTTCGGCGGCATCGCGCGGCATCACGTAGCCGGCTTCGGCGTTCGAGACGGCGGAGACGGGCTCGCCGGCGAGGCCGAGTTCGTTGGACGCCCATTCCTCGAACGCGTTGACGCTGGCGCCCTGCAGCAGCACGGACGCGGGGACGGTGAGCCCGAGGTCGTGCTCGACACCGCTCTTGATCCGTACCGCGACCAGGGAGTCGAGACCGAGGTCGGTGAGCGGGACGGCGGGGTCGAGCCGGTCGGGATCGAAGCCCAGCACCGAGGCGATCCGGAGCCGGATCTGGTTGCCGATCATGCGTCGGGCGGTGACCGGGTCCAGGTCCTTGACCGCGTCGACGCCGGGCCAGTCGCCCGCGTCGCCGAGCGTTCCGGCGGCCTCGGTGAGCGCGGCGAAGTACGGGATGTTCTGGATCTCGGGGAACAGGCCGACGGCGGCGGCCGGGTCGAACCGCAGCACGCCGGTCGAGGGCCGGTCGAAGGCCAGCAGCGCTTCGAGGGCCTCGGCGCCCTCGGCCGGGCTGATCGGGTCGATCACCGCGAGGTCGAGATCGGCGGCGCCGCCGATCTGGGACCAGGCGCCCCAGTTGATCGTCGTACCGGTACGGCCGTGCGCCCGCCGGTGCGTGATCAGCGCGTCGATCGCGGCGTTGGCGGCGGCGTACGCGGCCTGGCCGGGGGAGCCGAGCAGGACGGCGGCCGAGGAGTGCATGACGAACCAGTCGAGTTCGGTGTCCCAGGTGGCCTCGCTCAGCCGCCGGGCGCCCTCGACCTTCGCCCACCAGACCCGGTGCAGGTCGTCCGGGCCCAGGTCGGCGATCAGCCGGTCGTCGATCCCGCCGGCGCCGTGCAGGACGCCGCGCAGCCGGGTACCGCCCTCGCGGGCGACGCCGAGGAGCCGTTCGGCCATGCCGGGGGCGGCGATGTCACCGAGCACGATCCCGACGTCCACGCCGCTCTCGCGGAGCTTGGCGATCACCTTCTCGGCGTCGGGGCCGGGGCCCGAGCGGCCGGACAGCACGATCCGCGCAGCGCCGCGAGCGGCCAGCAGGCGGGCGGTGACCAGGCCGATCCCGCCGTAGCCACCGGTGATCACGTACGCGCCGCCGCGCCGCACGATCCGGCGAGGGGATCCCGCGGCGTGCCGACCCTTGGCAGCGGTCGTACGGGGCGGCACGCCGGGGGGCAGGTGAGCCTGGGACAGCCGGGCCACATGGCGGGCGCCGTCGCGCCAGGCGACCTCGCGCGCGGCGCCGTCGCCCAGGACCTCGGCGATCAGGCCGGCGGGACGGTCGGCGTCCACGAGAGTGGCGCGCTGGGCGGTCCGTTCGAAGGCGAGCACGCGGGTCAGCGCGCGGACGAAGCCCTGGCCGGGCTCGCCAGCCTCGCCGTCGCGTACGGGCAGTACGGCCCGGGTCGCGACCCACAGGCGGGGACCGTCGGGCAGCGAACGGCTGACGCCCGCGACGGTGAGCACGAGCGCCTCGTCCACCAGGTCCGGGGGCGGGACGAGGACGACGGCGTCCGGCGGGTCGCCCATCGGCGGGTGCGCGTCCGGCGGGCGCTCGCTCAGCCGGTGCCGGAAGACGCGGTGGCCGCCGGCTTCGAGGCCGGTGCCGATCTCGATCGCGAACGGGTCGTCGTCCTCGGCGAGCAGCAGGAACGCGCCGCCGGTGATGGACGGTTCCGGTGTTTCGGTCTCGTCCCAGACGACCTCGACGAGCTTGTCGGCGAGCGGGACGGGGACGTCGGAACGCTCGACGTGGCGCAGCACGATCCCGGTGGCCTCGGCAAGGACCGCGCCGTCGGCGCCGACCAGCTGGACCGATCCCAGGGTGCCCTCGTCATCGTGGACGACGCCGACCCTGGCGTGGCCGCCGCGATGCGTCGGCCCGTACACGCGGAGGCTGCCGATCGTGTCGGCCAGCCAGACGCCGGGCTCGCCCGTGACCGCCTCGGCCTCTGTGGACAGCACGTCCAGGCAGCGGCCGAAGACCTCGGGGTGGAAGCGGTAGTGGCGGCTGCCGCGCTCGGCGGCGGCGACCTCGGTGAGGGCGGTGCCGGACGGGACGGCCGGTCCGCGGCGATCTTCGCCCACGTCGGCGCCGGCCAGCCGGATCCAGGTGCCGGCGGGGGTCTGCGCGTGGATCTCGGCGCGCTGCTCGTCCTCGTCGTAGGTGGTCGTGACGACGGTGTGCTCGGCCAGCGCGAGCGGCCGCTCTATCCACAGGCTGTTGACACGGACCGTGTCCGTGCCGAAGACCTCGGAACCTGCGGCGAGGGCCATCTCGGCGAACGCGGCGACCGGCAGCGCGCGGAGCCCGTGGATCCGGGCGTCGGCGGGCCACTCCCACATGGCGGTGCCGAGATCGGCGCGCCAGGCGTGCCGGTCCTCACCGGGCAGTTCGACGTGCGCGCCGAGCAGCGGGTGCTCGTCGCGGCTGCCGGACGGGCGCTTGGAGTGGTCCACCCAGTACGACTCGTGCTGCCAGGGCGCCGGGGGAACGTCGATGACGCCGCCGTCGGCGGGGGTCGCGACCGGGAAGCCGTGCGCTTCCATGACGCCGAGCTGGGCGTGGAACGTGAGGGCGTCGTCGGTCTCCTCGCCCTTGCGCGCCTTCTTCAGCGTGTGGGTGACGAACGCGCCGGTGCCCTCCAGGGTCTCGCCGACGCCGTGCGACAGGATCGGGTGCGCGTTGACCTCGACGAATGTCCGGAAGCCGTCTTCGGCCGCGGCCGAAACAGCGTCGGCGAGCCGGACCGGGTTGCGCAGGTTGGCCGCCCAGTAGTCCGCGTCGAACCGTTCCGGCTCGGCGCGCGGGTCCTCCAGCGCGGTCGTGTAGAGGCGGATGCCGTCGGCGAGCGGCGTGCCCGGCTCGACGCCGACCTCGGCCAGCTCCGCGCGCAGATCGTCCAGGAGGGGGTCGACCTGCGGCGAGTGCCCGGCACCTTCGGCCTGGACCATGCGGGCCAGGCGGCCCTCGGCCTCGGCCCGTTCCACGACGGTCGCGACCTGTGCGGCGTCGCCGGTGACGACGGTCTGCTTCGGCGAGGAGTGCACCGCCGCGTACACCTCGGGCAGGTCGTGCGCGAGCCGCTCGACCTCGGCGGCGGACGCGCCGAGCACGGCCATGGAACCGCCGCCGACCAGCCTGTTCATCAGCCGCGAGCGGCGGCAGATGACCTTGACGCCGTCCTCGGGGTTGAGCGCGCCGGCCACGACGGCGGCGGCGACCTCGCCCATCGAGTGGCCGATCACGGCACCGGGCGTGATGCCGTGCGCCTTCCAGGTACGGGCCAGCGCGAGCTGCACGGCGAACAGCACCGGCATCGTCTCGCCCGGTCCGTCCGGCTTGCGGCCCTGTTCCAGCATGTCCCAGAGCGCCGGGCCGCCTTCCTCCTGGAACAGCGCGTCCAGATCGTCGATGGCCTCGGCGAAAGCGGGCTCCTCCTCCAGCAGGCGCTGCGCCATGCCGGCGCGCTGCGCCCCGTACCCGGAGAAGACCCAGACCGGACGGCCGGGCGCGCCCAGCGCCGTACCGGTGACGACGCCCGGGTGCGGGCGGCCCTCGGCCAGCGCCGTGAAGCCGTCCACGAGCCCGGCGCGGTCGCGTGCCGCCACGGCCGCGCGGGCGCGGCCTCGCGCGCCGCGCCGGTGCAGCGTGAGGGCGAGGTCGGAGAGCCGTACGTCGTCGTTCTCGGCGAGCCAGCGGGCCAGGACCCCGGCATGGTCGCGGACCCGGTCCTCGCTGGTGTCGGACAGCGCGTACGTGCGGACCGACACCGGCTCGTCGGCGACCTTCTGCGGAGGCGCCTCTTCCAGGACGACGTGCGCGTTCGTACCGCCGAAGCCGAACCCGGAGACACCGGCACGGGCCGGGTGGCCGCGATCGGGCCAGGCGATCTCCTCCGCCACGACCTCGAGCCGCAACTCCTCGAACGGGATGTGCGGGTTGGGCTCCTTGTAGTGCGCGCTCGGCGGGATCGTCCTGTGGTGCAGGGCCAGCACGGTCTTGATCAGACCGGCGATGCCCGCCGCCGACTCCATGTGGCCGAGATTGGACTTGGCGGAGCCGAGCAGCAGCGGGGCATCGGGCTCGCGCCCCGCGCCGAGCACCTCGCCGACCGCCTTGGCCTCGATCGGATCGCCCAGGAACGTCCCGGTGCCGTGCGCCTCCACGTAATCGACATCGTGCGGGTCGATACCGGCCGATGAATACACATCGCGCAGGAGTGATTTCTGAGCGTCAGAATTCGGCGCCACCAGGCCATTGGAACGACCATCGGAATTGACGCCCGAACCTCGGACAACGGCCAGTACGCGATCACCGTCGCGCAGCGCGTCCGAAAGGCGCTTGAGCACCACGGCGCCGCAGCCTTCGGCCCGTACCATGCCGTCGGCGGAGGCGTCGAACGCCTTGCAGTGGCCGTCGGGGGACGTACCGCCCGCCTGGTCGAACGTCACGGTGATCGTCGGGGACAGCAGCACGTTGACGCCGCCGGCCAGCGCCACGTCCGCCTCGCCCGCGCGCAGCGCCTGGACGGCCAGATGGGTCGAGACCAGCGAGGACGAGCACGCGGTGTCCACGATCATGCTCGGCCCGCGCAGGTCCAGCAGGTAGGAGAGCCGGTTGGCGATGATGCTCAGCGCGGCACCGGTGGCGGTGAACGCCTCCAGCGAGGCCAGGTCGGCGGCGGTGAACGCCGCGTACTCGGGCGCCGAGACGCCGACGAACACGCCCGTACGGCTGCCGCGCAAGGAGGTCGGCGCCAGGCCGGCGTGCTCGAACGCCTCCCACGCGACCTCCAGGACGAGCCGCTGCTGCGGGTCCATCACCGCCGCCTCGCGCGGCGTGATGCCGAAGAACCGGGCGTCGAACAGCGACACGTCGTCCAGGAAGCCGCCGAGCCGGGTGGTCCGCGCCAGCAGGTCGCCGACCTCGGGGGATCCGTCGTCGAACGCGTCCCAGCGGCCCTCGGGGACCTCGCGGATCGCGTCGCCGACCCCGGTCAGGAAGCGCCAGTAGTCGCCCGGCCCGGACAGGTCGCGGTCGCCGCCGGGAAACCGGCAGCCGACGCCGATCACCGCGATCGGCTCGTCCGCCTCGGGGCGGGCGGCGTGCACGGCGGGCGCGGGGACGGCCGCGGGCTTGGCGCCGGAGGCCAGCTCGCCCAGCGCGACCGAGAGCTTGTTGATCGTCGGGTATTCCCAGACCAGGGTCGCCGGCAGCGCGCGGCCGAGCATCTGCTCCAGCTCGCCGGCCACGGCGACGGCGTCACGGGATCCGAGCCCGAACTCCTCCAGCGGGCGGTCCGGGTCGATTTCGGCGGGCGTGATCCGGGAGCGGCGTGCGATCTGCTCGATCAGGTGCCGACGAATCGAATCCTCGCTGATCCGCGTCTGGTCCTGTGCGGCTCCCGAACGATCGCTGCTGTGCATGCGCGTGGTTCTCCGATCGTTCGAGCGGAGGGACCACTTTGTCCCACGGTGACCGGCTCATGATGCGCATCCAGACCACTTTTCTGGCGGACGCCTTGTCACGGTGATGACAAGACTCGGAAGTAACCAATGTGGCCTGATGGGATACTTGAACGGCCCTCGCCAAAGATGGGCGACTGTAACCGGTTGCAAGCGAAAAGTAACGTTACCACTCACATCAAATAGGGGGTAGCGGCGAATTCCCGGGGCCCGCCGGGAGCGACCGCCGCGCGAACAGGTGACCCGGGGCCGATACCGATGGGCGCTGGCGGTGGTCGCCACCAGCGCGTTCATGATCACCATGGACAACACGGTGGTCGCCAACGCGCTGCCCACCATGATGCGCGAACTCGGCATGTCCAACGCGGCCAAGGACTGGGTCGCGACCGGCTACATCCTGATGTTCTCCTGCCTCATGATCGCGGGCGGCCGGCTCGCCGACGTCTACGGCTGCCGGCTCACGTTCATCACCGGAATGGCCATCTTCACCGGCGCCTCCGCCGTGTGCGGGCTCGCCCCCGACGTCAGCGTCCTGATCATCGGACGGATCGTGCAGGGCGCCGGCGCCGCCCTCGCGCTGCCGGCCACGCTCGTGATGGTCACCGTCGGCCGTACCGACAAGCAGCGCTCGCTCGGCACGATCGTCTGGGTGGGCGCCGCCGGCGGCGCCACCGCGCTCGGCCCCACGATCGGCGGGATCATCGTCTCGCACTGGCCCTGGGGCTGGATCTTCCTGATCAACATCCCGGCCGGGATCATGGTGATCGCGCTCGGCACCGTCGTGCTGACCTCCAAGGGCGAGAACCGCACCGCCCGGATCGACATGCCCGGCGTGCTGATCTCCGCCACGATGCTGTTCGCGCTGACCTACGGGCTGGAGACCGGCCGCCAGATGGGCTGGACCGACCCCGCCGTGCTCAGCGTGTTCGCCCTCGCGGGCATCGCCCTGCTGTGCTTCATCGTGGTCGAGAGCTGGGCCCCCGACCCGATGATGGACATGCGGTTCTTCCGGAACCGGGTCTTCGTCGGCGGGCTGCTGTCGCAGATGATGTGGGGCATCGGCTTCAACGGGATGATCTTCTATTCGGCGACCTTCCTGCAGCGCTACCTCGGCTTCTCGCCCCCCGAGGCCGGCCTGGTGATGCTCCCCTCGGCCATCGCGGTGATGGTGCTGACCCCCGTCTCGTTCTGGGTCGCCGCCCGGCTCGGCCCCCGCGTCGCCGTCGGCGGCGGGATGGCCGCGATGGCCCTCGGCATGGTGATGTTCTCGCTGCTGCGGCGCGACGACGGCTTCGCCGAACTGATGCCCGGCGTCCTGGTCGTCGGCATCGGCTCCGCCATGTGCATGCCGCTGGCGATGTACGTCCTGAAGTCCGTGCCCGACGAGCAGGCGGGCCTGGCCAGCGGCATCCTCAACGTCATCCGCGAGGCCTCCGGCGCGTTCGGCATCGCCATCGTCGGCCTGCTCATCCACGAGATCCCGCACGAGGACGCCAGCGACGCCGCCCTGGAGTCGTTCCGCCACGGCACCGCCTCCGGCCTCGTACTCGGCGCGACGCTCGTCCTGATCGGCGGGGTGATCAGCGCCCTGACCCTGCCCAGCCGCCGGGGCTGGTTCGGCCCCAAGCACGGCCGCCGGGCCTTCCCCAACCCGGCCAGTCCCGAACCTGCCCGCAAGCCCGTCCGCAAGGCGGTCCGAGAGCCGGTCCGCGAACCCGTGCCCGTGGCCGTCGCCGAGCCGGTCTCCGTACCCGCAGGCCCCGGCCCCCCGAACGGCAGGCCGCACGGCCTCGATCCCTTCCCCGACAGCCCGGAACCGGGCGGGAACGGAGCGGTCTCGCCCCTGGAAGCGCTCGGGATGACCCCCCGCGACGGCCTGTCCGTGATCACCACCGGGCCGACGCACACCGCACCACCCCGCTACCCCGCGTACCCGCCGGCAGAGGAACCCCCGCCCGCCGCCACACCGGTCGCGCCCATTCCGGCGATGCCGCCTCCTCATGCCGCACCCCCGAATGCTGCTCCTCCCAGGGCCAGTCCGCCTCAGGCTCCGCACGTTCCACCACCTCAGGCTTGGCCACTGCAGCCCACACCGCCCGACGCCACGCCTCCGAAGGTTTGGTCCGCACCTGCAGGGCCGGTCCCCACGGCTGTGCCTGAGCCCGAACTTGTGCCCGAACCCGTAACCGAACCCGTGCCGGAGGGCGACGAGGGGCAGTGGCCTCCGCCGCCACCCACGGGCTGGTACCAGCCGTACGTACCGGAAGAGCCCGCCGATCCCTCGTCGGGGTCGCCACGGCGGGACGTCTGGTGAGGGGAGAGCCGTGAGTCGCACCATCGTCATCGTGGCCGCCGGCTCGCGTGGCGACATCCAGCCCTGCGTGGCCCTCGGGCAGGCCCTGGTGGCCCGCGGCGATCGCGTACGGCTGGTGGCGAGCGCCCGCTATGCCTCCATGGTGCAGGCGGCGGGCCCGATGGAGCTGGCGTCGCTCACGGCCGATCCGACCGAGATCCTCGACTCCGAGGCCGGGCAGGAACTGCTCGCCGGAGGCCGCAACCCGGTCAAGTTCCTGGGCGGATTCAGGCGGATCCTTGGGCCGATGGCCGAACAACTCCTAGCGGAATGCCTGGACGCGTGCAAGGGAGCCGATCTGATCCTCGGGCCTACGCTCGGCATGCTGTCCCAGCATCTCGGGGAGCATCTCGGGGTTCCGTGGGGACTCATCCACTTCCAGCCGAGCGAGCCTACGGGGGCGTTCCCGCATCCGTTCCTGCCGCAGACGCGAAGGCTCGGCCCCTTGGGCAACAAGGCCGGCTACCTGGCCATCGAGCAGGTCGCCTGGCAGCTCGGACGGCCCTTCATCAACCCGTGGCGCCGCAATGAGTTGGGGCTGCCCTCACTTCCGCTGCGCGGACCTATGCGGCAGGCACGTCGCGACCGTCGGCCTGTGCTCGCGTGCTTCAGCCCCACTGTGGTGCCGCGTCCACGCGATTGGGCACCGTACGTCCACCTGACCGGTTACTGGTTCCTGGACGAGGTCGCCTGGGAGCCGCCTACCGAACTGTCCGCGTTCCTTGAGGCGGGCCCTCCCCCTGTGTACGTGGGGTTCGGCAGCATGCGGCCCAAGGATCTGGAAGCAACGGACGTTCTCGTACGGGCAGCCTTGCGCAAGGCAGGCGTACGAGGCGTCGTCCAAGGGGACCCCGACTCCTCCACCGATGACGTGCTCGCCGTACGGGACGTACCGCACTCCTGGCTGTTCCCGCGCATGGCGGCGGTGGTCCACCACGGAGGAGCGGGCACGACATCCGCGGGGTTGCGTGCGGGTGTCCCCACGGTCGTCTGCCCGTTCTTTGGTGACCAGCCGTACTGGGGCGAACGCATCGCCGCCCTAGGAGCAGGCCCCGCGCCGCTCCCGTTCAGCAAACTGAACGCCGCGCAACTGGCCTCGTCCATACAGAAGGCCGTCCAGACGCCCCACATGGCCACGCGCGCCCAACAGCTAGGACGCCGCATCACAGCAGAAGACGGAGTAACCCGCGCCTGCGAAATCCTCGACACCCTCTGCTGATCCCGACCCCCGCACCGCTCCGGTGGGTCGTCCGGTGAACGTTGGCGGTCACCGCGCTAGGAGCGTGTGGGGGTGGCCAGGAGTTCGCCGCTGGAGTTGGCGTGGTAGAGGGTGCCGCCCGAGGCGTACAGGTTCTCGGCGAAAATCAGGCGGGACCGGTGGTCGGCGCGGATCTGCTTGACCAGCCGGCCGGTCGCCGGGTCGAACGAGGACAGGCCCCGGTCGCCGATGTGCAGCAGGCCGTCCGCGAGTACGGGACCGCCGTGGCTGTCGGGGTGCAGCCGCTGCTGCCACAGCCCGCGGCCTGTGGCGGTGTCCACGGCGACGAGCAGGCCGTTGCGCGTGTTCACGAAGAGCCGGCCCGGGGTGACGATCATGGGGGGCGGGCCGGCGAAGCCCTTGTCCATGCCGAGAGGGTACGTCCAGCGGAGTCGCCCGGAGCGGCGGTCGAGCGCGTGCAGCACCGCCGCCCACCACACCATGAAGATCGTCCTGCCGTCGGCCAGTGTCAGCGTCCCGTCATTGGTGATGGGGGTGGCGAGTTCCGCCTGCCAGCGCGGCCTGCCGTCCGAGGCGGTGAAGGCGAGCACCGTGTACGACCGTGCCTGGAGCGCGCCGGTGATCGCCAGGACCAGATCCCCGGCCTTCTGCAGCGGCACGGCCACGGGCTGCGGGAGTTCGGCGGACCACCGGCGGCGGCCGGTCGCGGCGTCGATGCCCACCAGCAGGTCACCGGCGTCCAGATGGCACACCGTCCGTCCGGAGGCGACCGGCCCGAACCCCGACAGGCGGCCGTGGCTCCACCGCGCCCTGCCGGTACGGGCGTCGAAGGCCGTCAGCGTGTTCTCGCGGTTGTCCGGGACGCACACCACGCCGCCCGTCGCCGCCGAAGGCGGGCTGGAGGGGTTCAGGCCGAGCTGGTGCGACCATGCCTCCCGGCCGGTGGCGATGTCGTACGCGGCAAGCCGGCCATCCCTGAGCTGCAGGAACAACCGGTCCGCCGATCTCGCCAGGCCCTCCAAGGTGTCGGTGAGGACGTCCGGGACGCTCCACCTGACCCGGCCGGCGAGCGGGTCCACGGCGGCGAACGTGGTCCCGCCGGCGACGAGCAGCACCCCGTTGACGATCACCAGGCCGCGCGCCTTCAGCACTTTCTCACCTGGAAGTCGCACCATCCAGCGCACCGGTCCCGGCGGGGTACCAGGCCGGCCGCGCATGTCGTCGATCGCGAGGAACGTGGCCACTCCGGTGACCACCCCGCCGGCGATCAGCGCCCGGCGCGGTATCCGCCGCCGGCGGCGGACCGGCAGCGGCGGCGGTACCGGTTCACTGCTCCGGCCGGCGATCCCGGCGCCCACCTGGTACGGCAGCCACCGCGTGCCGTGCAGGTCCATGGTCGCGGCGTCGGCCAGCCGCGCGGTCACCTGTTCGGGGCCGGGCCGTTCAGCGGGGTTCTTGGCCAGACAGGCGGCGGCGATGTCGCGGAGCACGGGGTCGGGCACCGCCTCCAACCGCGCCGGCTCGTGCACGGTCCGGTGCAGGATCACGTGAACGAGGCCGTCGCCGAACGGGCCGGTCCCGGTGACGGCGAAGACCAGCACCGCCCCGAGGGAGAACATGTCGGAGGCGGGCTCCGCCGTGCCGCGCGCGACATGCTCGGGCGCCATGAAACCCGGCGAGCCGATCACCTCGCCGCTCTGCGTGATCGCGGCGGAGTCGGCCGCCCGCGCGATACCGAAGTCGATCACTCGCGGACCGTCCCGGCCGAGCAGCACGTTGGCCGGCTTGAGATCGCGATGGACGACGCGCGCCCGGTGGATCGACCGGACCGCCTCCGCCAGCCCCACCGCGAGCGCCCGAACACTGGCCGGTGGCAGCGGACCGTACGACCGGACCGCCTCTTCCAGGGACAGGCCGGGTAGGTAGGACGTCGCCAGCCAGGGCCGTTCCGCTTCGGGATCGGCGCGCAGCACCGGGGCGGTGAAGACACCGCTGACCGTTTGCGCGATCTCCGCCTCCCGGCGGAACCGGGCGCGGAACCCGGGGTCGTCGGCGAGCTCGCGATGGATCAGCTTGATGGCCACCGGCCGCCCGCCGGGGGACGTGCCGAGGAAGACCTCGCCCATACCGCCCTGGCCCAGCCTGGCGAGCACCTTGAACTGGGCGATCTGTCTCGGGTCGCTGGGACGCAGGGGCTCCATCGGTCCTCCAGGGGGTCAGGGGGCGGTGACGGCGACCAGGTCACCGGTCGAGCAGATGGCGGCTCCGTCCGCCGCGGCGAGCCCGTCGATCTCGGCGTCGAGGCGGATGCGCCACATCAGGCGCCCGCGATCCAGGTCGACGGCGTGCACGGTGGCGCCGCCGGGCGCGTAGAGCGCGCCGCCGATGCGGGCCAGCGGAGCCGTCGCCGTCTCGGAGCCGCCGGCCTGGACGGGCACGGCGAACCGCTGCTTGCCCGTACCTCGGTCGAACGCGCGCACGAAGCCGGCCATGTCCAGTACGACGACGGTGTCGTCGTACACCAGAGGCGGCCTGACGACCTTCCCGGCGGGGACGCTCCAGCGGGCCTTGCCCTGCTGTACGGCGTGGAGCCGGTTCCCCTGGTCGGTGACGTAGACCGTGCCCGCGTCCAGCACGGTCGCCGCCCGGCCCTCGACACGATGGCTCCACACGGTCGCGCCCGACGCCGTGTCGAGCACCCGGAATTCCTCCTTGGTCAGGACGCAGAGCGCCCCGCCACCGGCGGTCAGCACGGGGTAGCTCGCGATCCAGTCGAGCGAACGCCGCCACCGCTCGGTTCCGGTACGGAGATCGAACGCACTCAGCGCGTCCCCTGCCACGATCACCAGCCCGTCCGCCGCGATCGGCGGCTGTACCGGAGCGGTCAGCGGCGCCGACCACCGCCTCTTCCCATCCGCGGCGTTGAAGGCGGTGAGCTCCCAACGCGACCCGCGGGCCGCATTGCGCAGGCCGCCCTCCTCAAGTGCGACGGCCGTTCCCCCCGCGACCGCCACCCGTTCGGAGGAGCGCTTGATACCGCGCTTCCAGCGCTGCTTCCCGGACCGGACGTCGACGGCCAGGAGCCACCCTTCGGCGCCCATCAGGTCACCGGTCGAGGTCACCACGTAGGCCGTCCGCGCGTCGATGACGGGAGCCGCCTCCGTACGCGGATCCCGCAGCCGCCACCGCACCCGTCCCTCCGCCGGACCGCCGCCGGCCGGGCTGCTTCCTGCCGCGGCGGGCGTCTCCGGCGGCCGCGGCGACGTCTCGGTCCCGGACCGCAGCCTTGCGGTCAACTCGCCCAGCCCCGCGCCCGCCACCCCAACCGCCGCGAGCCCACCGGCGATCAGCAACCGTCTCCGGCGGACCCGCCCCGGCAGCGCCATGGTGGCCGGTGTCGGCTGCGCCTGCCTGGCCCGTACCGCCTCGGCCAGTGCCGCCGGTAGCCATCCGACCCCCTCCGGTGCCGTGCCGGCCCAGCTCAGCCGGTCCAGCAGCATCGCCGACGTCGGACGCAGCGCGGGATTGCGGGCCAGGCAGTCGGCGACGAGGCCGCGCAGGAACGCATCGGGTATCCCGTCCAGGTCCGGGTCCTCGTTCAGCACCCGATGGATCATGACCGGAACCGGGCCGTCGCCGAACACCCTGCGTCCGACGACGGTGAACCCCAGCACCGCGCCCAGCGCGAAGACATCGCCCGCCGGGCCCACCTCCTGACCGGCCGCCTGCTCGGGCGCCATGTAACCGGCCGTGCCCAGGACCCCGCCCGGACGGGTCAGCACGTGATCGTCGGCCGCCCTGGCGATCCCGAAGTCGATGATCCGCGGGCCCTCGCCGCTGAGCAGCACGTTGGACGGCTTGAGGTCGCGGTGCACCACACCGGCCCGGTGGATGGAGTCCAGCCCCTCCGCCAGCCCGGCCGCCAGCGCCAGCGCCGCCTGGACCGGGAACGGCCCGTGCGTCCGGACCGCCTCCTGCAGCGACAGGCCCGGCAGATAGGCCGTGGCCAGCCACGGCGTGGCCGCCTCGGGATCGGCCTCCAGCACGGGCGCGGTGAACGCGCCGCTCACCAGCCGGGCGTTGGCGACCTCCCGCAGGAACCGCGCCCGGAACCGCGGGTCCCGCGCCAGATGCTCGTGGATCACCTTGATGGCGATCGGCGTCCCGGCCGGTGTGCGGCCGAGATAGACCCGCCCCATGCCCCCGGCGCCCAGCCGGGCGACCAGCACATGATCCCCGATGCGCACCGGATCTTCCGGAGTCAGCCGTTCCATGGCACCAATGACGCACACCCGCCCCCGGAGATCGACCCCTTCGCCGAAAAAACATCAAGGAAACGGCGGCTATGGCCTCGATACAAGATCGAACAGGGAGACACCGGCCCGACCTACGTGTGCAGGTACTACCTGTCGCAATGACCGCGCGACCTTAATCCACGTCGCGAATGGCTCCTGGCCCGAGCCCCTACGTGGCTGCCGGCGCCGCTCCTACGCCTTGAGTCCGGCACTGACGGTCAGCCCTGGATGGCTACCGTCGAAGTATCGCTGAAATCAATCTCGCCGGTGCGCTCTGGATTCTTCTCACGAGCCCGCTCGCGATGAAGGGAGCATTTTTCGGCTCAGATGGTTCAGTCGGAATGTTGCTGATCGCGCTCAGTGTCAATGCCGTGGCGATCACCGTCGCGACGGTTTCGCGACACACGTCCAAGCCACTGAGTTGGGGCGTGGCCTTTCCGGGGGTCGTGGCGGCAATTCTTGTAGCGGCCATAGGCCTAGGAAGCCTGGCATCCGGGTTCGCTTTTCTCCTGCTGCCCGCGGCCATCGGCATGTACATCGTGCCGATGTACGTTGCGACGCACAAGACCCCACTATCTGGCGGTAAGTCGCCCAATGGCATGCCGTTACCCCCGCCCCGGTCGGCGTCCGACGGTTGACTCGTGGGGTGTTGGCCTTTGCGTGGGTGTGTTATTGGG
>NZ_JBIRAW010000043.1:0-80842 GCF_044326315.1 Actinomadura sp. 9N407 | reverse complement strand
CCCCGTGGCTTCCCCGCCCAACACCCCACGAGTCAACAAAGATCGGCGGGCGGCACGGCGGAGGGTCGTGATCACCGCGCTAGGCGGGGACGCGGGCGGTCTCGCCGATCGTGGCCGAGGCGAGCACCCGGTCTCCCGCGTACAGCACCGCGGCCTGCCCGGCCGCCACACCCTGCGCGGGCTCCGCGAGCCGGATCCGTACCCGCTCATGGCCGGGCTCACCCTCGGGCTCGGCGACGCAGTCGTACACCTCGCCGTGCGCCCGCAGCTGCACCTGGCAGCCGAACGCGCCGTCCGGCCGTTCCGCGAGCCAGACCGGGCGGTCGGCGATGATCTCGTCCACGTCCAGGGCCTCGCGCGGCCCCACCGTCACGGTGTTGGTCACCGGCGAGATGTCCAGGACGTAGCGCGGCCGTCCGTCCGCCGCCGGGGTCCCGATCCGCAGGCCCTTGCGCTGCCCCACGGTGTACGCGTACGCGCCCTCGTGCTCGCCGACCTCGGTGCCGGACTCGTCCACGATCGGGCCTGGCGCCGTCCCCAGCCGGCTGGCGAGGAAGCCGCGGGTGTCACCGTCGGCGATGAAGCAGACGTCGTGGCTGTCGGGCTTGTCGGCCACCTGCAGCCCGCGCCGCTCCGCCTCGGCCCGGATGTCGGCCTTGGCGGTGTCGCCCAGCGGGAACATCGCGTGCGCCAGCTGCTCGGGCGTGCACACGGCCAGGACGTACGACTGGTCCTTGCCCATGTCGACGCCGCGCCGCAGCACGCCGCCGTCCAGCTGCGCGTAGTGCCCGGTGCAGACCGCGTCGAAGCCCAGCGCCAGCGCCCGGTCCAGCAGCGCGGTGAACTTGATCTTCTCGTTGCAGCGCAGGCACGGGTTGGGCGTACGGCCCGCCGCGTACTCCTCGACGAAGTCCTGCACCACGTCCCGGTCGAACCGTTCGGCGAGGTCCCACACGTAGAACGGGATCCCGATCACGTCGGCGGCGCGGCGGGCGTCCCGGGAGTCCTCCTGGGTGCAGCACCCCCGCGCGCCCGTCCGGTACGACTGGGGGTTTCTGGACAGCGCCATGTGGACGCCGGTCACCTCGTGGCCGGCCTCGGCGGCGCGGGCGGCGGCCACGGCGGAGTCGACGCCGCCCGACATGGCGGCGAGTACGCGCAAAGTCATAACGTTCCCAGAGTAAGCGCTCCAGCGGTGCCGCCGGTGCGATGCCGGGCCCTGGTTACCGCGTACGATGAGCGACGCTATGGGAATCTTCCGCCGTCCCCGCGAGACGAACGCCGCCGCGCCCGCTTCGATCAGCGAGTTCTGGGAGTGGTGGGCCCAGGCCCGCCCGCAGATCGAGGCATCGCTGAACGATCCGGGCGAGGCCGACCATCCGACCGGCCTCCAGAGTGAGGACCGGCCGGCCGACGGCCGGCCGAGCGACGGCCAGCCGAGTGAGGGCCTGCCGAGTGAGGGCCTGCCGACCTCGATCGTCGAGGAACTGTCCAGCCGGGTCCAGAAGATCCATCCCGAGCTCCAGTGGGAGATCGGCGGCGGCGAGGACGAGACCCCGATCCTGACCGTGACCGGTGCGGGCGATCCTGAGCTGCGCGGGCTGGCCGAGCGCTGGTACCGGGCCGCTCCGCGCGGCGCGGCGGCCGGCGGCTGGCGGTTCCATCCGGCGCGGCAGGCCGATCCCGAGATGCTGGAGCACAAGCTGCTCCTGGGCGACCACGAGTTCGACCTCGACTACGTCAAGCTCGGAATGCGCGCCGACGCCGGCCGGGCCCGGGTGCACATCTCGGCCTACCACCCCGACTTCCTGTTCGTGTCCGATGAGCAGCGGTTCCAGGTCGCCAGGCACGTGCTGGACTGGTCGATGGGCGAGGACGACGTGGCGCGCTGGATCGGCGAGATCACGATCGCGATCGAGGCGCCGGTGGACGCGCTGGCGCCCTCGATGCTGCCCGCCGTGGTCGAGCAGATCGCCGAGCCGTTCGGCGAGCCGGCCTGGCTGACCGGCGAGGGCCGCACGCCGCGCGGCCACCCGGCGCGGCTGGGCGCCCGCTTCCCGCTGCACCGCCAGGACTACCCGCTCTGCGACCTGCACGTGGCGATCTCGCTGCCGTACGCGCACAGCAATCCCGACCGGCTCCCGGTGGAGCCGTCGGCGGGGGCGCTGCGCAAGTTCGAGAAGAAGATCGCCGGGCTGGGCGACCGGGCCGTGCTGGCCGTACGGGAGACCGGTGACGGGCTGCGGGTGTTCCACCTGTACGCCGACCCCGACTCCGGTGTGATCGCCGAACTGGACCAGCTCGCGGCAGCCTGGAGCGAGGGCAAGGCCAAGGTCGCCTCGACCAACGACCCCGGCTGGCGTGCCCTCACCCCCTACCAACCGTAGTTTCCAAAGCCGGGCCTATTTCCAAAGCCCCGGCGCGCGGTGGCTGAGGCCACGTTTCTGAGGTTCGGCGCGTGTCAGTTGCTGGCGTCGACCTTGCGCCAGCGGGCCTCGCAGAAGGCGTAGATGCCGAAGACGGCGAGGCCAGCGGCCACGGCGGCCAGTAGTAGGGGGCCGGCGGGCGTGGCGGCGAACTCGCGGAGCGTCCCGTCCAGTCCCTTGGCCTGACCGGGGTCATGGCGGAGCGCGGCGTAGGCCAGGAAGACGCCGATGCCGCCGAGCAGGAGGCCGCGGGCGCAGTTGCCGACCACGCCCAGCGGGATGACGGCCTTGCGCACGAACGCGGTCATCCGGGCCCTGTCCAGCTCGTCCAGGAACTTGCGGCGGGCCGCGTGCCAGCCGACCACGGCACCGCAGACGATGAACCCGGCGCCGACCGCCAGCACCAGCCAGCGGCCGCCCGGCTCGTCCATCGCACGGGCGGTGAACGCGCGTGACTGCTGGTCGGACGATTTGCCGCCGATCCCGATCGCGAAGCCCAGCGCCCCGATCAGGCCGGCCAGGTAGATCAGCGCCCGCGCGAACGCGAAGGCGCGGTTGTGCGGCTTGTCGCCGCCGGGTACGGGACGCCCGTACCGCGCCTCGGCGATCTGCCAGAGCACCAGCCCGGCGAAGCCGGCGACCATCACCCACACCGCGATGATCCCGCCGGGGCCGCCGACCACGGTCTCCAGCGCGCCGCGCTGGTCGGCCTCGGGCCCGCCGTGTCCGGACGCGATCTGTACCGCCAGCCAGCCGATCAGCACGTAGACGACCCCGCGCGCGGCCAGCCCCGTCCGGATCAGATGGTGGAACCACCGGTGGCCCACGGTCTTGCGCCAGCCGCTGTCCGCCACGTTCTCCGCCATCCGCGGGCAGTCCCCGCCAGGCAGGGCGGCAAACATCCGGAAAGTTCGGTAAAGCCGAGGAAGGTCGGTAAAGCTCAGGAAAGACCTGCGCGGCGGGCGCGCTCGACCACGGGGCCGATGGCGTCGGCGAGCGCCTTGACGTCCGCTTCGGTGGAGGTGTGGCCGAGCGTGAAGCGCAGCGAGCCGCGGGCGCGGTCGGGGTCGGCGCCCATCGCCAGCAGTACGTGGCTGGGCTGGGAGACCCCGGCGGAGCAGGCCGAGCCGGTGGAGCACTCGATGCCGCGCGCGTCCAGCAGCATGAGCAGCGCGTCGCCCTCGCAGCCGGGGAACGAGAAGTGCGCGTTGCCCGGCAGCCGTTCATGCTCGTCGCCGTTGAGCAGCGCGTCGGGGACGGCCGAGCGGACGGCGCCGATCAGCCGGTCGCGGAGGGCTGCGAGCCGGCGGGCCTCGCCGTCGCGGCGGGCGACCGCGGTCTGCGCGGCGGCGGCGAATCCGGCGATGGCCGGGGTGTCGAGCGTTCCGGAACGGACGTCGCGCTCCTGGCCGCCGCCGTGCAGCACCGGCACCGGGTCGACACCCTTGCCGAGCAGCAGCGCGCCGACGCCGAGCGGGCCGCCGAGCTTGTGCCCGCTCAGCGTGAGGGCGTGCGCGCCGCTGGGATGGAAGGCGACCGGGAGCTGGCCCGCGGCCTGGACCGCGTCGGTATGGAACGGGATGCCGTGCTCGCGGGCGATCGCGGCCAGTTCGGCGATGGGCTGGACGGTACCGACCTCGTTGTTGGCCCACATGACGGTGATCAGCGCGACGTCCGGGCCGATCATCTCGCGCAGCGCGGCGGGATCGACCCGGCCGCGCTCGTCCACCGGGATCCAGTCGACCTGCGCGCCCTCGTGGTCGCCGAGCCACTGCACGGTGTCCAGGACGGCGTGGTGCTCGACGGCACTCGCCAGAACGCGGGTCCTGGCCGGGTCGGCGGCGCGGCGGGCCCAGTAGATCCCCTTGACCGCCAGGTTGTCGGCCTCGGTGCCACCGGAGGTGAACACGACCTCGCTGGGCCGGGCGTCGAAGATCTCGGCGATGATCTCCCGGGACTCCTCCACCACCCGGCGGGCGCGGCGGCCCACGGCGTGCAGGGAGGACGGGTTGCCGAGCTCGCCGAGCTCCGCCGTCATCGCCGCGATGGCCTCAGGCAGCATCGGGGTCGTCGCCGCATGGTCGAGGTAGGTCACCACGCGGTCAACAGTATCCGCGCCCAGAACGTTCCCTTCCGGCGGCATGTCCTGTGATCGCGAGCACGGGTTTCATCGCGAGCACGGGGTTCATCGCGCGCGTTCGCCGCAGGGTGATCGACCGCACAGGGGTTTCCGGTTTCCGTCGATTGCTACTGTACCGTCCGGTCGGTACAGTAGAGGGGCCATGAAGAAGAACGCCCTCCTCGACGCCGCCGAGGCCCTGCTGTCCGAGCAGGGCACCCAGGCGCTGACGCTCACCGCGGTCGCGGACCGCGCCGGCGTCAGCAAGGGCGGGCTGCTCTACCACTTCTCCTCCAAGGAGGCCCTGGTCAAGGGCCTGGTCGCGCGAGTGATCGAGGAGTTCGACACGCTGGTCGCCGAGCACGAGGACGGCGCCCCCGGCTCGTACACCCGGGCCTACGTCGAGGCGACGTTCGAGGTCCTCACGGGAGAGGCCCGCGCGTACCGGCGGTGGTCGGCCATCATGGCCGCGGCGACCGATCCGGACCTGGCCGCCCCGCTGAACGAGGCGATGGCCCGCTGGCACGGGCGCACGGCCGCCGAGGACCCCGACCCGGTCGCGGCGATGATCGTACGGCTGGCCGCCGAGGGCCTGTGGGAAGTCGTCAGCCACGCCCCCGAGCTGTACGACGCCGCGCAGCTCGAAGCGCTGAAACAGCGCATGCTGGCCCTCGCCCGGCGATAGACCCGCCGCGCCGGACCCCCTGCAGTACCCCCTTCTTGTCTTGATCGGGCCCTGAGGCCCTCTTCGCCGCGTGCGGCCCCAAGGCCCCGCTGCCCCCACGAGTAGAGAAACGCGACGAGTAGAGAAAGAGGTGAACGATGCTGTTCCGCGCGCGTCTTGGAACGTTCCTGACCTTCGCACTGGCAGGGCTGCTCACGGGAGTGTGGGTGGCCCGGATGCCCGCGCTGGCCGAGAAGTTCGGTACCAGTGAGGGCGAGGTCGGCATCGTCGTCCTCGTCTGGGGACTCGGCGCGATCGTCACCATGCAGGGCCTGCGCGCGGTCATGGCGCGGGCCGGGAGCCGGCCGGTGCTGAAGGTGGCACTGCCGCTCACCGCGGTCGCGTACGCGCTGGTCGCGGTGGCACCGACGTACGGGCTGCTGCTGGCCGCCGTGGCGTTCTTCGGCATGACGTTCGGGATCACCGATGTCGCGATGAACGCCCAGGGCAGCGTGGTCGAGCAGGCGTACCGCCGCCCGATCATGAGCGGGATGCACGCCGGCTGGTGCGTGGGCGCGATGAGCGGCGGCCTGTTCGGTGTCGCCACCGCCGCCGGCGGTCTCGGCTTCACCGAGACCGTGCTGATCGCCTCGATCGTCGCGCTGCCCGCCGGGCTCGCGGTCAGCCGTACCTACCTGGCCGACCCGCCGCCGCCCGCCGGCGACGGCTCGGGGCGGCGTGCCCGGATGCCGGTCGCGGTCTACCTGATCGGCGCGCTGGCGTTCATCGCGTTCATGACCGAGGGGTCGATCGCCGACTGGAGCGGCCTGCTGCTGCACGACGAGATGGGCGCCACCCAGGCGGTCGCGGCGCTCGGGTACCCGATGTTCGAGCTGGCCATGCTGATCGGGCGGCTCACCGGGGACCGGGTACGGGCCCGCATCGGTACCCGCCGCCTCCTCACCGGCGCCGGGATCGGCACCGCCCTGAGCATGACCGTCGTCGTGCTCGCCCCGAGCGCGCCGGTGGCCGTCGCCGGGTTCTTCCTGACCGGCCTGGTCGTCTGCACGGTCGTCCCGACCACGATCTCGCTGGCCGGAACGGCGGCCCCGGACCGTCCCGCCGCGGCCGTCGCCCAGGTGGGCGCGATGGGGTACGGCGGTCTGCTGCTCGGCCCGGTCGTGGTCGGCTTCCTGGGCGATGCCACCTCGCTGCGCGTGGGCGTGGGCGTGACCGTCGTGCTGGCGCTGCTGATCGCGGTCGGTGCCCGGTACGTCCCGCTGGGCGGCGCCATCGGCGAGCCCGTCGCCGTCCCGGCGCCCGGCTCCACTCCCGGTCCGGCTCCCGAGCGGGAGCCCGAACCCGAGCCCGTGGCGGCCTGATCACCGGAATTGCTGTATAACGCCTCTCGGTTGATCGGAAGGGCGATCAGGAGGCGGGATGGGCGAGTGGCGGATCCAGGGCTACAGCGAGCTGCGCGTTCTCGGCGAGGGGGCGCAGGGGCGGGTGGTGCTGGCCCGGCATGACGGCACCGGCCGTACCGCCGCGATCAAGTACCTGTCGTCCAGGCTGCACGAGGACGCCGAGTTCCGGGCGCGGTTCCGGAGCGAGGCCGAGCTGCTGCTGCGGCTGCGCGACCCGCATATCGCCGCGCTGTACGGCGTGGTGGAGAGTCGCGACGGCGCCGCCATCGTCATGGAGGCGGTGGACGGCGCCTCGCTCAAGGCGGTGCTGGCCGAGCGCGGTGCGCTGGGGCCCGAGGCCGCGCTGACCGTACTGAAGGGTTCCCTGCAGGGGCTCGCGGCCGCGCACGGGCTCGGCATCGTGCATCGCGACTACAAGCCCGCCAACGTGATCGTGCGCGGGGACGGGGTCAGCAAGCTGATCGACTTCGGGATCGCGGTCGACGCGGGCGAGGCGGGCCACGCGGGGACGCCGGTCTACATGGCGCCCGAGCAGTGGCGCGGCGAGCCCGTCTCGCCCTCGACCGACGTGTACGCGGCGACCTGTGTGTTCTTCGAATGCGTGACCGGACGGCGGCCGTACGCCGGTGGCGAGCAGGCCGCGCTGATGCACCGGCACCTGACCGAGGCCGTCCCGGTCGACGCCGTGCCGGGGCCGCTGCGCCCGCTGATCGAGCAGGGGATGGCCAAGGATCCCTGGGCACGGCCGGCGGGCGCCGCCGCCTTCGTCGCCGAGCTGGAACGGCTGGCGTCCACCGAGTACGGGACGCAGTGGGAGCAGCGGGGCGTGCGCGGCCTCGCTGCGGCGGCCGCGGCGGTGGCGGCGCTCTTCCCGCTCGCCGCGCTCGGCCTCGCGCCGGCGGGTGCGGCCGCCGTGGGCGCCTCGGGCGCCGCGGGTGCCGCAGGTGCGGGCAGCGGCGCGGCCGGCGCCGCCGGTGGCGGAACGGCCGGCGCAGCCAGTGGTGGAATGGCCGGCGCGGCGAGCACCGGGATCGGGATCAAGGGCGCGGCCGTCATCGCGGGTTCGGCGGTGGCCGTCGCGGGTGGCGGCGCCGCGGTGTACGTCGCCGCCGACGAGCCCGAGCCGCCACCCCTGACCATCGCACTCGCCGCTCATCAGCAGACCGCGGGACCGCTCCAGGTGAACGGGCGGCTCGTCCACGTCAAGGGCGGCGCCGACCCGGCCCTCACGCGCCGCATCAACGCTGCCCTGCGCGCACCGGCGGACACCCGTACGGCCGAATACCAGCGGGCGCTGGTCCTGGACGCGCAGCGGCCCGAAGGCCAGGGCAAACCGCCCTCCACCTCGTCGGTCAAGCCCGGAATACGCCTGAACGGCCCGCGCTACCTGTCGGTCCGGTACGACTTCACGCTGAGGTCCGAGCGGCTGTCGCACTCCAGCTGGAGCCGCGCCCGTACGGTCACGGTGGACCTCAAGACCGGCAAGGCGCTGCGGGCGGCGGACCTGTTCCTGCCCTCGGCACTGAGCGGCGAGGGGCTGCGGACGCTCTCCCAGCGGATCGGCGAACGAGGGGTGGAAACCTGCTTCGGCGACCGGCCACCGCCGCTCGACCGTCCCGATCTGGACAGTGCCAACGTGCAGTTCGCGCTCGCTCCGCGCGAGCTGGAGGTGCTCGTGGACGCGCCGGGACTCGACACCTACATCATGGCCTGCGGCCAGCCCACGATCCGGATCCCGTACGACGCGATCACCGGCCTGCTGCGGCCGGAGGTCGTGAAGGCTATCCCCTACCCGCCTTCGAGCCGTCCTTCCGGCCGCCCCTGAGCCCGTCCCGCAGACCGTCCCTCAGGGCGGGCTTGGGCCGGGGCTACGGCGGCCGAGGCGAGCAGCAGGACCGCGCGGGGCGTACCGACGTCGGCGACGAGGGCCCGGACGACCCGCGCCCGCGAGTCCGGCGGTGCGGGTCCGGGTGCGTACCGGGCCCGTTCCGCGTCGGCCGCGACCTCCGCGACATGCGGCCCGATCCTGGCCAGCCGTTCGCGCAGCTCGGTCAGCGTGGTGTCGGGGGTGACCCGGGCGCCGGAGTGGGTGGCGAGGCGTTCCAGCAGCTCGCCGCCGTGCCGGCGGCCGCGGTGCCCGCGGCGCCGGAGGACGAAGGCCACGGCGATGATCAGGACGAGGCTGAGCCCGGCGAGCGGGGCGGCCGAAGCGCGGCCGGTGTCCTCGGCGGGCGGCGGCGTCAGCGGGTCGACCTCGGCCGCGACCTCGGCGTCGGCGGCCGGGGTGGGATCGAACGGTACCCACCCCTGTCCCTCGAAGTAGACCTCGATCCAGGCGTGGGCGTCGGTGTCGCGCACCTTGTAGAGGCCGTCCTCGGACTTCCCGGTGGCGAACCCGGCGACCACCCGGGTCGGTACGCCGGCCAGCCGCAGCAGCAGTGCGGCGGCACCGGCGAAGTGCTGGCAGTAGCCGGTGCGGTCGTACAGCAGGAAGTCCAGCAGCGGGAAGCCGACGGTCTCCGGTACGTCGGTGGAGTAGCGGAAGCGGCCGCCCTCGGTCAGGTAGCGCTCGATCCGTTCCACGACCTCGTACTGCGTCTTGGCCCCGGCGGTCAGCTGCTGGGACAGGTTGAGCACGTCGCGCATCGCGGGAACGCGGCGCAGGAAGCGCTCCAGGCCCGGTGAGACGTCGGGGTACGAGCCGTACTCGCCCAGGCGCCCCGCCAGCCGCTCGCCGCCCCACCGGAACCACAGGTTGGTGTACGGGCGGAGCCGGTGGTCGGTGGCCGGGGGCGCGGCGCGCAGGGCCGCCGGGTCGACCCGCACCATGTCGGAGCGGACGCGGTACGTGTCGTCCTGGCGCGGTTGCGGGATCACCCGGCGCGCGTCGCCGGGCATCGTGTCGATCTTGCCGGCGGCGACGATCGAACGGATCCGTCCCGGCGCCACCACCTGCGAGTCGCGCAGGCCGCGGACCGTCACCTCGATGTCGACGGTCTCGGCGGCGGGCTCGGGCAGCTCGGCCCGGACGACGCCGCCGCCGACCTCCCAGCCGCGCCAGCCGTACCGTTCGAGCACCTGCATCCGCCACAGCGCGGGCCGCGGCGAGGTGACCTCCAGCATCGTGGCACCGGAGCGCCGGTCGTCGATCGGGCCGTAGCTCTGCGTGGTGTTGAGCGTCTGGAACTGCGGCTCGCGGCCGACCATGTCGTCGAAGTCCAGCCACTGCGTGCGCGGCCCGATGGCGTGCGCGGCCGAGGCCGCGACGAGCGCGGCGGCCGTACCGAGCGCGAGCACCGGGATCGCGGCCCGGCGCGGCGCGAACCACAGCAGCCCGGCGACCAGCAGCACAGCGCCGGGCCAGGCGGTCTCGTCGCTCTGCCGGATCGCGGTGGCTATCAGCCAGGGCATCGCGAGGATGGTGAACGCCGTGAGCAGGCGCAGCGAACCGGCCTGCTTGGGCGCGGCCAATGCGGCGGCCGTGATGAGCACGACGCCGGTGGCGAGCAGCCATACCGAGCGGGTACCGATGTCACCGGCCCGCTCACCGGGGACGAGCAGCGCCAGCTCGCGCACACCGTCCGTCAGGGCGAGCACGAGCGTGTCCCAGGAGGTCGGCCACAGCCAGCCCTTGGGCGCGCCCCCCGCGAGAAGTGCAGCGGGCGCCCAGGCGAGATACGCGAGCGGTACGAGTCGTGCCGGGAACCGTTGCGCCGCCAGCACCACCACGGCGAGCACCGCGACCGGCACCGTCCACAGCACCCGCCATCCCAGCAGCGGTATCCAGGCCGCAAGGGTCACGACCGCCGCGAGCAGCAGCCCCGCCGCGCGCGTCATCGGACCGGCTCCCGATCCCTGGACGGCCCGTTCAGCGCGTTGACGAAGCCCAGCGCCTCTTCGGACGGCAGCGCGACGACACCGCGCGGCAGCGGCGCGCGCGGTGGCCCGAGGTCCAGTCCGGGCGGTACGTGGATGACCGAGGAGGCGCGCCCGCCCGGCGGCCGGACCGCCGGGCCGTGTCCCTCGTCCAGCACGGCGAGGCGGCGGCGCACGGCCCGCCAGGACGGGTCGTCCAGGGCGGCCATCGGGCTCTCGGCGCCCGGCAGCAGGACCTCGCAACCGCCGTCGCGAGCCAGCGCCAGCACGCAACCGGCCGCGGCCCGCGCGACCCAGTCGACCGCACGCGGATCGACCGATTCCGTAGCTCCTGCGAGGCCGGTACTTCCCGCAGGGCCCGTACTTCCTGCGGGGCCCGTGCCGCCGGCGGGGCCAGAGGTATCGACGATCACCAGGGGCAGGCCGGACGGCGGGGCGGCGAACCGGCGTTCCTGCAGCTCGACGCCGCGCGCCAGGGACGCCCAGTGGATCCGGCTGATCGGGCTGCCCGGAACGTAGGGGCGCAGCCCGTCCGGCTCCAGGTCGTCGGCGCGGGCGGCGCGGGGCGGGACCGTCCGGACGTCGGGGGCGGGCTCGGGCAGGACGAGCACGGGCTCGGCGGTCCCGGCGGTGAGCGGCCGGCGGAGGATGCCCAGGGGGTCGCCGACCCGCATCCTGGACGGGCCTAGCACGTACGCGCCCCGGCGTCCCACGTACAGCTCCACGACACCGCCGCGCCGGTCCAGCGGGATCCACTCGCCCTGGCCGCCCCGTACCTCCAGCCTGGCGGGCACCCAGGCGGGAAGCCGGACCTTGAACTCCAGCAGCAGCGGCTCGTCCTCGCTTGCCTCCCGTACGGGGACGGTCCGGACGACCGACAGCCGGCCACCCGCCAGGACGGTGATGAGCACGCTGCCCACGACCGTCAGCACCAGGCCCACGGCCAGGGTGAACAGCGTGAGCGACGGCAGCGCGGCGGCGAGGCCGGCCAGCATCGCCGCCATCAGCAGCCACAGGGCCCAGCGTCCCGAGATCCGGCCGCGCTCGCGCCGGCGCGCCCACCGCCGGCCCCGTGGGCTCATCGGGCCCGGACCTGCCGTACGGCGTCCTCGACGATCTCGTACGTCGCGCCCACCGGGGCGGCGCCGGTGCGCTGCAGCCGGTGTGCCAGCACGGGCAGGGCCAGCGCCTGGACGTCGTCGGGCAGCACGAACGCCCGCCCGTTCATCGCGGCGCGGGCGCGGGCGGCGGCGAGCAGCAGCAGGCCGGCGCGCGGGCTCGCCCCGACCTCGGCCAGCGGATGCTCGCGGGTGGCGGCCAGCAGCTCCACCACGTACCGCAGCAGCGGGTCGGCGGCGTGCACCTCCGCGACCGTCTCCTGCGCCGCCAGCAGCTGGGCCGGGTCGGTGACCGCTGCCGCGGCCGGTTCGGGCCCCGCCCGCAGCAGCGCCATCTCCTGGTCGGCGCTCGGGTAGCCGAGCGAGACCACGGCCAGGAACCGGTCGAGCTGGGCGGGCGGGAGCGGGTACGTGCCGTCGTAGCCGGCCGCCGGGTTCTGGGTGGCGATCACCAGCATCGGACGGGGCAGCGGGCGGCTCTCGCCGTCCACGGTGACCTGGCGCTCCTCCATGGCCTCCAGCAACCCGGACTGGGTCTTGGGGGTGGCGCGGTTGATCTCGTCGACGAGCACGACGTTCGCGAACACCGGTCCGGGCCGGAACTCGAACCCGCCGGTGTCGGCACGCCACACGTTCGCGCCGACGATGTCGGCCGGGAGCAGGTCGACGGTCGCCTGCACGCGCGCGAAGCGGCCGTCGAGGGTACGGGCCAGCGTCCGGGCGAGCTGGGTCTTGCCGACGCCGGGATGGTCCTCCACCAGCAGATGGCCGCCCGCGAGGACGGTCGCGAGGACGACCTCCAGCACCTCGGCGGGCATCCGTACCGCGTCCAGGACGGCGGCGCGCAGCCGGTCGCCCAGCGCGCCGACGTCGTCGACGGTCAGGCTCACCGGCTCGCGCGGGCCGACCGGCAGGGGGCGCGCCGGGGTCAGCCGGCCGTGCGGCCCCGCCGGCGTCGTACGGGAGTGTCCGTTGCGATCGGGGATCGCACCGCGTTCGGGAATCGCGGCACGCTCAGGGATCGCGCCGCTGCGTTCGGGAATCGCTTCCATGGCTCCCTTGAGGTCTGCGGTCACCGCTCGCACTGACAACGCGGCTGGGCCGCCGTACCGTTCCAATCCGGCGCCCGCCGCTCGATCCGGACTTCACCGCGCCATCCGGCGTTCACCCCTCGATCCGCTCTTCACCGCTCGATCCGGTGTTCATCGCTCGATCCGGTGTTCATCGCTCAATGTGGTGTTCGCCGGGAAACGGCCGCGAAAACCTCCGAACGGCGATACCGGTCGTACGGTGGCCCCGCCCCGCGCAACGCAGTGTTCCCGTCGGTGCCGAAAAGCCACATAAAACCGGAGGCCCCGGAAAAGCCGGAACGGCCGGGACGCCTGTGCGTCCCGGCCGTTCCGCTTGCGGCAGCTGTGAGCCCTAGAGCGTCACTTGCGCTTGGTGATCTCCTCGGTGAGCTGCGGCGCCACCTGGAACAGGTCACCGACGATGCCGTAGTCGACCAGCTCGAAGATCGGCGCCTCGGGGTCCTTGTTGATGGCGACGATGGTCTTCGAGGTCTGCATGCCGGCGCGGTGCTGGATGGCACCGGAGATACCGACGGCGATGTAGAGCTGTGGCGACACGGTCTTGCCGGTCTGGCCCACCTGGAACTGGTGCGGGTACCAGCCGGCGTCGGTCGCGGCGCGCGAGGCGCCGACGGCCGCGCCGAGCGAGTCGGCCACCGCCTCGATGATGGAGAAGTTCTCCGCACCGCCGACACCGCGGCCACCGGAGACGACGATCGCCGCCTCGGTGAGGTCGGGGCGCTCGCCCTTCTCCTGGACGACCTTCTCCACGATCCGGGCGCCCTTGTCGGCGTCCGACAGCGTCACCGACACCTGCTCCTCGACCGGCGTCGCGGGCGAGGCCTGCGGCGCGACCGAGTTCGGCCGGACGGCGATGATCGGCGTACCGGCGTTGACCTTGGCGTGCGCGATGATGCCGCCACCGAAGATCGAGTGCTCGGCGACCAGGCCCTCGGTGACGTCCACGACGTCGGTGAGGACACCGGAGCCGGTCTTCACCGCGAGCCGGCCGGCGACCTCCTTGCCCTCGGCCGTCGCGGAGACGAGCACGGCGGCGGGCGCCTTCTCGTTCACCAGCTGGGCCAGCAGGGCGGCCTTCGGGGCGACGACGTAGGAGTTCAGCTCCTCGTCGGCGGCCACGTAGACCTTGGCGGCGCCGTACTCGGCCAGCCTGTCCTTGGCACCCTCGTACCCCGGACCGATCCAGACGGCGGCGGGTTCGCCGTGCCGGGCGGCCAGGGTCAGCAGCTCGAGGGTGACCTTCTTGACCTCACCGTCGACATGGTCGACGAGGACGAGAATCTCAGCCATTGTTTCTGTGCTCCCCTTCCTCGCTCAGACGAACTTCTTCGACGCGAGGAACTCGGCGATCTTCGCGCCGCCGTCGCCCTCGTCGGTGACGATCTGACCCTGCGCCCGCGGCGGTGCCTCGGCGAAGTCCACCACCGCGGTGGCGGCGTTGGCCAGGCCGACCTGGCCGGCCTCGATGCCGGCATCGGCGATGCCCAGCGTCTCGACCGGCTTCTTCTTCGCCGCCATGATCCCCTTGAACGAGGGGTAGCGCGGCTCGTTGATCTTCTCGACCACGCTCACGACCGCGGGCAGGCTCGCCTCGACCTTGTCGTAGCCGTAGTCGGTCTGCCGCTGCACCTTGATCGCGGTGCCGTCGATCTCGACCTTGTTGGCCTGCGACAGCTGGGCGACGCCCAGCCGCTCGGCGAGCATCGCGGCGAGCACGCCGGTGCGCGCGTCGGTGGACTCCGAGCCCAGGATCACCAGGTCGAAACCGGTGCGGCCGAGGGCCTGCTGGATGGCGTACGACGTCTGCAGCGCGTCGGAGCCGGTCAGCGCGTCGTCGACGAGGTGCACGGCCTTGTCCGCGCCCATCGCGAGGGCCTTGCGGATCGAGTCGGTCGCCTTGTCGGGGCCCATGGTCAGAACGGTCACCTCGCCGTCATGGGCCTCCTTGATGCGCAGCGCCTCCTCGATGGCGTACTCATCGAGCTCGTTGATGACACCGTCCGCGGCGGCACGGTCGAGCGTGCTGTCCTCGGACTTCAGCTTGCGCGGGCTCTCCGTGTCGGGAACCTGCTTCACCAGGACGACGATGTTCATGGCCGGTGGCCGACCTCCCTGCACTCTTCTTGGCCGCTGGGGTAAGCGGCAGAGGTGGGCGCCGCCCATGGTGGGTCGACGCGGTCTGGAATGCGTTAGCACCTCACAGCCTGCCAAAGACCCGAACGCGCTTCGGCCCCGGGTCCCCGTTTCGGCCGTGCACCACAAATGTTACCGATCGGTAGCCTCGTGGCAAATCCCAGCTGAGGAGACCTTACCCACGCACCGGGACGCCCTGGTCCACGGCTCCCGCCCAGTGACCCCCGTGACGCAGATCACTTCCGAGCCGCCGCCGGATCACCGCAGGTCACCACCGGATCACTGCAGCGAGGCCTGCAGGCGTCCGATCGAACCCTCCAGCGAACTCTGCAACCCGTACATCGGAGCCAGGCTCGGCGTCACCGAGATCGCCGCGACGACCGCGCACAGCGCCAGCACGCCGAGCACGATCCCGGCCGGGGCGATGCGGTGCGGCACGCGCGCCACCGACGCGAACACCTTCTCCAGCTGCCGGCGCGGACCCGTGACCCCCGGACCCGCCCACAGGACCGCGACCGCCGCGCCCGCGCCGAACGCGACGGCGCCCAGTGGATCGACCTCCATCTCGAACACCGCCAGCCCGGCGAGCCCCAGCGTCACCACGGTCCCCGCCACGGCCGCGTACGGCACCGTCGCCGCCGTACGGCCCAGGGCCCGGCCCATACCGTCAGAGGTCGCCCGCAGGGCCACCACCGCCACCAGGGACAGCCCGACACCCGCCAGCGGCATAGCGATCGCGACACCGACCGCGATGACGACCACCATCGCCGTCAGCAGCCGCGCCCAAGCCCGCGCGACCGCCATCTCGCGCGCCTTCCTGCGGTCGTGCGGCTGGTGCGGCCCGTTCTGGTCTGGGGACTCGTGCTGGGCTTGGGGCTCGTGCTGGGACCGTACGGACGGCGATGCGAGGGCCGGCTCTTCCTGCGAAGGCGCAGGCGCCGGGACCACAGGCGGCGCGGCCGGGCCCGTCCTGGAAACGGGGGCTACGGCGGAAGGGGCGAGCTTGATGGCCGCCACGGAGTCGGCGAGTTCGGCGGCCGTGATGGCGCCGGCGGGATCGGACGCCGCCCGCAGCAGCGGGCGCAGCGCGGCCGGAACGGCCTCACCGGCGGCGGCACAGGGGTCGGCGGCCTCCAGGCATCGCGGGTCGGCCGTGGCGGCGAAGGCGATGTTGGCGGCCCAGGCGCGCAGGTCCTGGGCGGGCTCGCCGGGAACGATCCCGAAGTCGATGACGACCGGGGCCCCGTCCACGACGAGGATGTGGTCGGGCCGCAGATCCCCGTGGACCAGCCCCGTCGCGTGGATGGCGGCGAGGGCCTTCGCCAGCCCGAGGGCCATCCGGCGGAGCTCGGCACCCTGGAACGGGCTCGGCAGCGACTCGTCCAGCGGCCTCCCCGGAACGAACCGGCTGACGACGTAGGGCCGCTCGTGCTCGCCATCGCCGTCGAGCACGTCGACGACGTACGGGCTCCGTACCTGGCGCATCCGCGCAACGTCGTACGAGCCCGGAGGCAGCAGCCGGATCGCCACGTCGCGGCCGTCCGGATCGGCCGCGCGATGGACGACCCCGACACCACCGCCCACCCGATCGAGCAACCGGTAGGACCCGATGCGCCGCTGGTGTCGCGTTTCCCCGCTGGTTTCACCGCTCATAAGGCTCGCCACCCTACCGATCATGAGACGCCCTATCAGGCGTGTCCCGGAAGGCGGTGGGATGAGATCTCGAAGTGTCCTCAGCCACCGCGCGAGCCGCGCTCGCACAGGAACCGGTCAGGTGCGAGCCGCCAGGCGAGCACCTGAGCCGGGTCTTAAATGAACGGGACGCCGCCGCTGACCAACTCGCGGATGTCGGCGCGCAAGTCTTCGAGGTTCTGCGACATGCCGTCCAGCGGGGTGGTGTCGGGCGGCTGCTGCTGCGACAGGATCACCAGCACGGTCGCGAAGATGCCCAGGATCAGGGCGCCCGCCAGCGCCGCCTCCGTACGCGGCAGCACCCCGCCCCACACCCGGGCCAGCTGGCGGCGCGGCGCGCCGCTGCCCGGCGCCAGGCTGAGCAGCAGGATCACGGCCATGCAGGAGTAGGCGATCGCCCGCGAGGCGGTCATGTCGGGCGCGGCGAACATGAGCACCACGAGCAGGATCAGCCCCGCCAGGATGCTCAGCCCGCCCAGCAGCAGCGTCATCATCAAGGCACCGGGCAGGTGCAGTGGTGTCTTGAACGCGGCGGCCATCACGTCGCCGGAACGCGGGCCGCGCCGGGTCCGCTTGCCTTCCATGCCCTTGGCGGCCTTGTCGCCCGCCCTCAGCACCAGCACGCCCACGACCGTGACGGCCACGGCGATCGCCGGGACGATGTTGGCGAAGCCGAGCAACGCGACCAGGACGATGAAGCTGAGCACCCGGTACCAGCCGTACGGCTTGGGCGCGTCCTTGCCGTCCGGACGTGCCCCGGGACGCTGCGCCTCCCCCGGCCGCTGGTCGGGCCTCGGCTGCGTACCGCGCCCGTACGGGTCGTACGGGGCGGGCTGCCCAGGCGGAGGAGCGCCCCGCTGGAGCGCGCCGCCCTGCGGCGGCTGCTGTGCCTGCGGAGGTTGCTGGGTGTGCGGAGGCTGCTGTGTCTGCGGAGGCTGCTGGTACGGCGAGTAGGACGCCTGGTCGTACCAGCCCTGGTCGTACCGCTGCCCCGTCTCGTACGGGCTCGGCCCGGGCGGCGGCACCGGCGGCGGCGCGGCCGGGGGCAGCATGCCCTTGAAGTCCTTGGGCTGCGACGGGACGGGCGCGGCCGGGATGGGCGCCGGAACGGGTGCCGCAGCACCGGCGCCCGTTGGACCCGTGCCTGGGGCGCCCGTGCCTGCGGGACCCGTGCCTGAAGGACCCGTGCCTGAAGGACCCGTGCCTGAAGGACCCGTGTACGAGGGGCCCGGCTGGGACGTCGACGGCGGCATGGAGAAGGTCTGGGCGTGGTCGGTCGGGGGCCGTTCGGTCGGCTGCGAGGTCGAGGGGGCCGCCGCGGACGCGGACGCGGCCGGGGCGGCCTGCGCGGCTCCGTCCGGGAGCGTGTAGTGCTCGTCGACCCGGGTCTGGTCGGTGAGCGTGGCCTCGAGGTGGATCTTGCGGGTGATCTGGACCAGGCCGACCGCGGTGGGCCGTTCGGCGGGATGGCGGGCCATCGCCGAGCGCAGCACCGGCAGCAGCCCCTCGGGGACGCCGTCCAGATCGGGGCTCCCCGACATGATCTTGTAGAAGATCGACTCGAACGTCCCGGAGCCGAACGGCGGCCGTCCGGTGGCGCCGTAGGCCACCGTGCCGGCCCAGGCGTGCACGTCCGACGCCGCGCCCGCGTCCTCGCCCTCGATGATCTCGGGGGCCAGGTAGCCGGGGGTACCGATGACCATCCCGGTGGCGGTCAGCCGGGTCGCGTCCGCGCCCTGCGCGATGCCGAAGTCGATGACCACCGGCTCGCTGTCGACCAGCATGACGTTGCCCGGCTTGAGGTCGCGGTGGATGATCCCGGCGCCGTGGATCGCCGACAGCGCCGAGGCCAGCCCGACCGCCAGCCGCTGCAGGGACCGCCCGTAGATCGGGCCGGCCTCCTCCACCTGCTCCTCGAGCGTGCGCCCCGGTACGTACTGGGTGACGATGTAGGGCCGGTCGGCGGTGACGTCGGCGTCGAGGATCTCGGCGACGTGCGGGCTGTGCACCCGCCGCATCGAGTCGACCTCGCGGGCCAGCCGGCGGCGCGCGGTGGCGTCACCCGCGACGGCGGGCCGCAGCACCTTGATGGCGACGTTGCGTCCCTCGGGATCGGCGCCGAGGTACACGACGCCCATACCGCCCTCCCCCAGAGTCTCCTGGACGCGGTAGTGGCCGATGCGCTCCCCGGACGTGGCAACCCCCTTCATCGTTTTACGGAACCCTACCTTCGCCTCTCGGGCCAGGCGGTGCGCCATGGCCGTTCCGCATGGCCGCCGTGCGCGGCATGCGGGTCCGGCCGCAGGTGGGCTATGCCGCCACCACCCGTCCGGATTGGTCCGGCTCGCCGCTCGCCTGGGCGAGCGCGCCGGCGAACCACCGGGCGGTCGGCCGCGCCGCCGGGTCGCGCCGCAGGCCGAGCGGCAGCAACTCCGCCAGCGGCCCGGAGATCCCGTCGAGGTCGTGCTCGCCGCGCAGGATGCGAAAGCAGGTGCCGTGCAGCGATCCCCGGCCGAACGGCGGGCGCCCGGTGGCCGCGCAGGCCAGCGTGGCGGCCCAGGAGAACACGTCCGAGGCGGCCGTCGCCGGCTCGCCCTCGATCAGCTCCGGGGACAGGTAGGCCGGGGTACCGACCACCATGCCGCGCTTGGTGATCTTGTCGGCGCCGGCGCCGTGCGCGATCCCGAAGTCGATCAGCGCGGGCCGGTCGCCGAGGACGATCACGTTCCCCGGCGCCATGTCGCGGTGCAGCACGCCCGCGTCGTGGACGGCCGCCAGGCCGAGCGCCAGCCGCCGCGCCAGCCGGAGCAGGCGCGCGCCGCGGAACGGCCCGTAGGCCGCGACCAGGTCGCCGAGCGGCTGGCCGGGCACGTACTGCATCACCACGTACGGCCGCTCCCCCTCCACGTCGCCGTCCAGAAGCCGCGCCACGTACGGGCTGCGGACCCTGGCCTGGGTGGCCATCTCGCGGGCGAGCCGCCGGCGTCCCTCGGGCTCGGCGGCGTACTCGGCCATGAGCTCCTTGACCGCGACCTCGCGGCCGGCGGAGTCCATGGCCAGATGGACGACCGAGGTGCTCCCCCGGCCGATCTCGTCCAGCAACCGATACCCGCCCAGTCGCCGATTCGTCCCCATAATCCCTATGACGCCGGAAACACGGCATACGTTCCGATCGTTCGGGGCCTGGCCGCCGAGCCGGGCCGCCGAGCCGGGTGGGGTCAGCCGGCGGCGCGGGCCGCCCGGCGGGCGCGGCGCTCCTCGCGGCGGTCCTCGAACTTGGTCGCGGCGGCGTCGAGCTGGCTCAGGAACTCGGCCAGCTCCTCGCGGGCCTTGTCGCCGTCGTCGCTGAGGTCGGTACGGTCGAAGACGCCCCACTTGCGCAGTACCGGCGTGAGCACGTCGTCATGGTGCAGCCGCAGGTCGTAGATGCCCGCGTTGGCGATCACCACCGACTTGCGCAGGAAACCCTCGATGCTGTGCCCGGGCATCTCGAACGCCTTCACCACATCGGTGATCGCCCGCATCGTCTCGTTGGGCGCCAGCTCCAGGCAGGCGGCCAGCAGGTTGCGGTAGAAGATCATGTGCAGGTTCTCGTCGGCCGCGACGCGGGTGAGCATCTGCTCGCAGAGCGGCTCGCCCGACGCCCTGCCGGTGTTGCGGTGCGCCACCCGGGTGGCCAGCTCCTGGAACGACACGTACGCCGCCCCGTGCAGGAACGAGGTGCCGTGCGTCGCCTCGTACCCCACCTCCATGTGGTGCATCCGGGCCCGCTCCAGCGCCACCGGGTCGACCGCGCGGGTCACCGTGAGGTAGTCGCGGATGACGATGCCGTGCCGGTTCTCCTCGGCGGTCCAGCGGTTGACCCACGTCCCCCACGCGCCGTCGCGGCCGAACACCTCGGCGATCGCGCGGTGGTAACCGGGCAGGTTGTCCTCGGTCAGCAGGTTGACGATGAGCGAATCGCGCGCCTCGCTGCTGATCTTGGAGTCCTCGATCGACCAGGCCTCGCCGCCGAGCATCTCGAAGTCGCGGCCCTGGCTCCACGGTACGTAGTCGTGCGGGAACCATTCCTTGGCGGTCGCCAGATGCCGGTCGAGCTCCTTCTCCACCACCGGCTCAAGGTCGAGCATCAGCTTGGTCTGGAACGTCTCGGGCATGCCTGCATCCTTCGCTGTACGAGTCGGGTCGCTGTACGAGTCAGGTGCCGTACGTCACGGCGGCCGCGTCAGCGGCTCCCCGTGTCAGCGGCACGAAGTGCGGTCCCAGCAGGTCAGTGCGATCGTCACACAACCTACTTGAGCGTAGGTTTCGATGCTCGCCACCCGTGTCCGCAACGTCAAGTCACAGCCTTCACAATCACGGCGGCCCATTTCTTGTAGACCTGCGCAGAGAAACAGGAGTGGCCCTTATCACTCGGTCATATTGAGCCCGGAGCCACCGGCCCTCACCCCAGTGTCACCTAAACCCAGGGTCACCTAAACCCAGGGTCACCTGGTTCCGGCGGCCTGCTGCCACATCCGGTTGGCGGCGGCCCTGAGGAGCGGCCGCGGCATCATCCGCAGCGCGGGCAGCACCGCCTTGTACTGGGCCCCCGGAACGCACAGCGCGCGTCCCGCCGAAACCGCGTCCAGACCGGCCTCGGCCACATCGGCTCGGCGGAGCCAGAGCAGGCCCGCCTCCGATTCCTCGTCCGTACGGGTGAAGCCAGGGCACAAGGCGGTGACATGCACGCCCTTGCCCGCCACCTCCGCGTGCAGGTTCTCCGAGAAGGCGCTGACGTACGCCTTGGTCGCCCCGTAGGTCGCGCTGCCGGGCGACGGAGCGAACCCCGCCATCGACGCCACGTTCAGGACCCCGCCGCGCCCCCGCGCGATCATCGCGGGGAGCGCGACATGGGTGAGGCGTACCAGCGCGACCACGTTCAGCTCGATCTCGCGCAGCTGGTCGTCCAGCGGCAGCTCGGCGAACGACCCGAACGCCCCGTACCCGGCGTTGTTGACCAGCAGCTCCACCGGATCCTCGCGCAGCCGCCGCTCGACGGCGCCGCGCTGCGCGGGATCGGTGAGGTCGGCGGCCACGACCTCGACCGCCACCCGGTACCGCTCGACCAGCTCGCGCGCCAGCTCGTCCAGCAGGTCCGCCCGCCGCGCCACGATCACCAGGTCGGCGCCGCGGCCGGCCAGGATCCGGGCGAAGCTCTCGCCGATGCCGCTGGAAGCGCCGGTGACGAGCGCCGTGCGGTACGCCTGATGCATGGCGGGATGCTAGCGGCTGGCCGACTCCGTTGCGATCGGTCCAACGCCTTCGGTAGCGATCTCTATCGGCGGGAACATCTCCCGCGGATCCCCCGGCCGCGGACCGCCGAAGTAGACACCGAGCGCGAACGCCGCCGAGGCCTCCAGCAGACCGGCCCGATCGAGCCCGCCGCCGTGCAGCGGCTCGCAGCCCATTTCCCGTACCAGCCGTTCGACCACCGCCACGGCCTCGGGATCGTCCCCGCAGAGCGGCACCCCCACGGGCGGCGGGGTCCGCCGCCACACGCTCTCGTGGCAGAGGTTGAACGCCTTCACCACCCGAGCGCCGGGGACCAGCTCCGAGATCCACCGGGCCATCGCGGGCCGCTTGAGCGTGAAGTCCGGCGGGCCCGTCGCGTTGGTGCAGTCGATGAGCACCCGCCCGTCCAGCGCTCCCGCCTGCCGCAACGCGTCGGCGACGCCCTCGTACCGGACGGCCAGGAGCACCGCTTCCCCGAACTCCGCCGCCTCCCTCAGCCCACCGCCCGTGGCTCCGGGCCCGATCCGTTCCGCAAGGGCGGCCGCCTTGTCCGGCGTACGCGCCCCGATCAGCACCTCGTGTCCGGCACGCGCCCACTGCGTCGCGAGGGCATCGGCCATGTTCCCGGCGCCCAGCACTCCGATCCGCATTCTGACCTCCCGGCCGTCGATTAACGTTCGATCCGGACGCTAGGCGTTCCGTTACGCACCTTCCGGTACGTAACGGCGCGGGCAGGATGAGGGTGAGATGACGGCCGGCATTGATCACAGAGGCATGGACCGCGTTTACATGGCCGACTGCCAGGCACGGCTCGGTTTCGACCTGCTCGGCGGCACCTGGACCAGCGTGGTGCTGTACGTGCTGCGCGAGGGCCCGCTGCGTCCGGGCGACCTGCGGGAGCGGATCGGCGGCATCAGCCACAAGGTGCTCACCGAAACGCTGCGCCGCCTCGAACGCAACGGCCTGGTCGTCCGGCACCGCTACGCCGAGGCCCCGCCCCGCGTCGAGTACGAACTGACCGCGCCCGGCCGCGGCCTGCTGGAGCCCATCCTGGCCCTCGGCCGCTGGGCCGAGCTGTACGCCGACGAGGTCGTCGACGCCCAGGAACGCGCCCTGCCCAGCGGCGCGGAATCCGGCTGGCGCACTCCCCGAACAGGCGCTTAACCAGGACATTCGGGCACTGCTGAAGGTCCGGCTGGACAACGTGGCCGCGATCATCGAACGCGTGCTGCGCACCATCGACCAGAACCCGGAGATCATCAGGGACATCACCCGGGGCGCGGGCTCGGCGCTGCGGGACATCGGCACCGGCACCGGCCAGAAACCGGAACGCCCCGAACGCGCGGACGTGGAGATCACCGCGACGGCCCGGGCGGACGAGCTGGTCTTCCGCGAGGCCCCCGAGGTGGACGCCGCCCACAGGGCCGAGCCCGAGGGCGAGTCCGCAGCGGGCAGCACCCGTACGAACCTGCCCGATCAGGTACGGGCGGGCACGACCTACCGCGACGTCCGCATCGACTTCCGCGTGGCCGCCGAGCTCCCGCCTACGTTGACTCGTGGCGTGTTCGCCTCTGGCCATGTCGATCCAGGCGAATACGCCACGAGTCAACATCCCGGGCGGCGGTGAAGGTCGCCGGTCAGCGGCCGGTGAACGTGGCCTTGCCGGGGCCCTCCTCCACGAAGCTGCGCATGCCTTCCTTCTGGTCGTCGGTGGCGAACAGCGCCGCGAACTGCGTCCGCTCGATCTCCAGCCCGGTACCGAGGTCGACCTCCCAGCCCGCGTCGATGGCCTGCTTGGCCGCCCGCAGCGCGATCGCCGGGCCGCCGACGAACGTCGCCGCCCACTCCTTCGCCGCCGCGTAGACCTGGTCGTCCGGTACGACCTTGTCCACCAGGCCGATCTCCAGGGCCTCGGCGGCGGGCACGTGCCGTCCCGAGAAGATCAGGTCCTTGGCCCGGGCCGGGCCGATCAGCCGCGCCAGCCGCTGGGTGCCGCCGGCGCCCGGGATGATGCCGAGCTGGATCTCCGGCTGGCCGACCTTGGCGCCCTCGCCCGCCACCCGGAAGTCGGCGGTCAGCGCCACCTCCAGGCCGCCGCCCAGGGCATAGCCGTTCACCGCGGCGATCACCGGCTTGGGGATCCCGGCCAGCGCCTTGGCGAAGTCCTGCAGCAGCCGGGAGTGCCCGCTGGACATCTCCGCGTACGACATCCCGGCCATCTCCTTGATGTCGGCGCCGGCCGCGAACACCTTCTCCCCGCCGTACAGGATCACCGCGCTGACCGTGGTGTCCTGCGTCACCTCGCGGGCCGCCTCGATCAGCTCGGTCTGCATCCGCGCGTTGAGGGCGTTCATCTTCGGCCGGTCCAGCCGGATCGTCGCGATGCCGTCCTCGACCTCAACCCGTACGAACTCCACAACGCCCTCCCATTGACCGCTCCGTCTTGATCGCTGCACGCACGAGCGTAACCGCATGCCCTGTCACACCCCGCTGGTACCTTCTTGACCGGCCATCTCAGCTGCACAACCAGGGGATTCTCATCATGCTCGTCGCGCACGCCACGTGGCACGGCGGCGCCCTGTGCCTGTGGGCCGAGCGCACGGGACCGTACGACCCCGGCTCCGCGCAGGACCCTGCCGCGCCCGCCGCGACGCACCCGTTCGCGAGCCGCGACTTCGCCGGTACGTCCTACGAGCCGCTCGTCGGCGGCGCCATCCGGGTCGAGCTGACGATGACGCTCCCCACCATCGGCGGCGCCCCGTCGCCCTCGGCCGAGCTGGGGCCCCGCCCGTCCGACGCCGAGCCGGAGCTGCGCGAGTGGCGGGTGCCCGCGCTGGTGCTGGAGCCGTTCCCGGCCATGGCCCTGCTCCAGTCCGCCGAGCATGCCGCCGATGTGATTCCGGGCACCGACCTGCGCTACCTGTGCCTGCTGGCGGACGAGGCCGTCCACCTCGCCGAGCGCGGCCGCGTCCTGCCGCGCCTGCTGCGCGAGGACGGCGACCTGATGGCGCGCTGGCACCCCGTGCTCGACGACGTGGCCCGCTTCCACGACCTCGTCGAGGCGATGCCGTCCGCGTGCCGCGCCGCCGGCGGAGGGCGCCCGGCCGCCACGGTCCTGCGCGAGGCCCTGTCCGGCCTGGTCGACACCGCCGTACGGGGCGTGGTCCCGCACCCGCTCCTCCCGCCCCGCCGCGGCAAGGTCCCCGACCGCCTGCCCCTCGCCGAACGCTGGGTGGAGGCCCTCACCGGCCCGTCCCCCGAGGTCGCCCGCGAGGCACGCGACGATCCGGGCGAGCTCATCGCCGAGCTGGACGCCTGGGCCGCCGCGTCCCGCCGCCCCGCCGGCCCCCTGCGCGTCTGCTTCCGCCTGGCCGAGCCGCGCCCCGGTGAGTCCGGTGAGCCCGGCGGGGACGGCGAGCCGGATGCCGTGGAGGCGGCCGCAACCTGGACGTTCGAGGGAGACCCGCCGAGCGACTCCTGGCGCGTGGAGTTCGCACTCCAGGGCACCGAGGACCCGAGCCTCTACGTCCCCGCGTCCATGGTCTGGGCCGGTGAGGCCACCTCGATCCCCGAGGCCGAGGAGACGCTGCTGGCCGGCCTCGGCCGCGCGCTGCGGCTGTTCCCCGACATGTCCCCCGCGCTCGACGTCACCACCCCGTACGAGCTGACCCTCGACACCGCGGGCGCGTTCCGCTTCCTGCGCCAGGCGGCCCCGCTGCTGTCGGCCGCCGGCTTCGGCGTCCTGCTCCCCCAGTGGGCGGGCAAGGCCAAGCTGGGCATGAAGCTCACGACCCGTACCCAGGACGAGGGCTCCGGCGCCGCCGCGTCGTCCGGCTTCGACCTGCAGGGCATGGTCGATTTCCGCTGGGATCTGGCGATCGGCGACGCCGCCATCGGTGAGGCCGAGCTCGAGGAGCTGGCCCGCCTGAAGACGCCCCTCGTACGGCTGCGCGGCCAGTGGGTCGAGCTGGGCGAGGAGCAGCTGGAGGCGGCCCTCGACTTCCTCCGCCATCCCCGCCGCGGCACGATGACCGCCGCCGAGGCGATGCGCGCCGTCATCCACGCCGGCGACGAGGGCCTCCCCCTCGTGGAGGTGGACGCCGACGGTACGTTCGGCGACCTGCTGAGCGGCGAATCCGACCGCCGCCTCACCCCCATGACGACCCCGGAGGGCTTCAACGGCACCCTCCGCCCGTTCCAGGAACGCGGCCTTGCCTGGCTCGCCTTCCTCGAACGCCTCGGCCTGGGCGGCATCCTGGCGGACTCGATGGGACTCGGAAAAACCGCCCAAACTCTGGCATTGCTGGCGGCCGAGCGGGACGGGCCCGAGGTGCCGTGTCCCACGCTGCTGGTGGGGCCGATGTCGCTGGTGGGCAACTGGCAGCGGGAGGCGGCGCGGTTCACGCCCAAGCTGCGGGTGTACATCCACCACGGGACGGGACGGCATCGCGACCAGGAGCTGGTGGAGGCCGTCGCGCGGGCCGATCTGGTCATCACCACCTACGGGACCGCCGCCCGCGACGCGGAGATGCTCGCGCGGATCGAGTGGGGCCGGGTCGTCTGCGACGAGGCGCAGGCGCTCAAGAACAGCGGCACCCGCCAGGCCCGTGCCGTACGGAGCATTCCGGCCCGCACCCGGCTCGCGCTGACCGGCACGCCGGTGGAGAACCACCTGACCGAGCTGTGGTCGATCATGGAGTTCGCCAATCCGGGGCTGCTCGGGCCGCGCTCGGCGTTCCGTGAACGGTTCGCGATCCCGATCGAGCGGAACGGCGACGAGCGGGCCGCGCTGGCGCTGCGCCGGGCCACCCAGCCGTTCGTGCTGCGCCGCCTCAAGACCGACAAGTCGATCATCTCGGACCTGCCGGAGAAGCAGGAGATCAAGGTCTACTGCAACCTCACCACCGAGCAGGCCTCGCTCTACCAGGCCACGCTCGACGACATGCTCGCGCAGATCGCCGAGAGTGATGAGAAGCAGCGGCGCGGTCTCGTCCTGGCGACGATGGCCAAGCTCAAGCAGGTCTGCAACCACCCGGCGCACCTGCTCAAGGACGGCTCGCGGCTGCCCGGCCGGTCGGGCAAGCTGGAACGGCTCGAGGAGATCTGCGCGGAGGTCCTGGAGCAGGGCGAGAAGGCCCTGGTCTTCACCCAGTACGCGGAGTTCGGCTCGATGCTGCGCCCCTACCTGGCGTCCCGGCTCGAACGGCCCGTCCTGTGGCTGCACGGCGGGACGTCCAGGGACCAGCGCGACGAGCTGGTCCGGAGCTTCCAGGACGACACCGAGCCGTCGATCTTCCTGCTGTCGCTGAAGGCGGCCGGCACCGGGCTGACCCTGACGGCCGCCAACCACGTCGTGCACGTCGACCGCTGGTGGAACCCCGCGGTCGAGGACCAGGCGACCGACCGCGCGTTCCGGATCGGCCAGACCAAGAACGTCCAGGTCCGCAAGTTCATCTGCGTCGGCACCATGGAGGAGCGGGTCGACGAGATGATCGAACGCAAGAAGGCCCTGGCCGATTCCATCGTCGGCACCGGCGAGGACTGGCTCACCGAATTGTCGGTCGCCGACCTCCGCGAGGTGCTGCGGCTGTCGCCCGAAGCGGTGAGCGACTGATGCGCGCCGTCGCGACCGGGGGCCTGGGGTCGTCCCCCCAGAGAGAACAGGGTGAGTGACTGATGCGGGGCCGTCCCCCAGCGAGGGCAGGGTGAGCGACTGATGGCCGACTTTCCGTGGCGGGAGCCGATCGAGGCGGACGGGATCAAGGCGCGGACACGGCGCGGGTCGATCGGGGCGGAGTGGTGGTCGCGCCGGTTCATCGACGTGGTCGAGTCGTTCGCCGACTCCGGACGGCTCCAGCGGGGCCGGTCGTACGCGCGCAAGGGGCAGGTCATCGATCTCCGGGTCGGGCCGTACGAGGTGACCGCGCGGGTGCAGGGATCGGTCGCGGAGCCGTACGAGGTGGCCGTCGGGATCGACGCGATCTCGGAGGCGGGCTGGCGGCGGGCCGAGGAGGAGCTGGCGTCCCGGGCGGTGTTCCAGGCGCGGCTGCTGGCCGGGGAGATGCCACCGGAGATCGAGTGGGTGTTCGCCGAGCTGGGCATCGCGCTGTTCCCCGGGTCGGCGGACGACCTGCACATCATGTGCAGCTGTCCCGACTGGGGCGAGGTGTGCAAGCACGCGGCGGCCGTCCTGTACCTGCTGGCGGAGGAGTTCGACGAGGATCCGTTCCTGATCCTGGCCTGGAACGGGCGTACCAAGGAGCAGTTGCTGGCGGCGTTGCGGCGGAGGCCGGGGTCCGGCCCGATCGACGCCGATCCCCTCGCGGCCGAGGGAGAGCCGCTGACCGCGGCCGGGTTCTGGGCGCCGCCGTCCGGACTGGCCCGGCTTCGAGAGCGGCCGCCCGCGCCGCCCGTCCCTACCGGGTTCATCCTGCGGGTGGCGACGCCGCCGGCGGTGCGGGTGCGCCGCCGGGATCTCGTCGACATACTGGAGCCCGCGTACGAGGCACTCGCCTCCGAGGGCTGACGGACCGGCGGTCGGAAACACCGGAGCGAGGTGCCCTAGCGCGCCCCGTCCCCCGATGCCGGGGATGGAAGGCTGGCTTGGACGCGATAACCGCCGTGCTCGTCCGGCCCGGCGTCGAAGGTTCCGCCGAGGGCTTCGGCGCGCTCGCGCATGCCGGCCAGTCCGCTGCCGGTCCCGATCGGCTCGGCGACCCCGCCGCCGTTCTGCTCGGCCGGTACGGGAGAGCCGTTGTCGCCGATCTCCACCCGTACGTCGGCGTCGGTGTGGTGGATCCTGACCGTCACCTCGGTCGCGTCGGAGTGCCGGGTGACGTTGGTCAGGGCCTCCTGGACGATCCGGTAGACGGCGAGATCGGTCTCGGCCGGCAGCGGCCTCGGCTCCCCCTCGATCTCGATCCGGACGGCGGGGCCGGCGGCTGCGGTGCGTTCGGCCAGATCGTCCAGGCGGGCGATCCCGGGCGCCGGGGTCGTGGGCGCCTCCTCGTCCACCTGGCGCAGCATGCCGAGGGTGGTCCGCAGCTCGCGCAGGGTCTCCTTGCTGGCCTGCTTGATCGCCTCCAGCGCCGCCTGGTTCCGGACGGGGTCGCCGCCGTGCAGTGCCGCGGTGGCCTGGACGTTGATCAGCGAGATGTTGTGGCCGAGGACGTCGTGGACCTCGCGGGCGATGCGCAGCCGTTCCTCGGTGGCGCGGCGGCGGGCCTCCTCCTCGCGGCCGTGCTCGGCGGCGAGGGCGCGTTGGTCGGCCTCGCGCAGGTAGGCACGGCGGCTGTGCACGACCGCGCCGACGGCGACGACCGCGACGAACCAGCCGGCCATCAGCCACAGCCCGGCGTCCTCCAGATGGTTGACCTCGCTGCGGATCTCGCCGAACATCGTGACCACCATCGAGACGGCGCCGACGATCCCGGCCACCCAGACCCGTCCCTGGGCCGCGGCGTTGTAGAGCGCGATCACGAACACCAGCATGATCGGGCCGTCCGGCTCGCTGAGCGGGTAGTAGACGCCGCAGGCGGCCATGGTGAGCAGCAGCACCGCCACCGGATGGCTGCGGCGCCAGTACAGCGACCCGCATGTGAGCACGAGAAGCGGCCAGCCGGCCCACGGGACGAGGCCGCGCTCGACGCCGCTCGCGCTGTTCGGCAGGGTCCCGGCGGCGACGACGACCAGGGCGGCCAGGGCCAGCGCCGCGTCGGCCGTCCGGCCCCGCGGAGGCCAGGTCGGTGCACGCACCCGCCCATCCTGCCAGCCCGGCCGGTCTGCGTTCCCGCCCCGCCTGTCGCCGGCCTCCGTCACCGACCCCTGTCGCTCGCCTACTACCGAACATCCTGCACTTGCGATGGAATGTAGTACTCCTGCTATCGTTGACCGCAGTCGTACGAAAGGAGTGGAGGCATGAGCGAGCCGGTCGTCCGGACCACCGGGCTGCGGAAGGGCGGCCCAGGGCGCCTTCTGACGGGAGACTGACGCGGTGTCCGCCGACAAAGAGAACGTTCACAACAGGATCACGGTGCTGAGGGCCGAGCGCGGTGTCTCGCGCCGGGACCTGGCCACCGCGCTGGGGGTGCACTACCAGACGATCGGGTACCTGGAGCGCGGCGAGTACAGCCCGAGCCTGCATCTCGCGCTACGGATCGCCGCCTATTTCGAGGTACCGGTCGAGGTGGTCTTCTCGCTGGAGCCGTTCCCCCGGCTCGGCAGTACGAGCACGAGCAGTTAAGGAGTCAGGATGGAACCCCGCAACAAGCGCGAGGCGCAGCTGCTCGAGCTGATGCAGAAGAAGCCCGCGCGCTGGTACGCCGGTCGGAGCGGCAGGCGCCGGCTGGTCTGGATCGGGGTGGCGCTGCTGGGCCTGCTGTGGGTGAACGCGGGGGTCTCGTGGACGCTCGCGCCCAGCAACGTTGCGATGATCACCTGCTTCGTGATCCTCGGGGTGGTCCTGCTGGCGGGCATCGTCCTGTGGCAGGCGCTGCTGGTCGGTACCCGGGGCACCGTCGGGCTGCCCGAACACCTGCTGGACGAGCGGCAGCGCGGCGACCGGCTGCGGGCGCACGCGATCGCGCACCGGCTGACCCTCCTGCTGATCTTCATCACCTTCTTCGTGGTGATGCAGGCGCTGCCGGACGCGGACTACATGAACGAGGTGCCCAGCGCGGCCGCGGCGCTGCTGTTCATGGCACTGCTGTTCACGACCGCGGCACTGCCCACCCTCGTCGCCGCCTGGCAGGTGCCCGACCCACCGGACGACGACGACGAGGACGAGGACGCCGGCGCGTAGCCGTCGTCAGCGCAGGTTGCCGTTGGTCATGCCGTGCGGGGCGGGCGGAAGGGCGATCAGGCCCATCTCGGCCCGTCCCGCCAGCAGCCGGTTGCGCGGTACGACCCGGACGCTGTAGCCGAACGCGCCGCTGCGGGTCAGCGGGACCTCCCCGACGTAGCGGATCCGGCCGCCGTCGATCGGCTCGCCGTCGCCGAGTTCCAGGTACGACGGGTCGATCAGCGCGTCGGACGGGTCGACCCGCCCGTACACGGCCTCCACGGCGACGTCGGACGGGTCGAGGCCGCCCAGGTCGGCCATCACCCGTACCGACAGGCGGGCGCCGACGTGCGGGCTGTCCTCGCCGTTCGACTCGACGTGCTCGACCGCCACGCCGGGCCAGGCCTTGAGCACCTTCTGCTTCCACGCGGCCAGGGAACGGGCGCCGGTGTACTCGTCGGACGCCATGGCGCGGGCCGACCTGGCGGCGGGGACGTAGTAGTCCTCGACGTAGTCGCGGAGCATCCGGGTCGCCAGCACCTTGGGGCCGAGGGTGGCGATGGTGTGCTTGACCATCTCCAGCCAGCGCCGGGGCAGGCCGGCCGCGTCGCGGTCGTAGAACGTCACCGCGACGTGGTCCTCGATCAGCTCGTACAGCGCGGCGGCCTCCAGCGCGTCGCGGCGGTCGGGGGCGGCCAGGCCGTCGGCGGACGGGATCGCCCAGCCGTTCTGGCCGTCGTACCACTCGTCCCACCAGCCGTCCCGGATCGACAGGTTGAGCCCGCCGTTCAGCGCCGCCTTCATCCCGGACGTACCGCAGGCCTCCAGCGGGCGCAACGGGTTGTTCATCCACACGTCGCAGCCCTGGACGAGGGAGCGGCCGAGCGCCATGTCGTAGTCGGGCAGGAACACGATCCGGTGCCGGACGTCCTCGCCGTCGGCGAACCGGACGATCTCCTGGATCAGCCGCTTGCCGCCCTCGTCGGCCGGATGCGCCTTGCCCGCGATGACGATCTGCACCGGCCGGTCGGGGTCGAGCAGCAGTTCGCGCAGCCGCTCGGGGTCGCGCATCATCAGCGTGAGCCGCTTGTACGAGGGGACGCGCCGGGCGAACCCGATCGTCAGCACGTCCGGGTCGAGGGCCTCGGAGATCCAGGAGATCTCGGCCTCGCTGGCACCGCGCCGCCGCCACGACTCGCGCAGCCGGCGGCGCGCGTCGTGCACCAGGCGCTCGCGCAGCAGGCGCCGTACCCGCCAGATGTCGCCCGCCGGTACGCGCCGTACGCCGTCCCAGCCGCGACCGGACTCCACGACCGCGGGCACCTCGCGGGCCGCCAGGTCGATGACCTCGCGCGCCACCCACGTGCCCGCGTGCACGCCGTTGGTGATGGACCCGATCGGCACCTCGGAGGTGTCGAAGCCGCCCCACAGGCCACCGAACATCTCGCGGCTGACCTGGCCGTGCAGCTCGCTGACGCCGTTCACGCGCTGCGCGAGGCGCATCCCCATGACGGCCATGTTGAACACGGTGCGGTCGCCCTCGGGGTACGTCTCGGCGCCGAGCTCCAGGATCCGCTCGACCGGGACGTCCTCCTCCTCGTTGACGCCGCCGAAGTAGCGCTGGACGAGCTCGCGCGGGAACCGGTCGATGCCCGCCGGCACGGGGGTGTGGGTGGTGAACACCGTCCCGGCCCGTACGGCCTCCAGAGCTTCGTCGAAGCCGAGCCCTTCCTCCGCGGCCAGCTCGCGGATGCGTTCCAGGCCGAGGAAGCCGGCGTGGCCCTCGTTGGTGTGGAAGACCTCGGGCGCCGGATACCCGGTGATCTCGCAGTACGCGCGGATCGCCCGGACGCCGCCGATGCCCAGCAGCATCTCCTGGAGCAGCCGGTGGTCGCCGCCGCCCCCGTACAGCCGGTCGGTGATGTCGCGCGCGGAGGCGTCGTTGTCCTCGACGTCGGAGTCGAGCAGCAGCTGCGGTACGCGGCCGATCCGCGCCAGCCACACCTGGGCGTGCAGGTCGCGGCCGTGCGGCAGGCCGATCGTGACCCGTACCGGCGTCCCGTCGTCCTCGCGCAGCAGCGCGAGCGGCAGCCCGTTGGGGTCCAGCGCCGGGTAGTGCTCCAACTGCCAGCCGTCCGGCGACAGCGACTGCGAGAAGTAGCCGTGCCGGTAGAGCAGCCCGACCGCGATGATCGGCACGCCCAGGTCGCTGGCCGTCTTGAGGTGGTCGCCCGCCAGGATGCCCAGGCCGCCGGAGTACTGCGGCAGCGCGGCGGTGATCCCGTACTCCGGCGAGAAGTACGCGATGGCACGCGGCGCGGCCCCGGCACCGGGCCCGGCCTCGCCGGACTCGGCGTCCAGGCCGGCGCCGTACTCCTGGTACCAGCGGGGAGCCGTCAGGTAGTCGTTGAGCTCCTCGGTCGCGTCCTGCAGGCGGCGCAGGAACCGGCGGTCGCCGGACAGCCGGGCGAGCCGGTCGGCCGAGACCTCGCCGAGCAGCCGCACCGGATCGTGCCCGACGAACTCCCACAGCGCCGGGTCCACCGAACGGAACAGGTCCAGCGTCTCGTGGTGCCAGGACCAGCGCAGATTGAGGATCAGCTCCTCGAGCCCGCGGAGCGGCTCCGGCAGGACGGTACGTACGGTGAATCGTCGAATGGCCTTCACGTACCGTCACGCTAGACGCGTCACGCCGGTGAACGCGAGTCACGCGACGAGACCGTCACCTCGGGGACCGATCTTCGTCAAGAACGGGCAAACGGAGCAACCCCGCCGCAATGATCGCCGCGTGTCCCGCATTCCGGGCATTCGTCCCACGGAGTGTGCGCCGCCCTGGCCGGTCCCGGTCAGCCGCCCGCCGGCGCGGGCCGTTCGAGCCGCCCGGGCGCACGCCGAGCACCCATTCCGAACACCAATGCCGGTACGTGGCAACGGCCGGAAAAGGGCGTCTTCGTTAAGCACTGGATCAGTAACGCAAAGTTATCGCAAGCTACAGGACGGTAGCCGTCGATTCGCGGGCATGGACGTTTTGGAATTCACCGTCGGGTAGGGGATGCCGCATGCAGGTCAGGTCCGGGACGTCCGCACGCCGAGGGAAGCCGCGACTGGGCCGCATCCCCATCATGGACGTGGAACCGCTGGTCGGATGCGGGCGCTGGCCGGCCAAGGCGGTCGTCGGCGAGACGTTCGAGATCAGTGCGACGGTGTTCCGCGAGGGCCACGAGATGCTCGGCGCCGAGGTGGTGCTGCGCGGCCCGGACGGCCGCAAGCGGCCCCCGCTGCGGATGACCGAGACCGAGCCGCACGGCGTCGACCGGATGGCCACCACCGCCACCCCGACCGAGACCGGGCTGTGGCACTACCGGGTCGAGGCGTGGGGCGACCCGATCGCGCACTGGCGGCACGACGCCGAGATCAAGGTCCCGCGCGGCCAGGACGTGGAGCTGATGCTGGCCGAAGGCGCGGCGCTGTTCGCCCGGTCCGCCGCCAAGCAGCCCGCCGTGCACCGCCAGACGATGGTCCGGCTGGCCGAACTGATGGCCGACACCACCGTCCCGCCCGCCGAGCGGATGGACGCCGCGCGCCATCCCGACGTGCTCGACCTGGAGTTCCGCTACCCGCTGCGCGACCTGTGCACGACCACCGAATGGCATCCGCTGGTGGTGCACCGCGAGCGCGCCCTGATCGGCTCCTGGTACGAGTTCTTCCCGCGTTCGGAGGGCGCCTCGTTCGACCCGATGGGGCGCCGCGGCCCGATGTCGGGCACGTTCCGTACCGCGATGAAGCGGCTCCCCGCGGTCGCCGAGATGGGCTTCGACGTCGTCTACCTGCCGCCGATCCACCCGATCGGCCGGATGTTCCGCAAGGGCGCCAACAACACCCTGGAGGCCGGTCCGTACGATCCCGGGTCGCCCTGGGCGATCGGTGCGGCCGAGGGCGGGCACGACACGATCCACCCTGAGCTGGGCACCCTCGAGGACTTCGACGCGTTCGTGTCGTACGCTGGCGATCTCGGCATGGAGGTCGCGATCGATCTGGCGCTGCAGTGCGCGCCCGATCACCCGTGGGTCTCCGCCCACCCCGAATGGTTCACCACGCGCGCCGACGGCACGATCGCGTACGCGGAGAACCCGCCGAAGAAGTACCAGGACATCTACCCCCTCAACTTCGACAACGATCCAGAGGGGATATACCGCGAAGTGCTGCGGGTGGTACGGCATTGGATGGAGCACGGGGTCCGGATCTTCCGGGTGGACAACCCGCACACCAAGCCCGTCCCGTTCTGGGAGCGGCTGCTGGCCGAGATCGCCGAGACCGATCCCGACGTGGTGTTCCTGGCCGAGGCGTTCACCCGCCCGCCGATGATGCACACCCTCGCCAAGATCGGCTTCCACCAGTCGTACACGTACTTCACCTGGAAGAACTCGCGCGAGGAGCTGGAGGAGTACTTCAGCGAGCTGGCCGGGCCGGCCGCCGCCTACATGCGGCCCAACGTGTTCGTGAACACGCCCGACATCCTCAACGAGTACCTGGTGCACGGCGGCCGCCCCGCGTTCGAGATCCGGGCCGTGCTGGCCGCGCTGCTGTCGCCCACCTGGGGGGTGTACTCCGGCTACGAGCTGATCGAGAACACCCCGGTCCGTCCCGGCAGCGAGGAGTACCGGGATTCGGAGAAGTACCAGTACCGGCCGCGCGACTGGGAGAAGGCCGAGCGGGAGGGGCGCAGCATCGCACCGCTCCTGTCCCGCCTCAACGGGATCCGGCGGGCGCATCCCGCGCTGCACAACCTGCGCGGGCTGCGGTTCCACCATCCCGACCAGCCCGAGCTGATCGCCTTCTCCAAGACGCACGGCCTCGGGCGCGACGCCGGCGAGGCCGTGTACGCGGCGGGCGGCTCGGAGGAGCCGTCCCCGCTCAGCGGGTTCGACGACGTGGTGCTCGCCGTGGTGAACCTCAATCCCTTCGAGGAACGGGAGGCGACCGTCCATCTCGACCTGCCCGCCCTGGGCCTGGACGAGGACGCCGGATTCGACGTCATCGACGAGCTCTCCGGTGAGAGCTTCCACTGGGGGCGGTCCAACTACGTACGCCTCGATCCCCATGTCCAGCCGGCCCACATCCTCACGCTGCGGAGAGACAAGAGTTGAGCGACGCGAATCACCCCCCTCCGCCGGGGCCGGGGCCGGTCCCCGCGGCAGTGGCCGTACACGACACGCCCGTACACGACGCGCCCGAATACGACACCGGGCCTGACTTCGACACCGGCCCCGATCACGACCCGGGGCCCGACCACAACACGGCGTCCGTGCCGGCCGCCGCGCCCGAGTACGGCGCGGGGCCTGCATATGCCACGGGACCCCAGAACGACCTGGGGCCCGACTACGACGCGGGACCGGAGCGGGGCTCCGCGCCCATCCCCGGGACGGCGCCCGGATCCGAGCGTGACGGGATCACCGAGATCCCGCCGGAGGCCATCGAGACGCCGTACGAGCCCGTACCGGACGCCTTCGACCCGGACACGCCGCGCGACCCGCACTGGTTCAAGACCGCGGTCTTCTACGAGGTGTCGGTGCGCGGGTTCGCCGACTCCAACGGCGACGGGTACGGGGACCTGCGCGGGCTGATCCAGCGGCTGGACCATCTGCAGTGGCTCGGCATCGACTGCCTGTGGCTGCTGCCGATCTACCAGTCGCCGCTCAAGGACGGCGGGTACGACATCGCCGACTTCACCAAGGTCCTGCCGGACTTCGGGGAGCTCGGCGACTTCGTGGAGCTGATCGAGGAGGCGCACGCCCGGGGCATCCGGGTGATCGCCGACCTGGTGATGAACCACACCAGCGACCAGCATCCGTGGTTCCAGGCCTCGCGCACGGATCCGGACGGGCCGTTCGGCGACTTCTACGTGTGGTCCGACGCGGACGAGGCGTACGCCGACGCGCGGATCATCTTCGTCGACACCGAGGTCTCCAACTGGACCTACGACGCGGTGCGCGGCCAGTACTACTGGCACCGGTTCTTCACCCACCAGCCCGACCTCAACTTCGACAATCCCGACGTGCAGGACGCGATGCTGGAGGTCCTGCGCTTCTGGCTGGACCTGGGCATCGACGGGTTCCGGCTGGACGCGGTGCCGTACCTGTACGAGCGCGAGGGCACCAACTGCGAGAACCTGCCCGAGACGCACGCGTACCTCAAGCGCGTCCGGGCCGAGGTGGACCGCCTCTATCCCGACCGGGTGCTGCTGGCCGAGGCCAACCAGTGGCCGGCCGACGTGGTGGAGTACTTCGGCGATCCGGGCGCCGGCGGCGACGAGTGCCACATGGCGTTCCACTTCCCGGTGATGCCGCGGATCTTCATGGCGGTACGGCGCGAGCAGCGCTACCCGATCTCGGAGATCATGACGCAGACGCCGAAGATCCCCGAGAACTGCCAGTGGGGCATCTTCCTGCGCAACCACGACGAGCTGACGCTCGAGATGGTGACCGACGAAGAGCGCGACTACATGTACACCGAGTACGCCAAGGATCCCCGGATGAAGGCCAACATCGGGATCCGGCGGCGGCTCGCCCCGCTGCTCGACAACGACCGCAACCAGCTGGAGCTGTTCACCGCGCTGCTGCTGTCGCTGCCCGGGTCGCCGGTCATGTACTACGGCGACGAGATCGGCATGGGCGACAACATCTGGCTGGGCGACCGGGACGCGGTCCGTACGCCGATGCAGTGGACCCCGGACCGCAACGCGGGGTTCTCGCAGTGCGATCCGGCCCGGCTCTACCTGCCGGTCATCATGGATCCGATCTACGGCTACCAGGCCGTCAACGTCGAGGCGCAGCGCAACAACCCCGGCTCGCTGCTGCACTGGACCCGCAAGATGATCGAGATCCGGCAGCGCCATCCGGTGTTCGGCGTCGGCGCGTACGTGGAGCTGACCGCGTCCAACCCGAGCGTGCTGGCGTTCGTCCGCGAGATGGGCGACGGCGAGGCCAACCACTGGGGCGGCATGGACACCGTGCTGTGCGTCAACAACCTGTCGCGGTTCCCGCAGCCGGTCGAGCTGGACCTGCGCCGCTTCCGGGGCGCCGCGCCGATCGAGTGCATGGGCGGCGTACGGTTCCCGCCGATCGGCGCGGCGCCGTACCTGATGACGCTGCCGGGCCACGGCTTCTACTGGTTTCTCCTGCCGCCGCCGCCCGAATCCGCCGGGGACGAGCTGATGAGGTGATGACGCCATGCGGCCGCTGGACCGCGCCTTGACCGCACCGCTCGCCGACTGGCTGCCACGGCAGCGCTGGTTCGCCGGCAAGGACCGGGCGATCGGCGAGGTCTCGATCGGTACCGACACGGCGCTGACCGGCCCCGAATCATTGGCCGGCCCAGGGTCTTTTGCCGGCACAGGGGCATTGGCCGGAACAGAGCCGAGCGGGGCCGGGGCCGGGGCCGGGGCGAGCCTGCGGCACCTGCTCGTGGACGTCCGGCAGGGCGACGACTGGGACCGCTACCAGCTGCTGGTGGGCACCCGCGACGAGCTGCCCGACCGGTTGCGGCACGCCGAGATCGGCGAGGCCGAGGGGGGCGTGCACCTGTACGACGCCGCGCACGATCCCGGGCTGACCCGGGTGCTGCTGGACGGCATCGCGCGGGAGGCGAAGATGGGGCGGCTGCGGTTCCATCGGGCACCGGGCTGCGACATCCGGGCGGGCGACTCCGGCGTGCCCGGCTCGGCCGAGCAGAGCAACACCTCGCTGATCTTCGGCGACTCCTATATCTGCAAGCTGTTCCGCCGGCTGTCCCCGGGGATCAATCCCGATCTGGAGATCAACCTCGCGCTGACCGAGGCCGGCTGCGAGCACATCGCCGCGGTCCGCGGCTGGATCGAGCTGGCGCCCGGCGACGGCGAGGAGCCGGTGACGCTGGCGCTGCTGTCGGACTACCTGCGTACCGCCACCGACGGCTGGCAGCTGGCGATCACCAGCGTGCGCGACTGGCTGGCCCATCCGGGACCGGACGGGTACGGCCGCTACCCGGGCGGAGGCCCTGACACCGGCGACTACATGGACACCACCGGCCGTCCCGGCGCGGCCAGCATGCCCGGCGACGGCGCACCCGCCACGGCGAGCGGGTACGGCACGAGCGGCGCGCACGGGAGCTCCGGCGGCGAGCGTCCCGCGCTGGACGCGGGCGCCGCGGGCGGCGACTTCGCGGCCGAGGCCGAACGGCTCGGCGCGGCCACCGCAGCGGTGCACCGCGATCTGGCGATCGCGTTCGGCACCACCGTCGCTTCGGCCGAGCAGGTACGGGCGCTGGCCCGCGCCATGCACCGGCAGCTGGACGAGGTGAGCCGTTCGGTCCCCGAGCTGATCGCGCACGCGGGAGCCATCTCCGCCGTGTTCGACGAGCTGTCGGCCCAGGCGACGGAGCTGCCGCTGCAGCGCGTGCACGGCGACTTCCATCTCGGCCAGGTGATGCGGGCCGACACCGGCTGGGTGCTGCTCGACTTCGAGGGCGAACCCGCCCGTACGCCGCAGGAACGCCGCGCGCTCGCGCATCCGCTGCGCGACGTCGCCGGGATGCTGCGCTCGTTCGAGTACGCGGCGCGGTTCCTGCCGGCCGGTGACACGACCCTGTCCCCGGAGGCGGAGATGGGCCTGGAGTTGCGCGCGCGGGCCTGGGCCGACCGGAACCGGGAGGCGTTCTGCCGCGGGTACGCGGAGGCGGGCGGCGCCGACCCCGCCGCCAACGCCGTGCTCATCCGGGCACTGGAACTGGACAAGGCCGTCTACGAGATCAGATATGAGGCCCGGAACCGGCCCTCCTGGCTCCCGGTGCCACTGCGCTCACTCGCCCATCTGGCGGAATGACGGCCCCGTCCCCGGAATTCATCCGTTCCAGGTAGTACCTACTTGGCGGTAGTACCGGCTTGGCGCCGACTTCTCCGGCCGCTTCTGATGGGCCGCTTCCAGCGGTGCGGCCGCCTTTATTGATCATTGTGCCGGGACCGCCGCCCGCTGACCGGAAACGGTCATAGATCAACATTTGCTTTCGCTCCCCATTTCCGCTGGACAGCGGGGTCCGAGGGAGGGCCGGGACCGGTGAGATGCCAGGTCACGCGCTCCGTGACGGTCCCCTTACCTTCCGGAGCGGTGCCGGGTGCGTAGGCGACGCTGCGCAACATACGGGAGTGCTGTGCGACTTTCTCCAAACATGATGGGCGAACCCGACATCTAACGGAGCAAGAAAGCCACACCACTTACGGGGATTCCCATGCAAACTCCTGACTCCTTCCTGTGGGTCGACGGCACCTTGAAGGCGGCCCCCCGCACGCCGCGGGTCGGCCGCCTGCACGACGTTTCCCTACCCGACGCTTCCGCCGCCGGTTCCGCGCGGCGCTGGCCGACCGTCACCGCGGTCATCCCGACGCTGAACGAGGCCGACAACCTGCGCTGGCTCATGCCGCGGCTGACCGCGGTGGACGAGGTCGTGATCGTCGATGGCGAGTCCACCGACGGGACCGTCGAGTACGTGCTCTCGGTCCGGCCCGACGCGAAGATCATCGTCGAGCCGCCCACGGGGAAGGGCACCGCGATGCGGACCGGGATGGCCGCGGCGACCGGCGAGATGATCGTCATGCTGGACGCCGACGGCAGCATGGACCCGGCCGAGTTCGACGCGTTCCTGGCACTGCTGTGCCGCGGCTTCGACTTCGTCAAGGGCACCAGGTACGGCTGCGGGGGCGGCTCGGACGACCTGACCGGACTGCGCCGGCTCGGCAACTCGACCCTGACCGCGCTGGCCAACCGGCTCTACCGGCAGCGCTGGTCGGACCTGTGCTACGGGTTCGTGGCGATGCGCCGGGACGCCGTGGAGAAGCTGCGGCTGGAGTCCACCGGCTTCGAGATCGAGACCGAGATGTGCGTCAACGCGGTGCGTGCCGGGCTGCGGATCGCCGAGGTCGCCAGCCACGAGACCGAGCGCCGGCACGGCGAGTCCAACCTCAACACCTGGCGGGACGGCTGGCGGGTGCTGAAGACGATGGTGCGGCTGCGGTTCCGCGGCGCGCTCGAGCCGGTCTCCGGCCCCGTCCCGGCTGGCCCGGTCCCGGCCGGCCCCGTCGCGGCCGGTCCGGTCTCCCTCGGGCTGGCCCCGGTCACGTTCGCCTCGGCCGGCACCGCCGGTCAGCCCGGCCCCTGCACCGAAGCCGGCACCCAGAGCACGACCGGCACCTTCAGCCGGACCGGAACCGAGTGACCCCGGAGATCAGGCTGACCCGGAGATCAGACCGACCCGGCGGACAGTGACCGGCGGACAGTGACCGGCAGAGAGAAACCGGCGCGATTCCAGGAGGGCACCGCGGTGAAGATCACGATCGTCCGCCCGGACGACCTCGGCGAGGCCGAGGTCGCGCGCTGGCGGGAACTGCAGGGAACCGACCCTGACCTCGCCAACCCGTTCCTGTCCCCGGAGTTCACGCTCGGGGTCGGCCGGTTCCGCGACTCCGTGCGGGTGGCCGTGCTGGAGGAGGGCGGCAAGGTCGCGGGGTTCTTCCCGTACGAGCGGGGCCCGCTGGGCGTCGGGCATCCGGTCGGGTTCGGCCTGACCGACCTGCAGGGCATCGTCGCCCCGTCCGACCTGCGGCTGGACGCCCGCACCCTGCTGCGGGCCTGCGGGCTCGGCGTCTGGGACTTCGACCATCTGCTGGCCCACCAGCTGCCGTTCGCGCCGTTCCACACGGTCCGCCGCGTCGAGCCGGTGATGGACCTGGGCGGGGGCTTCGCCGCGTTCGAGGAGGAGATGCGCAAGGCCGCGCCCAAGACCCACAAGACCATCCGCTACAAGGAGCGCAAGCTGGGCCGGGACGTGGGCGAGGTCCGGTACGACTTCTCCTCCGCCGACACCGCCGACCTGACCCGGCTGATGGCCTGGAAGTCCGACCAGTACACGCGTACGGGCCGTACCGACCGGTTCGCGCGGCCCTGGATCGTCGACCTCGTCCGGCATTTCCACCAGACCGGCTTCGGCGTGCTGAGCGTGCTGCGGGCCGGCGACGAACCCGTCTCGGCGCACTTCGGGCTGCGTTCCGGCACCGTGATGGCCGGCTGGTTCCCCGCGTACGACACCCGGTTCGGCAAGTACTCCCCCGGCATGATCGGCCATCTCCGGCTGGCCCAGGGGTGCGCGGACGACGGCGTCACCGAGATCGCGATGGGACGCGGCGGCAAGGAGTTCAAGGAGGGCTTCAAGGGCCGCGAGATCGTCATCGCCGAGGGCCGGGTCGCCCGCCGTACCGCCGGCGCCGGCCTGCACTGGGTCCGCGCCACCCCGCTCAACAAGGCGCGTGGCGCCGTTCTGGACAACCCGGCGCTCTACAAGCGCGCCGACCGCGTCCTCAAGACCTACGCCCGATTGAGGGGACGGACAGGATGACCGATACCCCCCGCATCTCCGTCGTGATCTGCGCGTACACCGACGAGCGCTGGGACGACGTGCACGCCGCGGTCGCCTCCGTGCGCGCCCAGCGGCACGCGCCCGAGGAGATCGTCCTGGTCGTCGACCACAACCCGGCGCTGCACGACCGCCTCAAGCGGTCGCTGCCGGACGCCGTCGTGGTCGAGAACCGCGAGGCCCGCGGCCTGTCCGGCGGCAAGAACACCGGCGTCGCGATCGCCCGCGGTGACGTGGTCGCCTTCCTGGACGACGACGCGGTGGCGGCTCCCGGCTGGCTCGCCGCGTTCGCCACCCACTACGCGGACCCCGCCGTCGCGGGCGTGGGCGGCCTGACCCTCCCGATGTGGCCCGGCTCGACGACCTCGGCCGAGCTGGTCGCCCTTGCGGAGGGGCCTGGTGGGGCGCCCGCCCGGAATGGCACTGCCATAACGCCCTCGTCCACGGGACTGCGGCCGCGCTGGTTCCCCGAGGAGTTCGACTGGACGGTCGGCTGCACGTACCGCGGCCTGCTGCCCGGCCCGGTCCGCAACCTGATGGGCGGGAACGCCTCGTTCCGGAGCGAGATGTTCCCGATCGCGGGCGGCTTCGACAGCGGCATCGGCCGCGGGTTCGGCAAGCGGCCGCTGGGGTGCGAAGAGACCGAGTTCTGCATCCGGCTGCGGCAGCGCAGCCCGGAATCCGAGCTGGTGTACGACGACGATGCCGTGATCTGGCATCGCGTGCCGTCCGAGCGCGCCCGCTTCTCGTACTTCCGCGAACGCTGCTACGCCGAAGGCCTGTCCAAGGCCCTGGTGACGCGGAGCGTCGGCAGCCAGGACGGCCTCGCGAGCGAGCGGGCGCACGCCCTGAAGACCCTGCCGCGCGGCGCGGTGCGCGGCGTCGGCGCCACGTTCCGCGGCGATCCGTCCGGCCTCGGCCGCGCCGGCGCCATCTCGGTCGGCCTGGCCTGGACGGCCTGGGGCTACGCGGTCGGCGTCCGCGCCGCACGGGCCGCCCAGTCCGCACGCGCCACCACACGTGCCGCCACGCGCGCCACCACAACACGGGCCGCGAAGGAGTCGCGCCGGTGACCGAACGGAGCGAGGCGACGGGCGCCGTTCCCGTGCTGATGTACCACTCGGTACGCGAGCACCCGCCACGGGAGACGGCGGCACTCGCCGTGAGCCCGGCCGCCTTCGCCGAGCAGATGGACGTGCTGGCCGACGGCGGTTTCACCCCCGTCCCGCTCTCTGCACTGGCCGGCGGGTCGGTGGAGGCCGCCGCCCCGGAGGCACGTCGCCCGATCGTGATCACGTTCGACGACGGGTACGCCGACTTTCACGCGCACGCGCTGCCCGTACTGGCAGGTCATGGTTTCGCCGCGACGGTCTTCGTCACCACGGGATGGCTGGCCGATGCCCGCCAGGACGCGGCCGGCCGGCCGCTGGACACGATGATGTCCTGGCGCCAGGTGACCGAGGCCGCCGCCGAAGGCGTCGAGATCGGCGGGCACAGCCACAGCCATCCCCAGCTCGACCAGCTCCGGGACGAGGCGCTCCGCGACGAACTGGCACGGAATCGCACCCTGCTGGAGGACCGGCTCGGCACGGCCGTCACGACGATGGCCTATCCGTACGGGTACTCCAGCGCACGGGTACGGCGCGCGGTCGGCGAGGCGGGATTCGAGAGCGCCTGCGCGGTCGCGAATCGCCTCTCCCCCACGGGCGGCGATGCGCTCGCGATTCCCCGGTTGACCGTCCGCGCGTCGATCTCGCCCGGCACATTCGCACGGGTCGCCGCCGGGCAGGGGATCCCCCTGACGTACCTCAAGGACCGAGCGCTCACGAGGGGCTACGCCGCCGTACGGCGGACCCGCTACGGACTCCGGCGGGTGACCCACCGTGTCTGACGAACATGTGTTTGACAAGCACGCGTTTGACAAGCACGCGCCTGACAAGCGTGTGGCGGGCAAGCGTGTGACCGGCAGTCCCGTCTCCGTCCCCACCGCGACCGCGCCTCGCGTGCATGGCTCCGCGGTGACCGATCCGCAGCTGATCGCCGTACGGCGGCAGGAGGCACCGGCGTCCGCGCCCGGCTGGCTGCGCCGCGAGCTGTCCAATCCGCTGTTCCGCAACGCCTACGCGCTGGTCGCCAACGGCGGCCTGACCGGGCTGCTCGGGCTCGCGTACTGGGCGCTGGGCGCCAAGCTGTACGCGCCGGACGACATGGGCCGCAACTGGGCCGTGATCCAGGCGATCATGTTCGTCGGCAGCGTGACGATGCTCAACTTCCTGCTGATCCGGTTCATCCCGCAGACCGCCCGGCACACCCGCGCGCTGGTGCTGGTCTGCTACGGCACCGGTGCGGTGGCGGCGGCGCTGCTCGCCGCCGGCTTCCTGCTGACGCTCGACCGCTGGGGCGAGTCGTTCCAGCATCTCGATCACTGGCGGGCCGGGCTGTGGTTCGTGGCCATGGCGGTCGCCTGGAACCTGTGGAACCAGCAGGAGGGCGTGTTCACCGGGCTGCGGCACGCGGGCTGGGTACCGATCGTGAACGTGGCGTTCGGCGTGACCAAGCTGGTGCTGCTGGTGGCGCTGGCGAGCGCGTATCCGGGCGACGGGGTGACGCTGTCGTGGTTCGTCCCGGCGTCGGTGATGCTGATCCCGGTCAGCGTGTTCGTCTTCGGGCGGCTGATCCCCGCGCACCGCCGGGCCAACTTCGGGCGCGGGGCCCGCCCGACCCATCGCGACGTCGCGAAGTACGTGGGCGGCGCGTACGTCGGCGGCGCGTTCCAGTACGCCTCCATCAGCCTGATCCCGGTCGTGGTCGCCGCGCACATCAGCTCCACCACCAACGCCTACTTCCAGATGGCCTGGGCGCTCGGCATGATGCTCGACCTGCTGGCGCTCACCCTGTCCCTGTCGCTCACGGTGGAGGGCTCGTTCGACCAGGAGCGGCTGGCGGAGTCGGCGCGCGCGGCGCTGCGGCGCACGCTGACGCTGATGACGCCGGTGGTGGTGCTGGTGGTCGTCGCGGCCCCGTTCGGGCTGCGGTTCTTCGGTCACGAGTACGCCGACCGGGGCGCGCCGCTGCTGCAGATTCTGGCGCTGGCGGTGCTGCCCAAGGCGCTGATCGAGCTCTACATCGGGGTGCTGCGGGTGGAGAACCGCACCCGGCTGATCGCGCTGCTGCAGGCGGTCCGGTTCGCGGGGGTGCTGGCAATGGTCCTGATCGTGGTCCAGCCGGACCGGCTGGCCACCATCGGCCTGGCCATCGTGGGCGTGAACACCCTCGTCGCGGCCACCGTGCTGCCCGGACTGCTGCGGGCCACCCGTTCCAACCGTTCCGGGCCTGCCGGCGGTTCCGGACCTGCCGCCAACCGGTCCGATCGTTCCGGACCTTCCGACCGTCCGGGGCCTTCCCCGGCCGCCGGAGGGAGGGTTATCTCTTGAACGTGACGGTTCGTGCGGCACACCAGCCGGAGGGCGAGGCGAGCACCGCCCCGCCCGCCGCCCCGGAGACCGGCCGCGCGGTGCTGATCGGCATCGCGGCGGCGCTGATCCTCGGCCTCGCGCTGTTCTGGATCCCGCTGCGCGGGGTCGAGATGGAGGCCCTGGACGGGTACGGGCTGATCGGCGTGCTGCCCGTGGCCACCCTGGCCGGCGCCGTGCTGCTGGTGCTGACGTTCATGGCCACGCTGGCGCTGGCCAGGCCGCACCGGATGCTGCTGGCGCTGCAGATCGCCATGCTGATCGTGGCGCTGCACGGCGTGACGCTCGCGCTGGAGCCGGTCGCGCGCTTCCCGACGGCCTGGCAGACCGCCGGGTTCATCGAGTACATCACCCGGAACGAGACCGTCGACTGGAACCTGGACGCGCGGTTCAGTACGCCCGGGTTCTTCGCCTTCGTCGCGTTCCTGATGAAGGCGGCGGGCCAGAACGACATCGAGCCCGTCCTGCGGCTGGCGCCCGCGATCACCAACCTGCTGTACCTGCTGCCGTACGTCCTGATCCTGCGCGTGCTGCGGGCGACCTGGCGGGCCAAGTGGCTCGCGGCCTGGCTGTTCATCGCGGCCAACTGGGTCGGGCAGGACTACCTGTCACCGCAGGCGTTCGCGTACCTGCTCTACCTGTTCTTCGTGGCGATCCTCGTCAACTGGTTCCGGCACCACGACGAGACGACGCAGCGCGCGGGACGGCGCCGTACCGCCGCCACCAAGGAGCGCCGTGGCGGGGCGTGGCGCCTCTACGACTGGCTGTTCGGCCCCAAGGACCCTGGGGAGCTGCCCGCCCCAGCGGTACCGGTCCGCGAACGGTCGATCCTGCTGATCCTGCTGTTCGTCCTCCTCCTGGTAGGGACGGCGGCGCACCAGCTCACCCCGTTCCTGATGACCGCCGCCTGCGCGGGTCTCGTCCTGGTACGCCGGTGCAACCTGCGCGGGCTGCCGTTCATCGCCGGTGTCGTGTACGCGGCATGGGTCAGCTTCATGACCGTCGGCTACTGGGCCGGCCGCAAGGACGAGATCTTCGGCAACCTCGGCAAGGTGTTCACCAACGTCCAGCAGAGCACCGGCGGGCGGATCGGCGACGCGGCAGGGGCGACGCAGGACATCCAGCTGCTGCGGATTCTGATCGCCGTGTCGGTCGTGGGCCTGGCCGTGGCGGGACTGCTGCGCCGCCGCGCGCGCGGGATCGACGACCGGGTGGCGCTGGTGCTGATGCTGGTGCCGTTCTCGTCGTTCGGCCTGCAGAACTACGGCGGCGAGATCGCGCTGCGGATCTACTTCTTCATGCTGCCGGCGGCCTGCCTGCTGATGGCCTACCTGTTCTTCCCCGCCCCGTTCGACGCACCGGCCGTACGCGACCCGAAGGTACGGCTGTGGCTGGGACGGCTGCGGACCGGCACCCGGCGGCACTGGCCGGCCGTCACGGCGGCAGCCGTCTTCGGCCTGCTGCTCACCGGCGGCTTCCTCTCCGTCCGGTACGGCAACGAGCGGTACGAGCAGGTCCGGCAGAGCGACGTGAAGGCGTTCGACGCGATGCTGCGCGAGCACAAGGGCGCGATCGGGGTGGTGTGGCTGAGCGCGGACGACCCGGATCTCACCGGCGGCACCCCGGTGATGCCCTGGTCGTACCGGAGCTGGGAGCGGTTCACGTACGCACCCGTGATCGCCGACCGGAAGAATCCCGCCGACGTCTCGCAGATCATCGAGCGGATGAAGGAGCAGGGGCCCGGCGGCTTCTTCGTCACCACCCGCAGCCACGAGGACTTCCAGGTGCTCACCGCCGGCCTCACTCCCGAGTACGGGCCGCGGACGCGGCAGGCGATGGCCGCGAACTCGCAGATCCGGACCGTCTTCGCGGACCGGGACGCGGCCGTCTACCGGCTCCGGAAGCCACCGCCCGAGCCCGTTCCGCAGGTGCCGCCGCCGAGCGGACTCGGCCTGCGCTCGTCGCCGTGGACCCCGGCCGGGCTGATCTACCTGCCGGTCCTGCTGGGCGTGCTGCTCGCCCGCGAACTGCGCCGGCTGCGGCTGCCACCCGACCGGCTGAGCGGGCTGCGCCCCCTGACCGTCCTGGCGATCCCCCTCTTCGTCAGCGTGGTCGCGGTCATCGTCGAGAGGTTCGTGATCATCCAATGACACCGCCCCTTGAAGCGACGGGTGTTCTCACGTGACGGTGCCGATCCTGCTGCTGCTGTTCGTCGTGCCGGGCGCGGCGTTCTGGACGCTGATGCGCGGCCTCGACCCGGTCGGCCGGCTGATCGTCGCGGCCGCCGCCGCCATCGTCACGGTCGCCGGCACGGCTCAGGTGATGCTGATGCTGGGCGCCTGGTCTCCCGGGGGCGGACTGATCGTCGTACTGGCGCTCAGCGCACTCGCGGCCGCCACCGGCCTCCTGCACCGGCCACGCCGGCCGCGCCGGCCGCCGCCGCCCGTACAGCCGACCCCGCCACCTCCGGCCCGTCCGGCGGAGAACGCGACCCGCCAGGACCTCCCTCTCCCCCGCCGCGACCCCGACGAAGACGACTGGCTCTACCGCACCTGACCCACCTTGCGGCTAGAGGTCGATGGCGTAGTCGAGGAGGACGCGGTCGGCGGGGATGACGATGTCCCGGCAGACCTCCAGGACGCGAGGGCCGGACAGCATCCGGCGGGTGATGGTGAGGACCGGGACACCGCCGCTCATGCGCAGCGTCTCGGCCTCCTCAGGTGTGGGCATCCGGGATCCGACCGACTCCTCCACCCGCGTCGGCGGATGCCCGAGGAAGCTGAGCTGGGCGAGCGTGCCGCCGGGCCACGGCTCGTTCGCCGGGTCGGCGACCGGGGTGTCCCCGACCACGTCCCACGGCAGGTAGTTCACCGAGATCTGCTGCGGCTCGTCCCGGGCGTAGAAGACGAACCTGCGGCGCAGCACCTCGGTACCCGGCGGTACCTCGAACAGCCCGGCCAGATCGTGGTCGGTGCGGGTCCGGGTGAACTCCCGGTCGAGCCGGTACTCGTCCCAGGAGATCCGCTGGTCATGGGTGAAGGTGGTCGCGGGAACGGCCATCGGCCGCGTCACGGTGCGGTAGCGGTCCATCGCCACCCGGCGGACCGGCGGCGCGACCTTGACGACCGTGCCGCCACCGCGCCGGGTCTCCACGAGTCCCTCGCCGCGCAGCAGCGCGATCGCCTGGCGTACGACGATCTCCGACACCCCGTGTTCGGTGCGCAACTCCGCCATCGTCGGCAGCCGCGTGCCCTGGGCATAGCGGCCGTCCCGGATCTGGTCCCGCAGCAGCTCGGCAATACGGAGGTAGGCCGGACGTTCCGGCACCGGGCATCACCTTCTCTCGTCCCCCGACTCTCGTCCCCCGGAGCTCATGCCCCCGAGCCCGCCTTCCCCGGGTCCACGTCCCGGCTCGATGAGTCGTTCGATCCCGGGCCGCCGCTCCCCGCCGTGCCGCCTTCCGGCTCCCCTCCCTTCGCTATCCCCAGGGGGACGGTCCGCTTACGGACAGCTTGACACCTCTTCGACCGAGTAAGACTTTTGTATACAGAAGAACCGCCTCGGGGAAAGGACGACCTTGATGGGCGACTTCGAGGATCAGAAGACGGCCATCGAGGGGGAGTTCCCCGGCTGGCTGGTGTGGCGCAGCGACGCCGGTCGCTGGTACGCCACCCGCAGCGGGGATCTCACCGACGCGCAGCTCCAGGCCGGGTACGCGATGACGGTCGCGGCCGACGACGCCGCCGGGCTGCGCGAACTGCTGCTCGACCAGATCAGGCGGAACGGCGGCGACCGGTGACATCAGGCCGGAAGCGGCCGTCCCGAGGACGGGCCGTGCCGGGAGGGGCCGTACGGCCCGGTCCGCACACGGGGGCGGACCGGGCCCAGGCGGCCACCCGAGGTGATCCCGGGAGCACGCATGTGGACATCGGGACCACACGGGCGCCAGATACCTCTGACGCTCAGGTAAGAGAGAAGTGATGGCGTGGTCGGTGCGGTCAGTGTCACCGCACGGGCCAGAGAAACGTGACCGCACGGTACGCACATCGGCGCGACCCCCACGTGAAGAGTGGTGCGGCCGTGCGGTCACAAACTCCCGCGGCTCCTCCGGCGCGCGACCGATCCGACGGCCGACACCGGACCTTGATCATATTTCTGGGGACGAGCCTTGATCACTTTTGCGCGATTCACTTGATCGCTTATCGGTGAGCCCGGTTGGTCCGGTTGCGGGTTGCCCGCTCCCCTTCCCGGGAGGTAAGGCAGATATGTAGAGAACGTGGGCTTGGAAGGCGAACCCGGACCCCGTTCCCAGCGTTCTAACGAATGTGCCGGATCGTTCTTCCGGCGACTTCGCCCGCCCCTTTTCAGGAGGGCCCCTTGGACGTCCGAACGCGGACCGGTACCGGCCGTACGGCGCTGTTCCGAAACCGGCAGGGACGGCACGGCCGCCCGCCCCGGCAGCGCCTGTTCCTGGTGGCACTCGGGGCGGCGCTCGCCGGGTTGCTGGCCGCCACGATCATCGTGGCGCTGACCGGCGGGCCGGGCGGATCCGGGGAACCGGAGATGGAACCGGCGTCGGGGCCGGTCGCCCGCGTCGGCGCGGGCGTGCCGGGCGACTGGCCGGCCTGGGGTTTCTCCCACACGCAGAACTCGGTGGACGGGGAACGCGGCCCGGCGAAGGCGCTGGCCGATCTGGCCGGCACCCCGGTCGTCCAGGTCACGCCGATCATGGGCTGGGGCGTGGACAACCCGCAGCCGCGGCCCGGCGAGTACAACTGGGCCTCGCTGGACCGCCGGATGGAGACGATCAAGCGGACCAAGGGCGCCCCGGTGATCACGCTGTGCTGCGCCCCCGACTGGATGAAGGGCGGCCCGGCCGGCAAGACCGACTGGACCAAGCTCGAACTGGCCGTGGAACCCGAGCACTTCGACGACTTCGCGGCGATGGCCGCCGAGGTCGCCAAACGCTATCCGCAGGTGAAGTACTACACCGTCTGGAACGAGTTCAAAGGGTTCTGGTATCCGCCCGGCAACCGCTGGGATTACCAGGGCTACACCACGCTCTACAACAAGGTCTACGGCGCGCTGAAAAAGGTCGACGCGAACATTCGCGTCGGCGGCCCGTACATGGTCATGAACAGCAACGCCCCCGGCGGGAAGTACGGTCCGCCGTCCGAGCTGAAGGGCTCGTGGGGCAGCATGGACCAGCGCAATCTCGACGCCATCAAGTACTGGTCCGAGCACAAGAAGGGCGCCGACTTCATCGTCACCGACGGGCACAGCCAGCCCGTGCAGCGCCAGGTCAAGCTCGACGACTTCCAGGCGCTGACCAAGTTCTCCGACGTGACGCGGTGGCTGCGCGCCCTGGAACCCGACCTGCCGGTCTGGTGGGCCGAGTGGTACGTCGAGCCGGTACCGACCGACTGGACCAAGGAGCGCAGGTACGCGGTGCACACGGCCGCGATGATGGAGTTCGTCCGCGGCGGCGCGGCCAGCGCCCTCTACTGGAGCCCGCAGACCACGACCGCCACCGACTGCCCTGGCTGTTTGTGGTCGGGCGCCCAGGCGGGCGGCGGCGCGACGCCCACGCTGACCATGCTGCAGAACTTCAACCGGTGGTTCCGGCCCGGGACCGAGCTGGTGAACGTCAAGGTCTCGGATCCTGCCGTACGGGCGCTGGCGCAGGACGAGCAGATGGTCGTGGTCAACGGCTCAGCGAAGGCCGTGCGGCCGCAGATCGACGGCAAGACGATCGACCTCGGCCCGTACGAGGTCAAGTGGCTCGGCCGGTGAACGGGGATCCGGGTGAGCGTCGGACGTGAGTCGGCGGGAGGCACGGGTGGATCGGCGAGACGCGGGTGAACGGGGAGACACGGTGACGCGCGATGCGGTCTCATCCGGCATCGACCTGGTGAGCATGGCGTTCTGGGATCGGCCGCCCGAGGAGCGGCTGGCGGACTTCGCGCGGCTGCGCGAGCTGGACCGGCCCGTCTTCTTCGCCGAGCCGAGGGTGCCGTTCGTCCGGGCCGGCAAGGGCTTCCACGCGCTGGTACGGCACGCGGACGTGGTGGCGGCCAGCCGCAACGCCAAGATCTTCTCGAGCGAGCCGGCCGCGACCTCGCCGGAGCCGCCGCCCTGGCTGGCCAAGATCCTCGGTACGCCGATGGTCAACATGGACGATCCCCGGCACGCCCGGCTGCGCCGGATCGTGTCCCGCGCGTTCAGCCCGAAGATGCTCGCCAGGATCGAGCAGGACATCCAGGCCACCGCCGCGCGGATCGTCGACGAGGTCATCGAACGCGGGGTCATCGAACGCGGGGACAACGAGCACGGGACGATCAGGGGAAGTACCGACGAGGGACCGCGCGACTTCGTCGAGGAGGTGGCGGCCCGGCTGCCGATCGCCGTGATCTGCTCGATGATGGGCGTTCCGGAGCGGGCCCGCCCGTACGTGCTGTCCCGGATCGACGCGATGACCGAGTACTCGGGGGTGCGCGGCTCGCTGGCCAGCCCGCGCACGCTGCGGCTGCTGTACGGCAATCTCAGGGCCATCGCCGACCTGCACCGGCTGGTCGCCAGGCTGGGCCGGGCCCGCCGCGAGAACCCCGCGGACGACCTGGTGTCGGCGCTGGTCAACGCCAACCCCGACGGGGAACGGCTGTCGGTGAGGGAGCTGGGCTCGTTCTTCGACCTGCTGCTCGTCGCCGGCAACGAGACCACCCGCAACGCGCTGTCGCACGGCCTGAAGCTGTTCACCGACCATCCGGACCAGCGCGAGCTGCTGCTGGCCGACTACGACGCCCGGATCGGCGGTGCGATCGAGGAGCTGATCCGCTTCGCGTCCCCGATCATCCAGTTCCGGCGCACCCTGAAGGAGGACCATGAGCTGGGCGGGCACCCGTTCCAGGCCGGTGACAAGGTCGTGCTCTACTACCTGGCCGCCAACCGCGATCCGGCGGTGTTCACCGACCCGGACGCGTTCGACATCACCCGGTCGCCGAACCCGCACGTCGGCTTCGGCGGTCCAGGGCCGCATCTGTGCCTGGGCGCCAACCTGGCCCGGATGGAACTGAAGATCATGTTCCGTGAGCTGTACGGCCGGCTGCCGGAGCTGCGCGCCGCCGGCGAGCCGGAGTACCTGCTGTCCTCGTTCGACAACGGCATCACCCGGCTCCCCTTCACGTATCGAAAGTGACCCGCGAGCAGCAGTGACCCAGACCCGGGAGAAGCCATGCATGTGTCGGTGATCCGTCCGTGTGATCTCGGCCCGGCCGAGCTGGCCGCGTGGCGCGCGATGCAGGACGCCCAGCCGCACCTGGCCAACCCGTTCATGTCGGCGGGGTACGCGGTCGCGGTGGACCAGGTGATCGACGGCGCCCGCGTCGCGGTGCTCTCCGAGGGCTCTCGTGCCGGGGAGGGCGGCTCGCCAGGGGGCGGGAAGATCGTCGGATTCCTGCCGTACGAGCTGCACGGCCGCGGCCTCGGCCCGAGCGGCGGTACGGCGGGCGCGATCGGCGGCTGGCTGTCGCTCGGCCAGGGTCTGGTGCACGCGCCCGGTCTGGAACTGGACGCTCGGGACCTGCTCCGCTCGTGCGGGCTGGCGGCGTACGGGTTCGGGACGCTCGTGCGGGACCAGCCGTGGTTCGCCCCGTACGCGACCAAGCGGCTCGACTCGGCGGTCATGGATCTGAGCGGCGGGTTCGACGGGTTCACCGAGGCGCTGCGCGACAAGGGCTCCAAGGTCGTCAAGCAGACGCGCTACAAGGAACGCAAGATGGGCCGCCAGGCCGGCGAGGTGACCTTCGCGTTCGACGTGCGCGATGACGAGTCGCTGGCCCTCGTACGGAAGTGGAAGTCCGACCAGTACCGCGCGATGGGCCGTACGGACCGCTTCGCGCGGCCGTGGGTGGTCGATCTGGTCGATCGGCTGCACCACACGCACGAGGACGGGTTCGCCGGGGTCCTGTCCATGCTCTACGCCGGCGGCAGGCCGGTGGCGGGGCATTTCGGGCTGCGCAGTGACCACACGCTCGTCACCTGGTTCCCGGTGTACGACCCGGAGTACGCCAAGTTCTCGCCCGGCCTGGTGCTGCACCTGCACATGGCCGAGGCGGCGGCGGCGCTCGGCGTCCAGCACATCGACATGGGCCCGGCCGTCGGGTGGCGCTACAAGCAGGAGCTCCGGACGCATTCGATCGAGGTCGCCGAGGGCGTCGTGCGGCGGCGTTCACCGGCGGGCGCGGCGCACTGGCTCCGGCACGCCCCGGTGGCGCGCGGCCGCGACGTGATCCTCGGCAATCCGGCGCTGTACGGGATGGCCGACCGCGCCATGCGCCGCTTCGGCCGGTGGCGCTCGCGTCCGGCCACGTCCGCGGCGCCGGCCCCGCCGCCGCCCGCCCCGCCCGCGGGCCTCGCGGCGCCCGCGCCGGATCCGGCCGCGGAACGCGCATCTTCGGAGCCGCCGCAGAGGTGAGTTATGCCGTTCCGAGGGCACTCCTAGGTGCGTACAAGACCCCGGGAACGAGGAGGCCATGATCTCATGGCACGGGTGACGCGCGAGGAGATCGAGAAGCTGGTCGGGGGCGACCACCACGATCCGCATGGCGTCCTCGGCGCGCATCCGGAGCGTGCGGGGGTGACCGTACGAGCGCTGCGGCCGCTGGCGGAGAAGGTCGAGGTCGTGCTCCCGAACGGCGACCGGCACAAGCTGCGCCATTTCCACGAGGGGCTCTTCGCCGGGACGCTGCCCGCCGGCGCCTCCCTGTCCGGCGACGGCGAGGACCAGGCCCCGCTCGCCGTCCCCGACTACCGGCTCGCGGTGACCTACGGCAGCGGCGCCAACGGCGAGGAGTGGATCCAGGACGACCCGTACCGGCACCTGCCCACCCTCGGCGACCTGGACCTGCACCTGATCAGCGAGGGCCGGCACGAGGAGTTGTGGCGGGCGCTGGGCGCGCGGGTCCGCACGTACACCTCGGCGTTCGGCCCGGTCACCGGCACCGGTTTCGCGGTGTGGGCGCCGACCGCGCGCGGGGTACGGGTCGTGGGCGACTTCAACCACTGGGACGGCCGCGCGTACCCGATGCGCTCGCTGGGCTCCACCGGGGTCTGGGAACTGTTCGTCCCGGGGGTCGGTGACGGCGACGTCTACAAGTTCGAGATCCTCGGCGCGGACGGGCAGTGGCGGATCAAGGCCGACCCGATGGCCGCGTACACCGAGCTGCCCCCGGCCACCGGCTCGCGCGTGTTCACCTCGTCGTACGAGTGGGCCGACGGCGAGTGGATGGACCGCCGCAAGGAGCGCTCCTGGATCCAGGAGCCGATGAGCGTGTACGAGGTGCACCTGGGGTCGTGGCGGCCCGGCCTGAGCTACCGGGAACTCGCCGACGAACTCACCCGCTACGTGAGCGACATGGGTTTCACGCACGTGGAGCTCCTGCCCGTCGCCGAGCATCCGTACGGTCCGTCCTGGGGCTACCAGGTCACGTCCTACTACGCGCCCACCTCGCGCTTCGGCAACCCCGATGACTTCCGGCACCTCGTGGACCGCCTGCACCAGGCGGGCATCGGCGTGCTGGTCGACTGGGTGCCCGCGCACTTCCCCAAGGACGAGTGGGCGCTGGCGCGCTTCGACGGTACGGCCCTGTACGAGCACGACGATCCCGCCCGGGGCGAGCACCCCGACTGGGGCACGCTGGTGTTCAACTTCGGGCGCGCGGAGGTCCGCAACTTCCTGGTGGCCAACGCCTGCTACTGGCTGGAGGAGTTCCACATCGACGGGCTGCGCGTGGACGCCGTGGCCTCGATGCTCTACCTGGACTACTCGCGCGAGTCGGGCGGCTGGACGCCCAACATCTACGGCGGCCGGGAGAACCTGGAGGCCATCTCGTTCCTGCAGGAGATGAACGCCACCGCGTACAAGCGCAACCCCGGCATCCTGACGATGGCCGAGGAGTCGACCGCCTGGCCAGGCGTGTCCCGTCCCACCCATCTGGGCGGGCTGGGCTTCGGCTTCAAGTGGAACATGGGCTGGATGAACGACACGCTGGAGTACCTCCGGCACGAACCCGTCTTCCGGCACTACCACCACAACGAGATCACGTTCTCGCTGGTGTACGCGTTCTCGGAGAACTACGTACTGCCCATGTCCCATGACGAGGTCGTCCACGGCAAGGGCTCGCTGCTGTCGAAGATGCCCGGCGACACCTGGCAGAAGTTCGCGGGCCTGCGCGCCCTGCTGGCCTACATGTGGTCGCACCCGGGCAAGCAGGTGCTGTTCATGGGCGGGGAGTTCGGCCAGGGCGCCGAATGGGCCGAGGAACGCCCCCTCGACTGGTGGCTGCTGGAGAACGCCGCCGAAGGCGCCAACCACCTCGGCGTACAGAAACTGGTCCGCGACCTGAACGCGCTCTACCGTTCGGACCCGGCGCTGTGGACGCTCGACAACGTCCCGGAGGGCTACCGCTGGATCGACGGCAACGACGCGGGCGGCAACACCCTGTCGTTCCTCCGGTACGGCACTCCCCTGTCGGAGGGCGCGGCGGTACCCGTCATCGCCTGCGTCGTCAATTTCTCCGGCGGGCCGCACGAGGACTACCGGCTGGGCCTGCCCCACTCGGGCCCCTGGCGCGAGGTCCTCAACACCGACGCCTACGACTACGGCGGCAGCGGAGTGGGGAACATGGGCCACATCGAGGCGGTCGACGAGCCCTGCCACGCCATGCCCGCATCGGCCATCATGCGCATACCTCCGATGGGCGCGGTGTTCCTGACACCGGAGACCACACCCGTGCCGCCAGTGACCGGCACCCTCGCGAAGGAAAGCGGCATCGCGGAAGAAAGCAGCATCGTCGTCCCCGATTAGGGTGACGGGATGACCTCACCCTCGTCCCAACGCCTTCACATCGTTCCATCGCAGTTCGTCGTCGAGCACTACCCGAACGCGACGTTCCCCGAGGACGACGAGTGGATCGCGCTGGTACGGGCTCCCGAGGGCCTCACCGCCATCCGGGAGGTCCCGCCGTTCGTGGACGCCGAGCGCTGGGTCGGCTTCTACGGCGACGCGCCGCACCACCTCGCGGCGACCGGGATGCTGGCCGCGATCGTGGGCCCCCTCGCCGAGGCCGGGCTGCCGGTCTTCGTCGCCTCCACGTACCACGCCGACCTGGTCCTCGTTCCCGAGCACCGCATGGCCGACGCCACGACGGCACTCCAGGAGGCCGGCCACCAGGTCGTACAGCCCAGCAAGCCGAGCTAGACCGGCCGCGCCATCGACCTGGCCGAATCGGCCAGGCCCATATCAGCCAGGCCCGTATCAGCCAGGCTGTATCAACCAGGCTCAATCAGCCAGGCTGGGAGGTCTGGGGCAGGCAGCCGAGGAGCCAGCGGGGCCCGACGACATGCGCTCCGGCGGCCTCGCATCGGGCCCGCAGCTCACGGTCGGCGGTGACGACCAGATGCACCACACCCGGGTCGTGTCCCTCACTCACCAGCTCCACGATCTTGTCGTCCCCGCTATCCGGAGCGGCCACCACACGAACGTCCCGCACAGCCCCATTCACGGCCCCGGCCCCGGCCGCGGGCTCGTCCGCGGCTCCGTCGGCGATCCGCCTCGCCTCGCCCTCCACGACCAGGACGATCTCGGGGAAGTAGGTGTCGAACGGGAACGACTCCTTCGGCAGTCCTGAGACGCCTTCCTTCAGCGCGGCGAGGTCGTCGCGGAGCCGCGCATTGGCCCCGGCGCGGTCCCTCCACCATCCGAGGTGCCCGTCCCGGCCACCCGACCGAGCCCCCGGGCGGGCGCCCACCACGTTCGCGGCGTCGACCACCAGGACCAGCCGCCGCAGGCCTTTCCGGAGCAGTGGCCAGGAGCGCGCGAACGGCGGGAAGAGCTTCTTGTCGGTGACCTTGTCCAGCGGTACCCACGCCGCCTTGCTGGTCTCCCGGGACGCGGGCCGTACCTCCACCACTTCGGGTACGGACCCGATCACGGAGACGAATCCCCAGCCGCCGTGATCCTCCAGCCGGACGCCGTGCACGGTCACATGGCCAGTGTCGAGCGTGCATTCCTCGGCCGTCTCGCGGAGGGCTCCGGTCACCGGGTCCTCGTGGCTGTGCAGCGCGCCGCCGAACATCCCCCACGTACCGCCGCCGATGCCCCACCAGGCGCGCTGCTGCAGCAGCACGCTGACCTCGCCGCCCGCATCGCGGTGGTACGCCAGCAGCCCCGACGCGCCGAAACGGCCCCAATGCGTATGGCCCTGGGCGCATCGCGCGAAGCCGTCACCGTCGCCACCCATGACGGTGACCTTAGCCCGTCCCCGCTCCCCGGTGATGAACGGCACAGGGGCCCGCCAGGCCGTCCCGAACGGAAACGAATACCATTCGGTGCGAAATGGCCTGATCAGAGGGGAACCAGTTGAGCATCGACACGACCGCCGATCTGTGGAACACGCTGACGGGGGCCGAGCTCATCCAGGCGATGAGCGAGGGCCGGTTCCCCGAGATCTCCGAGGTCAACACGCACATCGGGCAGAAGATCAGGAAGGCCGAGCCCGGTCTGGTGGAGATCGACTGGCACCCGGGCGAACGTCTGACCAATCCCGGCGGCACGGTCCACGGCGGCTACATCGCGATGATCCTCGACAACGCGGTGTGCCTGGCGGGCTCCAGTACCTGCGACCACTTCATGCCGATGCTGACCCTGAATCTCAACGTCGACTACCTGCGCGGCGTCCAGGCCGGCGAGCCGTACACGGTCACCGGCACCTGCGTGCACCCCGGCCGTACCCGGCTGGTCTCGAACGCGGTCATCACCGACGCGGCCGGCCGCCCGGTGGCCCAGGCGTCCGCATCCGTCCTGGCCAACCAGGCGTTCGCCCGCACCGCCCCCTCACGTTGACTCGTGGCGTGTTCGCCTCCACAGGCGACGCCAGGGGCGAACACGCCACGAGTCAACGAGGAGAGCGCCGGCTGAGGACCTGCCGACCGAACGCATAGGCTGGGGTCATGGTGGATCCCGGCACAGTCGTCAACGTCATCAAGCAGGCCCGTGACCGGCGCACCGCGCCGCTGATCCTGGAACTCGATCTCACCGACGGGATCGTCGAGACCGCGCCGTCCGATCCGGTGTCGGCCTTCCTGTCCATGCGCCGCACCCACCTGCGGGACGTCCTGGACGGGCTGCGCCGGGCGCGCTCCGACACCCGGGTGAGGGCGCTCGTCGTCAAGGTGACCGACGGCCTCGGGCTGGCGATGTCCCAAGAGCTCCGCGAGGCCGTCCAGGCGGTACGTGACGCGGGCAAGCTCACCGTGGCGTGGGCCGAGACGTTCGGCGAGTCCGGGCGCGGAACGGTCCCCTACTACCTGGCCACCGCGTTCGACCGGATCTACCTGCAGCCGTCCGGGGACGTGGGGCTCACCGGCGTCGCGCTGGAGGAGCCGTTCTTCGCCGGCGCGCTGGAGAAGGCGGGGATCCAGCCGCGCTTCGCCAAGCGGCACGAGTACAAGACCATGGCCAACACGTTCATGGAGAAGGCCTACACGCCCGAGCACGAGGAGTCGTCCCAGCGCCTGGTGACCTCGCTCGGCGAACAGATCACCGCCGCGATCGCCGCCGCCCGCGGCCTGACGGAGAAGCGCGTCCAGGAACTCACCGACCAGGGCCCCCTGATGGCACCCGAGGCCCTCGAAGCGGGCCTGGTCGACAAGCTCGCGTACCGCGACGAGGTGTACGCCGACGTCCGCAAGGAGGCCGGCGCCGACGCGATGCTCCGCTTCGTGTCCCGCTACAACCGCACCCACAGCCTCGCGAGCCGCCTGCCGCAGCCCGGCAAGCAGGACGCGATCGCGCTGGTCAACGGGCAGGGCCCGATCCGGCTCGGCCGCAGCGGCCGTGGCGGTCCGCTGCCCAGCCAGGGCCCCGCGATGGGCTCCGACACCATCGGTGCCGCGCTGCGCGCCGCCGTCCGCGACGACCGGATCAAGGCGATCGTCTTCCGGGTCAACAGCCCCGGCGGCTCCGCCGTCGCCTCCGACGCGATCTGGCGCGAGGTCGTGCTGGCCCGCGAGGCCGGCAAGCCGGTGATCGTCTCGATGGGGAACGTGGCCGCGTCCGGCGGCTACTACGTCGCCATGGCGGCCGACACGATCGTCGCCCAGCCCGGCACGATCACCGGCTCGATCGGCGTGGTCGTCGGCAAGGCCGTCGTCAACGACCTCCTCGACCGCGTCGGCGTGGGGCTCGGCAGCGTCGCCGAGGGCGAGCACGCCCGGATGTTCAGCGCCACGAAGGACTTCAGCGACTCCGAATGGGAGCGCGTCAACGTCTCGCTCGACCGGATCTACGACGACTTCACCGGCAAGGCGGCCGAGGGTCGCGGCCTCTCCCAGGAGCGCGTCCACGAGCTGGCCCGCGGCCGCGTCTGGACCGGCGCCGACGCCCGCGACAACGGCCTGGTCGACGAGCTGGGCGGCCTCGACCTGGCGCTCGACCTGGCCCGCAAGAAGGGCGGCCTGGCCGCCGACGCGCCGATCCGCAGCTACCCGCACTCCTCGCCGCTGGAACGGCTGCGCCCGCCCGAGTCCAGCGACGACCGTACGGCCGCGTCCGCGCGCTTCGACGCCTGGGGCTCGCTCGGCGGCCTGGCCGCCCGCCTCGGCCTGCCCGCCGCCGGCCCGCTCAGCCTGCCGGGGTCATGGGACATCCGCTGAACCCGGCCGCCTCCACCGGGCCGTCCGACTACATCGAGGCCATCGCGGGCTTCGCCACCGGCGTGGTCGTCCTGACCGTACGGGACGGCCGCGACGACCTCGGCACCACGATCTCCTCGTTCATGTCGGTCTCCCAGGACCCGCCGATGGTCCTGGTGGGCGTCTCCTCGGACTCCTATCTCGCCGAGGTGCTGACCCGCCAGGACCGCTGGGCGGCCACCGTCCTCAGCACCGCCCAGCGCGCCCTCGCCGGCCGTTTCGCCGCCGAGGGCCGTCCGGGCGCCCGCATCCTGCTCGCCGCCGAACCCCACCACCGCGGCCCGCACTCCGAGGCCCTGATCCCCGAGAACGGACTCGCGGCCCTGGAGTGCGAGACCCGCCGGCGCGTCGAGGCGGGCGACCACATCCTCTTCGTCGCCGAAGTCCTGTCAGCCGACTACGTGACCCGCGACCTCACGCCCCTGGTCCGAGTCAACCGCCGCTACCTCGATTGACTCCCTGATTTCAGGAGCCCTGCGTGATCGCGAAGGCCAGCGACGCGACGGCGAGAGCCAGGAAGCCGCCCGGGAACGCCACGTTGTAGAAGACCCGCGCCCGCACATGAGCGCCGACGGCACCCACATAGAAGGCCACGAGGCCTGCCGCCGCCGCGATCCCGATGACGTCCGCCCCGAGCAGCCCGAGAAGCAGCCCCGCCGCCCCGGCGGCCTTGAGCGCGGCCAGCCAGGGCAGCCACGAACGCGGCAGGCCCACCTCCGCGGAATTGGCGAGCACGAACTTCGACTTGGCCAGATCGGCGATGACGATCGCGACGTTGGCCGAGATCGTGATGACGGTGACGACGATGTAGGCGATGAACATCTCGCTCCTCCAACTCAGTGATCGATGCGGAGCAGGGCGAGGCGTCGAGGATCCGCGATCACGTCGTAGTGGACGATGCGGCCCGCCGCGACCCGGAAGACCAGCGCGATACGGGGACCTTCGTCCGACGGAACCACGATCCCCGGCCGCCCATCGATCGTGACCATGCGGGCCCGCTGGGCATTGGCCCGAAACGCCCGCGTCTCGCCGACCACGGCCCGTACTCCCCGGATCCGCTGCGCCGCGCCGGACGGAAGGGCCTGCGGGTCCGCCGCTCTCGTCACGTCAGGGTGGAGTACCTCGACGAGGCCGTCGATGTCACCCTGCTCGGCCGCCCTCAGGAACGCACTCACCACACGACGCGCCGTACGGGGGTCGGTGTCAGGCGGCCTGTTCGGCCGGCGCACCCGTCCACGCGCACGGCTGGCCAGCTTCTTGGCCGCCCCGGGTGTCGTCCCCAGGATGTGCGCGACCTCCTCGAAGGGCGTCCCGAACGCGTCGTGCAGGATGAGCGCGACGCGCTGGGGCGGCGTCAGCTCACCGAGGACGGTCAGGAAGACCGCGGTCAGCTCGCCCGCCAGCAGCGCGGTCTCCTCAGGACCACCCCCGTCCACGGAACGTTCAGGCAGGTCTTCCGGCGGCTCCGGCGTCTCCCGTGAACGGCGTAGCAGGTCCAGGCACAATCGCGTGACCACGGTGGTGAGCCATGCCGCCACGTTGCGGACCTGGCCGGCGTCGGCGCGCGCGTACCGGATCCACGCCTCCTGCACCACGTCCTGAGCGTCGGCGTCCGATCCGAGGATGCGGAACGCCACCGCGAGCAACTGCGGCCGCTCGCGCCGGAAGACCGCGACCCGCTCCGCGTCGCTCCCCGCGTCGTTGTCCGCGTGGTGAGCGCTCCACTGCTCGACCATCGTCACCTCCCCGTCGTGTGCATCCACCTACCCGACGCACGAGCGACTCGAAAGGTGACCCCGGCCCACCGCCCCAGCCCGGCGTTGACTCAGGCGTGGGACGCCATCCGCACGGACTCCCGCTCGGTGTAGCCCGCGATGGCCTTTCTGGAGAACGGGAGTCGGCCGCGGGCCGGAAATCCGTTCCCGCGACCGCACACGCCCATGGATCTCCTGCGGGTCAGGCGCTTTCGCGCTTGCCGAACACCGCCCCCAGGAACTTGAAGACCATAAGCACCGGAAGAATGAACGCGTAGAAGAACATGAAGTAGTCGCCGCCCTCGAAGATGAACCCCAGATAGACGGCGTATCCGAGGAAGCCCGCGCCGGCCACGGCACTGAGCGCCCGCTGCCCGGCGCCCTGACCGGCTCCGATACCCGCCAGGCCGAGCATGACGACGCCGGACAGCAGCAAACCCACGACGTACCACGAGAAGGTGGCGTCGGCGCTGAAGTCGATATTCATTGATGGCCTTCCAACGTTCCGAAATAAAGTTGGATAACCATAGCGGCCGGAGGCGAGCAGCTCCTTAGGTGGCCTAAATAGGCCACCGGCGCCGTCGCGGGGCGGTCAGATCAGGAGCAGGGTCTTGCCCAGGGCGCCGCGATTCTCGATCGCGGCGTGCGCGTCCGCGGCGCGTTCCAGCGGGAAGGTCTGCCCGATGATCGGCCGGACCCGTCCCGAGACCGCATCGGCCATCACCTTCCCGGCCCATTCGCCCATCCGCGGCCCGAACCCGAAGAGCTGCTCGATCCCGATCACCTCCACCCCGCGCCGCCCCGCCTCCGCCGGCTCGATCTCTGTCACCTCGCCGCTGGACGCGCCGTGCACCGAGAAGCGGCCACCGGCCGCCGTCACCTCGAACGCGGCCCGGCCGATCTCCCCACCCACACCGTCGAACACCACATCCGCCCCCGCACCACCGGTCGCCTTGAGCACTTCCCCGGCCCAGTCCGTCCCGGAGTAATCGACCGCGACCTCGGCTCCCAGCTCACGGGCCAGCTCCAGCTTGCGCCCGCCGCGCGCGGCCCCGACGACTCGGGCGCCGGCGGCCTGAGCCAGCTGCACCAGCAGACTTCCGACACCGCCCGCCGCGGCCTCGACCAGGACCCAATCCCCGGGACGGATCCGGGCCCCCTCGACCAGCCCCAGAGCTGTACTGCCATCGGTATGCAGGGCGGTGGCCTCAGGCAACCCGAGCCCTTCCGGCACCGGGATCAGCTCGCCCACCTCGGCCACCGCCCGTTCGGCGAACCCACCGGCCGCCACTCCGGCCAGAACCCGCTGTCCGGACCAGCTCGGATCCACCCCGTCCCCGAGTGCCCCCACCCGGCCGGCCACCATGCCGCCCGGGACGTACGGCAGTTCAGGCTGCTCGTGCCACTTGTCGACACCACGCCGGATCTGCGTCTCGACGAACGTGATCCCCGCGACCGAAACCTCGACCACCACCTGCCCCGGCCCGGCCACCGGCTCCGGCACGTCCCCCAGCACAAGCACCTCAGGTCCACCGAAACGCAACGCCTGTACCACCCGCATGCCACCACTCCCCCCACGTTCGGAACACCAACACAGGGGAAGTCTCCAGCCTCAACCAACCTTGAGGTCAACCGCGGCGCTTGTAGGCCGCCAGACGCGGAGACGGCAGGTGGGCCGACGTCCCCGGAATGACGGTGTGCCCGAGGGCGAGCCGCTCGATGATCCGTTCATGGACGGCCTGCTGCCAGGGAGCGCCCGTGGCCTTCTCGATGATCATCCCGGCCAGGACGTAGTTGGTGTTGGAGTAGCCCCAGCGCTCACCGGGCTCGAAGACCGGCCCGTGCCGCATCGCCATGGCGATCACCTGCTCCGGCCTGTACGTACGGAAGCGTTCGCGCTTGAACTCCTCGGGCGTGGTGGCCCGTTCGAGCGGTACCTCATCGGCGTACTCGGGGATGCCGCTGGTCTGCCCGAGCACCTGGCGAACGGTGATCTTCGCGCCATCGTTGCCGTTGCCCGCCACCACCCCCGGCAGCCATCGCTCCACCGTGTCGTCCAGGCCGATCCTGCCTTCGCCGACCAGTTGCAGGACGACCGTCGAGACGAACGTCTTGGTCGTACTGCCGATCCGGTGCCGGGCGTCCCAGGCGACGGGACCGCGGCTGGTGAGGTCGGCGACTCCGCCACGCGCGCGCAGCCGCCCCGAAGGCGTGTTCACCTCGGCCAGTACGCCCGTCGCTCCCGTTGCCCGCAGCGCGTCCACATCGCGCTGCAACTGCGCCGTACCGTAATCCGGCTTATCCAGCGCACCAGCCGCCGACGGCACCGCCATGCTCGCGAGCAAACCCGCTCCCACTGCCAGCGCCAGCCGGCGCCGCCTTGCGGAAGAGAACTTCGAGTACCGAGGAGGGACGGAAAACTTCGGGGGGCGAACTTCGCGGCTCGTCATGTTCACGATCTTCGATCGGACCGCCGCCGTCCGGTATCAGGCATCCCCCGGAGCCACCCCTGACCCAGCCCTTAGCCCGACCCTTGCACTCTTGCTGGTCGCAGTCTCTGCGAGGCCGTACGGCATTGGTGTACGAGCCGTTCGTGAGTCCGAGCCGGCCCCCTCCCCGCCGCCTGCCCCCTCGGTGTCGGATCGCGTACGCCCGTACCATGGCGTCATTGCCGGGACCTACGTGAGGCGAGGCGCTGGTTGTGGCCGTTTCGTGGCAGTGGCTCCGTACAAGACTCCGGCCGGGCGACGCCCGCCGCCGTGTCGACGGCCTGGCCGCCGAGCACATCGAACGTGATGACTCCTCCGCCGCGCTGGCTCTCCTCCGCGACCACGGGATCGCCGAGGCGGCCGCGGCCGCGCAGGTGGCCGACCTGCTCCTCGTCCGGGACCGGGTGGACGATGCGATCGCCGTGCTCCGCGACTGCGCCGAAAGAGCGGAGCCGCCCGCGGAACGGACCCTGGCAGCCCGCTCGCTGGCGTACCTGCTGGCCGAGCACGGCAGGACCGACGAGCTGCGGGAACGGGCCAGGGCCGGTGATCCGGACGCGGCCGAGCGCCTGGTCATGTGGCTGCTCGAACGGGACCGCGCCACCGACCTGCGCGCCCATGTGTCGTCCGGCGGCGTCTACGTGTCGGACCGGATCATTCTCGCCCTGCGCCGCAAGGGATACCGGAAGCTGGCCGACCTCGCCGTCCGGAGACATCCGGAACAGGTCGGCTACGCCTCGGCCGAACCCCTGGTCGCGGAGATGGAACGTCAGGGCCGCTACCGAGAGGCGATCCCTTTGCTTCGCGCCTTCGCCGAGCGGAGCCCCGGCGCGGCGCAGCGGCTCCTGGACCTCTGCCGCAAACAGGGTGACGCCGCCGGGGCCGCCGAGGCGTACCGCCTGCAGTCCGGGACCCTGAACGACTACAACGCACGCCCCCTGATCGGCCTGTTTCTGAAGAACGGCCGGATGGACGACGCCATGCGCGTCCTCCGGGACCACCCCAACGCGGCCGACCGGTTCACCACGTCCTGCCTGGTCGAGCTGATGATCGTCTCGGGCAGCGCGCTGGACGCCCTGTCCGTCCTGCGCCGCCGTCCCGAACGGTGGGCGGCGGAGCACCTCGCCGACCTCGAGTCCCGGCCGGACCGCATCGAGATCGTCCGCGCATCCCCCGACGAGGCCGCCGCCATGGTCGACCGGACCATCGACGCCGGCGACATCGACAGGGCGCTCGCCCTCCTCCGCGTCCGCGCCGCCGGAGGAGACCCCCGGGCGGCCGAACGGCTGGCGGCACTCCGGCGGGACCGCGCGAACGATCCGAAGCTGCGCTCGATCGACCTGCTGATGAGCACGCTGTACGACCTCCGCGTAGGCCGTGATCTCGGTCCCGTGCCGTACTCCATCCAGGAATGGGAACGAGGCCGCGTCCCCGACCCCGGGGGAGACGCCGACGCCCGGCTGGCCGCAGCCCTCCGCGACGCCGGTGCCGTACCGAGGATCCCCGGCGGTGAACTGCCGAAGCCCGCGTTCATCAGTACGTCTCGGGACCGCCTTTACACCGAACTGCACCGCCGGTTCGACGACGATATGTCGTACGAGGTGCGGGAAACCCCCGGGTACCACTGGGACGTCCGCGACGAGCACGGCATAGGCGCGTACTTCGACGCGTCCGTGAACAGCAGGGGCGAAGCCGAATTCTCGTTCGTCGACGACCGGTACCCCGCGACGCCGGACGGCTGGCGAGCCCTGATGTCCGCCGTGAACGACTTCGGCGACAGCCGCAAGCACATCCATCTCTTCGTCAACCCGTACGCCGACTGAATCGCCCATACGGGGTGTCCTAGGCACCTGTTCCCCAACCAGTCTGTGCAGGTCAGCCGCGACTCGGACGCGGGGGAGGACAACGCCGCCGCTCACCGCAGGTCGAGCCGACCCTGCTTGACCTGCTCCACCAGCCGCCCGAACACGAACCCGCTCACCGCGAGCCGGTCCCCGTCTGGGTCTTTGGAGTCCCGCACCCCTACGCCACCCGGCAACCCGGCCAACTCGACACATGTCGCATCGTTGGCGCCTCCGCTGTGAGAGCTCTTTCGCCAGATCACGGATCTGCTCCTCTCGTACGCAGGGCCGCCGGTACGCAGCCACCGGCGGCCCACTACTACTCAGCTCCGTACGCTCACCGCAGGTCGAGCCGACCCTGCTTGATCTGCTCCACCAGCCGCCCGAACGCGGACCCGCTCACCGCAAGCCGATCCCCGTCCGGATCCTTCGAGTCCCGCACCCCTACGCCGCCCGCCAACCCGGCCAACTCGACACATGCCTCGTCGGTCGAGCCTCCGCTGTACGAACTCTTACGCCATTTGTGGATCAAGGTATTCCTCCATCACTTTCGCGATCAGAGCCCGAGACTCCTCTCTGGAGAGAGCTATAGCCCCGATGCGCTCGAAGTCCATGCCCAACTCCCGAACCTCGGAGGGGACTTCCACCAGACGCCCACCGCGCAATGCGCCGATATAAGCGATATCTCGGCTCTCCAGGCTCATGATCTGAAATGACCCGTCAAGACCATCGTAGGCGCCGACACTCCTTGGGATCACTCGAATGATCACTCTCGAGCGCCTACCCAACTCCAGGAGTCGTTGGAGTTGCGCCGCCATGACCTGCGGGCCACCGACGGGCCGATGCAGCGCGTTCTCGTCTAGAAGGACGATGAGCATCGGTCCCTTCGAGGGGGTCAGCAGCGCCTTCTGCCTTGCCATGCGCGCCGCGATGGCCGCCTCCACGTCCGCGCTGTCCCCGAGTTCGACGAACGCACGGGCGTAGTCCTCCGTCTGGAGCGGGACGGGGATGACCTGGCCTTGATAGACCCGGATGACGTCCGCCCGCGACTCGTACTGCGTGTACTGCTGGAACCACATCGGATCGTGCCCCATCTGGGCGAACCACAGCAGCGTCTCGCACAGGCGCGGGAGCCCGTAGCGCTCGTCGAGCTTCTGGGCCTGGCGTACGTCGATCTTGAGACGTGCCGCCTCGATATTAGAAACAGTCGAACGGGCTGCCCCGATGATCTGCCCGCACTGGGTGAGCGAAAGGCCATGCCGCTCACGTTCGCACCTCAGCACGTACGCGAGGAAGTGCCAGAGCGAAATCTTGGGGTCGAGCGGCTCCCGAACGTTGACCATTTCCCCTCCAGTGTTTCCGATTTTCACAGCAACACAAGAGGTTAACCACAGAGGGCCATCCTTGGGAGAGAAAACAGGAAACACTCTCTGAGGGGCAAGGTGATGACAGCAAAGTCCGACTGCCTTCTGATCTCCATGCTGGCATCCAAAGCGGCCGCCGGTTTGGCCAGAACGCTCACCCATGCCCGACTTCAAAAGTGGGGCTATTCAAACATTTCGGACGATGCATTCCTGGTGGCGTCCGAGCTGATCAACAACGCCGTGGCGGTGGCGGCCGGCAGGCAGATCAGGTACCAGGTCAGCCAGCACATGGGCGAGGTCGTCCTCGCGGTCTGGGATCCCAGCGACCGCGTCCCGACGTGCAAGCCGCCTGCCGAGCTGACGCTCGACACTCTCGATCTGAGTCCCGAGAACTGGGACGACAACGGCGGCTGGGGGCTCACGCTCGTGGCCACGCTCTCCGCGCAGTCCGGCTACACGATCGATCCCAAAGGCGGCAAATGGCTCTGGGCTCGCCTCAAGCCCTGAAGGCCGCCTACCCCTTCCGGCCTGACTCGAATGCGGCTGGCCGGGTAAACCCACAAGAAATCAGGAGGTACACGGAAATGTCCAGCCAGTTCCACTTTCGGAAGTCGACCCTGTGCAACGGGGAGGATTCCGGGTGCAGGTGCGTCGAGGTGGCGACCAACCATGCCGAAGTGATCGCGGTGCGGGACACGAAGACGGGCGGGACCCTGGAGTTCACGCCTCACGAGTGGGCGGGCTTCATCGCCGGGGCGAAGGCGGGACAGTTCGACATCGACTTCCAGATCTGACGACATCCGAAGCCGGGGCCCGCCCAGCCTCCCTGCGGTGGGCCCCTCCGGGCCGAAAGCGCTGAACATGCCCTTCGACTACGAGTACTGGCGCGACGAGAGCCGGGACGACTGGCGGCGTCTGGGCCTGCACTGGCACGCGTACGTGTCCCGGATGGACGGCGGCGCGTTCGCCGACGAGGCGGCCCGGCGCGACCTGATGACCGACCTCGCTCCCCAGTCGGTGCGCGACTGGCTCCGCAAGCCCGCCCGGAGCCTTCGGCAGGTGACCACCACTCCGGAGGACGCCGTGGGCTGGCTACACCGGCAATGGGAGCCGATCAAAGCGCAGGCCGGCCAGGAGGCCGTACGGATCCCGGAGCAGACCCGCTTCGGGCTGGCCCTCTACGAACTGCGGTGCGGGAACGACCTCTGCTGGGGTTTCTGGCTCGGCGCGTCCGTACACCTGCACCTGGCCCTGGTCGGCACCGCCGACGACTGCCATCCACGCTGAGCACGCATGCCGAGGACGCGGTCGTGCGTGTCCTCGGCATCCGCCGGCTACCGGCCGCAGGCCCTGCTCAGGCGATGTCCTTGGGGAGGCGTTCCAGGAGGCCGCGGAGGTCGTCGGCGTGCTCTTCCTCTTGCGCCAGGATGCGCTCGAAGACGCGCTTGGTGGTGGGGTCGTCGTTGCCGAGCCACTGGACGATCTCGGTGTACGACATGATCGCGACGCGTTCGGCGACCAGGTCCTCCTTGATCATCGTGACCAGGTCGAGGCTGGCTCCGTACTCGGCGTGCGAGCGGGTGGTGAGGGTGTCGGGTGCGAAGTCCGGGTCGCCGCCCAGCTGGACGATACGGGTGGCGAGCATGTCGGCGTGCTCCTGCTCCTCGTTGGCGTGCTCGAGGAATTCCGACGCCACCGACTCGGCGTGGATGCCGGTCGCGGTGAAGTAGTGGCGCTTGTAACGCAGCGTGCACACGATCTCGGTGGCCAGCGCCTCGTTGCAGACCTGGATCACCCGGTCGCGGTCCGCGCCGTACGCCTCGGTGATCGGCCCTTTCTCGATCTCCTGCCGGGCCCGGTCCCGCAGGGTCTTGACATCGGTCAGGAAATCCGCCATTCCTTGCCTCCCGTTCGGTGCCTCGCTCAGCACGGATAGGCCCTACCCGGCCCACGCGTTTCACACGTGGGCCGGGATAGGCGCGGGCCACGTCGCCGCAAGATCTGTCCGCCGGCATGTTGCTGTGGCTGCGGGCCGACCAGGCGATGGCGGTCAGCAGGGCGCTCTGCACGGAGTGCATCGGGCCCCGGCCGCTCTCGGCTTCGCCGACCCGCCGCCCTCACCCGTTCACGGCCCCGGCCCGTTCGCGATCGAAGGGACCTCGCCCGCCTGGGCGGAGTGGGTCGAGCGCCGGTATGCGACCTCGACCACCGACGCCCGGCCAGATTGGCGTTCCGGCCACAGCGGCACTCTCGCCGATCGTCGAAGTCCGGCAAGGCCCATAATTCCTGGCATGGATCTGCGTCCCGAGTTGCTGCCGCCTCCGGCGGACCAGCAACACCTCGAACACCTCAGCCGGGAGATAGAACGGATCTCCGACCTCCTGGCCACCGGCCGGCCCGCCGACGAGGCGATCACGTCCTTCAACAGTTCGACCGGCCATCAGTACGGCCGGTCCGACTTCGCGGAGTACCACGGCTGGCGCGACCTCGAAGACTTCGCTCTGGAAGCCGCTCGACCCGCATATCCACGAGTCCCTGACATCACCCGCGACGAGCTCATCGAGACCGTCCGCAGGGTCTTGGCCGCCGACTCGGATTCCGACTACTACCTGCGGCTCCTCCAAGCCAATGTCACCTATCCCGGCGTTCACGACCTGATCTACCACCCGCCTCCCGAGCTGACCGAGGCATCGCCCGCCGACATCGTCGACCGAGCCCTCAGCCATCGCTCCATCGCCCTCTGAGAAACCCACGTCGGGCCAGGATTGACAGCCCGCATCCGCAAGGCCGTCCGCGCCCGCGGCCACTTCCCCAACGAGCAGGCCGCCCTCGAGTGCATCTACCTCGCGCTGATGCGCCTGGACCCCACCGGCAAGGGCCAGAAACAACATTGCGGCCGCTCGTCCACGCAGGCCGGCCCTCTCCAGGGGGTTGACCGGACGGCGGGCGGTGAGACGCTGAACGGGTGACGTCCCTGTCCGACCCGGCCGATCTGCCCGATGCGCGCGGCTCGCCGGGCCGTCCGGCGAGTTTTGCCCGGTGGGCCTGCGGCTACGACACCAGCCAACTGCAGCGGGTGCTGTATGAGCCGGTGCACCACCAGGTACTCGGCCACGCCCGCCGCCACATGCCCTGTCCCACTCAGATCCTGGACGTCGGCTGCGGCACCGGGCGCCTGACCAGCGCCTGCGCCCGCTACTACCCGGACGTGCCGACGATCGGCATCGACCCCTGCACCGAAATGCTCACGCGGGCGGCCTCCGATCGCCAGGGCGCTCCAGCAGCGGTATGGCTCCGGTCCCGCGCCGAAGCGCTGCCCTTCCGCGACGGCGTCTTCGACCTGGTCGTCAGCACCCTGTCGCTGCGGCACTGGCGCGACCCGCCCCAGGGCCTGATCGAGATCGGCCGCGTCACCGCGCCCGGCGGCACCATCGTGATCGCCGACGCCGCGCTCAGCGACGCGCTGGCCCCGCCCACGGTCACCCTCCGGCCCGGCCGCCCCCGCCGGCACCCCGCGCCGCGCCTGCGAGGCCGGTGGCCCGGTCACCTCCGCAAGAGCGCCAGACCATCGGCCGGCCTGCGCCATGCCCTGTACCAAGCCGGGCTGCGCCTTGACCACATCGAACCGATCGCGCTCCCGATCCCGCTCACCACCGTCACGCTGATCGCCGCCGACAAACCGGTGTTTTAGCTACACGGTGTTTTAGCTACGCGGTTTGCCGGCCGTTCTGCCATACGGCGGCGACTTGGGGGACGCCTGGGCGGTAGGCGAGATGGATGTACGAGGGTGCGTCCAGCATCAGGACATCCGCGCGGGCTCCCACCGCCAGGTGTCCGACGTCGGTACGGCGCAGCGCCCGCGCGCCCCCCGCTGTGGCGGCCCAGACCGCTTCGGCGGGGGTCATGTGCATGTCCCGTACGGCGACCGCGATACAGAACGCCATGCTCGAGCTGTAGCAGGAGCCCGGGTTGCAGTCGGTGGCCAGCGCGACCGTGGCTCCGGCGTCGATGATGCGGCGGGCGTCGGGGTACGGCTGGCGGGTCGAGAACTCGACTCCCGGGAGGAGCGTCGCCACTGTTTCCGAGCCCGCGAGGGCATCCACGTCCTCATCCGTGAGGAAGGTGCAGTGGTCGGCGGAGGCCGCTCCCAGTTCGACCGCGAGGCGTACGCCGGGGCCGGGACGCAGCTGGTTGGCGTGCATGCGAGGCATCAGCCCGGCCTTGATTCCCGCTTCCAGCACTTCCCGGGCCTGGTCCGCATCGAACGCCCCGGTCTCGCAGAAGACATCGATCCAGCGCGCATGCGGAGCGCACGCGGCCAGCATCTCGGTCGCGACGAGGTGCGTGTACCCGGCGGCGTCGTCGGCGTACTCGGACGGTACGACGTGGGCCCCGAGGAACGTGACCTCGTCGACGACTTCGGACGCGATCCGTACGGCCCGTTCCTCCTGCTCCACGGAGAGGCCGTAGCCGGACTTGCACTCGACCGTGGTCGTCCCCTGGCGCGCCATCTCGTTCACCAGGCGCCGCAGGTTGGCGCGCAGGTCCTCGTCGGTGGCGGCCCGTGTCTTCGCGACGGTCGTCCTGATGCCGCCGGCGGCGTACGGGCGGCCGCTCATCCGTGCCGCGAACTCCTCGGCCCGTTCCCCCGCGAAGACGAGGTGCGCGTGCGAGTCCACGAAGCCCGGCATCACCGCGCGCCCGGCCGCGTCGTACGCCTCGTCGGCCTCGGGCGCCTCTGACGACGGCCCTACCCAGGCGACCTCGTTCCCGTCCAGGACGAGCGCCGCGTCCCGTACGAGCCCGAGCGGCCCGTCCCCGAGTCCGGGCTCGTTGGTGACCAGTTCCCCCACGTTCCTGATGACCACGCTCATCGGCCCAGCATCGCACTGGACGGGCTACTTTCACCGCATCCAGGGCCCATGATCGTCTGAAATGCGAGACGTTTCCGGGCGCGCGTGGGGCCTGAGCGACTTCGACCCCGGCCGTTCAACGGCGCGGGGTCGAAGCGGAGTTCACCAGCCCTGCTGCGGAGGCCCTCCGTGGCTCGGCGGCTGGGGCGGCGGGTAGCCGGACCCGGGCGGCGCGGGCGGAGGCCCGTATCCCCCCGGAGCCGCGGGCGGCGCGGGCGGGTAGCCCTGCCCGACCGGCTGAGCGGGCTGCTGGGGAGGCCAGCCCTGACCGCCTTGCTGGGGTGGGGGCGGCTGCTGCGCGCCGGGCTGGGGCGGGTACGGGGCGCCCTGCTGCGGCGGGTACCCGCCCTGCTGGGGCGGGTACGCCTGACCGGGCTGGGGCGGGTACGAAGCGCCGGGCATCGGAGGCTGGGGGCCGCCCATAGGCTGCATGCCCGGACCGTACGGGGGCGCCGGCTTGCTACCGCCCTTGGCGAGCTTGGCCACGCCGCCGACCGCCAGCACGATCAGGGCGATCACGCCGAAGATGATCAGCTTGCCGATACCGCCGCCGCGGCGCCGCCCGCCGGTGGTGACGTCGGTGTCGATATCGGTGTCCGGCACCCCTGTGTAGGTGCTCGAAGGGCCGGGCTCCGGTGAGGTCGGCGAGGACGTCGTCGCGGTCGCGCGCAGCGATCTCAGCATCGCGGTGAAGCTGAGGGTCAGATCGCTCGTGGAGCGGGCCGTGCGGTTGAACTCTCCGGTGGCCGTCGTCATGTCCGAACGGGTGACGCCCGACGCCGGGCCGGCACTGTAGTAGAGGTAGTCGAGTGTCGGGTTGTACCCGAACACCACCATGTCCGACGAGGTCCGCTTGCTCGTCACCCAGGTCCCGAACGCGGTCTGGGTGGACGGCTGCCGAGCGGTGTAGATCCGTACCGGACCCGGCAGCGCCGCGGCATGGGGGCGCACCTCGGAGGTCCGCAGCACGCCGGCCATGTCGATCACCAGAGCGGGGCCCTGCGCCATTGCCGGTGCCGGCCCGACCATGGCGAACACCGTCATAAAAATACCGACAAATAGCATCAAACGTCGCAACATGCCCCACGTCCCCGTGCAAACCAATATTCCCGACCATGCAAAGAACCACATTCAGGGGCATCCGCGCGGGAAAACGGCGATATCACTCTCCGCATCCCCAGGCCTGATCACCGCATCACCGGAGCGGCCCGAGGTCAGTCCTCGGAGGGCTCCGCGGTCACGCTGGCGATGGCCTCCTGGAGGGCGGACGGGACGTCGTTCACGAGCAGGTGGCGGCCGTCGCGGACGATCTCCCGGCCGGAGACCACGACCGTACGGACATCGGCGGCGGTGGCGGCGAAGACGGCGGCCTCTGCGGCGAAGACGGCCGCGGTGCCGGGAGCCGAGCCCTCCGGAACCACCGTGCCCGCCGTACGGACGGAGTCGAGCGCGACGGTGACCAGGTCGGCGTACGCGCCCGGTTCCAGCCGCCCGGCCTCGGGCCAGCCCAAGGCGTAGTGGCCGTTCCAGGTGGCGGCGGCGAGGAGTTCACCGGCGGACCAGTGGCCGCGCTCGCGGGTACGCAGCCGCTCGTTCAGCTCGACCGCGCGGGCCTCCTCGAACAGGTCGATCACCGCGTGCTGGTCGGAGCCGAGGCAGATCGGGGCGCCGGCACGGGCCAGGTCGCGGGCGGGACCGATGCCGTCGGCGAGGTCGCGTTCGGTGGTCGGGCACATGCAGACGCCGGTCATCGTGGTCCCGAGCAGGTCGATGTCCTCGGGGGCGAGGTGGGTGGCGTGGACGGCGACGGTACGGGCGCCGAGCGCGCCGCACTCGGCCAGCAGCCGGGACGGGGTCATCCCGTACGCCTCCAGGCACTCCTCGTTCTCCGCGGGCTGCTCGGAGAGGTGGACGTGGAGGGGCGCCTGGTGGTCCTTGGCCCAGCCCGCGACGGCGCTGATCTGCTCGCGCGGTACGGCGCGTACGGAATGGATCGCGGCACCGACGCGGGCATGCAGGCGCCCCGCCTTGTCGGTCTGCTCGTACAGGCTGTCGACACGGCGCGCCCAATTGCCCGCACTGCCGTCGTTGAAGCGCAACTGCGGGCCCGTCAGCGGCTGCCCGATCCCACCCGCGAGGTAGCAGGTGTCGAGAAGCGTGATCCTGATGCCCGCGTCGTCCGCGGCGGCGATCAGTGCCTCGCCCATCGCGTTGGGGTTGCCGTACGGGGCGCCGCCCGGCCGGTGATGCAGGTAGTGGAACTCGCCCACGCAACTGATGCCCGCCATGGCCATCTCGGCGAAGACGGCCCTCGCCAGGGCGCGATAGGTGTCGGGATCGAGACGGTCGGCGATCCTGTACATCTGGTCGCGCCACGTCCAGAACGTCCCGCTCCCGCCCTGGCCGGTCTCCGCGGGGATCTTGCTCGCTTGGGCGCCGCCTCCCTGAGCGCGGCCGCGCAGGGCGCGGTGGAAGGCGTGGGAGTGGGCGTTGGCCAGGCCGGGGAGGGTGAGCCCGGCGAGGCGGAGCGCGCCCGGCGGGGCCGGGACGCCACGAGTGACGGTGGTGAAGCGCTCGCCGTCGGCCTCGATGAGCACATCGGCGGCCACCTGGTCACCAAGCCAGGCAAACTCGGCATGCCATTGCATATCGGACTCTTTACCCGGCTGCCGGCGCTTTGAGCCCGGCTGCGGGCTCTTCGAGCCCTCCTGCCAGTTCTTCGAGCGCGATGGTGAGAGCCTCCACTCCGGCCAGACAGTCATCCCTGTCCGCGTGCTCGGCCGGAGCATGCGAGATCCCGGTCGGGTTGCGGACGAAGAGCATCGCCGTGGGCAGCCGGGACGCCAGGATCCCGGCGTCGTGGCCGGCGCCTGTGGGAAGGACGCGGACGCTCCCGGGGCCTCCGGACGGCTCGGGCCCCGAGGGCTGCGCCGCGTTCTCCGACCGGGCGAGGGTTTCGGCCAGGCGGTCGCGGAGGGTCGTGTCGAAGCCGACGACCTCGGAGTACGACTCCTCGGCCAGGTCGACGGTGACGCCGTGCTCGCGGGCGGCCTTCTGGGCCGCCTCATGGATCTCCGCGACGGTACGCCGTACGGCGTCGTCGGCCGGGCCCCGGCCGTCCAGCCAGGCGGTGACGGAGGAGGCGATCGCGTTCACGCCGTTCGGGGTCACCTCGACCTTGCCCACGGTCGTGAGGGTGCCGTGGCGCTCGGCGGCCTGGCGGGCGGCCAGGACGAGGTGGGCGAACGGCAGCATGGGGTCGCGACGGTCCTTCAGGTGCGTGGTTCCCGCGTGGTTGCCCTCGCCGGTGAAGCCGAACCGCCAGCGGCCGTGCGGGACGATCGCGCTCGCGACGCCGACCGGCACGTCGAGCGCGCGGCCCTGCTCGATGTGCAGTTCGACGTGGCAGCCGATGCGGCCGAGCAGGTCGTCGTCGGGACCGATCCGTTCCGGGTCCAGGCCGTGGCGGGTCAGGACGTCGGCGAACGCGTGGCCGTCGCGGTCGCGCAGGCCCCGGGCCCGGTACGGGGCGATCGCGCCGCTGAGAAGGCGGGAGCCCAGGCAGGCGACGCCGAAGCGGGCTCCTTCCTCCTCGGCGAAGGCGGCGACACCGATGGGGCGCGCGAGCTGGACGCGGCGCTCCCGCAGGAGATCGATCGCGGCGAACGCCGACACGATCCCGAGCGGCCCGTCGTACGCGCCGCCGCCGGGCACCGAGTCCAGATGGCTTCCGGTCAGGACGGCGTCGCCGCGGCTGCTGTCCGCGGGAAGCCACCAGGCGAACAGATTGCCGTTCGCGTCGGTCTCGATCTCGAGGTCACGCTTGCGCGCCTCGTCCACGAACCAGGCACGGCACTCCAGCTCGGGCGGCGTCCACGCGAAGCGGTGGTAACCGCCGGAATCCGGGTCACGGCCGATGGGCAGCAGGTCCGCCCACATCTCCTCGAAGCTCACGACTCCGCCGCGCCTGTCTCCGGGGCGTGCTCGTGGGAGTGCTCTAGTGACGGGACGCGTACGCCTCGTTCGGTGGCGACCTCGACGGCCCTGTCGTAGCCGGCGTCGACGTGCCGCATCACGCCGGTGCCCGGGTCGTTGGTCAGGACGCGTTCCAGCTTCTGCGCGGCCAGGTCCGTCCCGTCGGCGACGCAGACCTGGCCGGCGTGGATGGAACGGCCCATGCCGACGCCGCCGCCGTGGTGGATCGAGACCCAGGTGGCGCCCGAGGCCGTGTTGAGCATCGCGTTCAGCAGCGGCCAGTCGGCGATCGCGTCCGATCCGTCCGCCATGCCCTCGGTCTCCCGGTACGGGGAGGCGACCGAGCCGCAGTCGAGATGGTCGCGGCCCAGCACGATCGGCGCGCTGATCTCGCCCCGGGCGACCAGGTCGTTGAAGACGGCCCCGGCCTTGTCGCGCTCGCCGTACCCGAGCCAGCAGATCCGGGACGGCAGGCCCTGGAACCGCACCCGCTCCCCCGCCATCTTGATCCAGCGGGTCAGCGGCTCGTTGTCGGGGAACAGGTCGAGGATCGCCTTGTCGGTACGCGCGATGTCCTTGGGGTCACCGGACAGGGCGGCCCACCGGAACGGGCCCTTGCCCTCGCAGAACAGCGGGCGGATGTAGGCGGGCACGAAGCCGGGGAACGCGAACGCCCGCTCGTACCCCGCCAGCTGCGCCTCGCCCCGGATGGAGTTGCCGTAGTCGAAGACCTCGGCGCCCGCGTCCTGGAAGGCGACCATCGCCTCCACGTGCACGGCCATCGACTGGCGCGCCTTCGCGATGAACCCCTCGGGGTCCTTGTCGCGCTCGGCGGCCCAGTCCTCGAACGCGACGCCGCGCGGCAGGTACATCAGGGGGTCGTGCGCGCTGGTCTGGTCCGTGACGATGTCGATCGGCGCGTGGCGGCGCAGCAGTTCCGGTACGACGTCGGCGGCGTTGCCGAGTACGGCGATGGACAGCGGCACCCGCTTGGCCTTGGCCTCCTCGGCCAGCCGGAGCGCCTCGTCCAGCGAGCCGGCCGTCCGGTCGCAGTAGCCGTGCGCGACCCGGCGCTCGATGCGGGACGGGTCGCACTCGATGCAGATCACGACGCCGCCGTTCATCGTGACGGCGAGCGGCTGCGCGCCGCCCATCCCGCCCAGGCCCGCGGTCAGCGTGATCGTCCCGGCCAGGGACGCGCTGCCCTGCAGGCCGTTGCCCGAGCCTTGCCGGCTGAGCTTCTCGGCCACGGCGGCGAACGTCTCGTACGTACCCTGCAGGATGCCCTGCGTCCCGATGTAGATCCACGACCCGGCGGTCATCTGCCCGAACATCGTCAGCCCCAGCGACTCCAGCCGCCGGAACTCCTCCCAGGTCGCCCACTGCGGGACGAGGTTGGAGTTCGCGATGAGCACGCGCGGCGCCCACTCGTGCGTACGGAAGATCCCGACGGGCTTGCCGGACTGGACGAGCAGCGTCTCGTCCCCCTCCAGGCCGCCCAGCGAACGGACGATCCCGTCGAAGGCGTCCCAGCTGCGGGCCGCCTTGCCGGAACCCCCGTACACGATCAGCTCGTCCGGGTGCTCGGCCACCTCGGGGTCGAGGTTGTTCATCAGCATGCGCAGCGCGGCCTCCTGCGGCCACCCCTTGGTCGCGGTCGGCGCCAGGCCGCGCGGCGCGCGTACGGGACGGGGTCCGGACATGATGACTCCTCCTTCTAGGACAGAGGGCTTTACGACTGTGCTTCTAAGACAAGGGACCGGTGACGGACTCGGCGGCGGCGACGAGCGTCCCGTCGCGGACGAGATCGGTGGCGAGCGCGATCTCCGGCGACAGATGCCGGTCGGGCCCGGGGCCCTGGACGTGCTCGCGCAGCGCCGCGACGACGGCGCCGGTGGCCGGCCCGGGACGCAGCGGGCGGCGCAGGTCGAGCGCTCGGGCGGCCGTGAGGATCTCGATCCCGATCACCTGGGCGAGCCCGTCCACCGACCGGCGCAGCTGGCGGGCGGCGTTCCAGCCCATCGAGACGTGGTCCTCCTGCATCGCCGAACTGGGGATGGAGTCGGCGCTGGCGGGCGCGGCCAGCCGCTTCAGCTCGGAGACGATCGACGCCTGCGTGTACTGGGCGATCATGTGCCCCGAGTCCACCCCCGGGTCGTCGGCCAGGAACGCCGGCAGTCCGGACGAGCGGTTCCGGTCGAGCATCCGGTCGGTACGCCGTTCGGACATCGAGGCCAGATCGGCGGCCGGAATGGCCAGGAAGTCCAGGACGTACCCGACGGGCGCGCCGTGGAAGTTGCCGTTGGACTCCACCCGGCCGTCCGCCAGGACCACCGGGTTGTCGACGGCCGAGGCCAGCTCGCGGGACGCGACCAGCTCGGCGTGCGCGAGCGTGTCCCGGGCCGCCCCGTTCACCTGCGGGGAGCAGCGCAGCGAGTAGGCGTCCTGGACACGGGTGCAGTCCGGCCCCCGGTGCGACTCCATGATCTCCGAGGCGGCCAGCAGCTTGCGCAGGTTGGCGGCCGAAGCGGACTGCCCGGGATGCGGCCGCAGGTCCTGCAGGTCGGCGGCGAAGACGCGGTCGGTGCCCAGCAGCGCCTCGACGGTCATCGCGGCGGCGACATCGGCGGCGGTCAGCAGCCGGCGCAGGTCCCCGATGGCCAGGACGAGCATGCCGAGCATCCCGTCCGTGCCGTTCAGGAGCGCGAGCCCTTCCTTCGCGCCGAGCGTGACCGGCTCGATCCCGGCGGCGGCGAGGGCCTCGGCGGCGGGCTTCAGCTCGCCGGACGCGTCCCGTACCGGACCCTCGCCGATCAGTGCCAGCGCCACATGTGCCAGCGGCGCGAGGTCCCCGGAACAGCCCAGGCTGCCGTACTCGTGCACGATCGGCGTGATCCCCGCGTTCAGCATCGCGGCCAGCGTCTGGGCCGTGACCGGCTGGACGCCCGTACGGCCGGTGGCGAGGGTACGCAGGCGCAGCAGCATCAGCGCCCGGACGACCTCCCGTTCCACCTCCGGGCCCGACCCGGCCGCGTGCGAGCGGACGATGTTGAGCTGGAGCTGCGCCCGCAGGTCGGGAGCGATGTGCCGGGTCGCGAGTGCCCCGAAGCCTGTCGACACCCCGTACACCGGCGTGGGGCGCGCCGACAGCTCCTCGATGTGCGCCCGCGACGCCGCCATCAGCTTGACCGCTTCGTGGGTCAGCGCGATCGGTGCGCCGTTCCGTGCCACCGCCATGACCCGGCCGAAGGTCAGCGGCTCCGGCCCGACCTCGACGTGCGTCTCCCCCATGCCGCCCGGCTCACTGCTGCCCGACTCACTACCCGACTCAGCCATGCCGCCCCGTCCGTCCCATGCAAAGGCCATACCCACCATTCCAACGGCAAGCGCCCCCGGAAAGGAGGGCCTGCGACGCCGTTGTGTCTCACATACGAGACAATGCGAGGATGGGCTCGATGGGACAGGTACCGGCCGCGCGGCGGGCGCTGGCGGTGCTGCGGCTGCTGGCGGCCTCGGCCGGGCCGTTGCCCGCCTCGGCGATCGCGCGCTCCCTGGAACTGCCCAGGTCGAGCACGTACCACCTGCTGACCGCGATGGCCGAGGACGGCTTCGTCGCGTACGTACCGGAGGAACGGCGCTGGGGGCTGGGCGTCGCGGCGTTCGAGATCGGCTCGGCCTACCTGCGGCACGGCCCGCTCGAACGCCTCGCCCGGCCGCTGCTGCGCCGGCTGGTCGACCGGGTGGGCGAGATCGCCCAGCTCGGCGTCCTGCACGGGGCCGAGACCCTCTACCTGCTGAAGGAGCAGCCGCCGCGGCACGCGACGCTGGTGACGGACGTGGGCGTACGGATGCCGGCGCAGCTCACCGCCAGCGGCCGTTCCATGCTGGCGTTCCTGCCCGCGGCACAGGTACGGGCCCTGTTCCCCGGGCCCTTCGTGGACCGTACGGGACAGGGCCCGGCATCACTGCGCGAGTTGCGGCGGGTCCTGGCCGAGGACGCCCGGCGCGGCTGGTCGTCCGAGGACGGCCACATCACCGAGGGCCTCGCCAGCATCGCGGCCTGCTCGTTCGACCACACCGGCCATCCGACGGCGGCGATCACGGTGACGTTCCGCCGCGAGAGCCGCCCCCAGGAGACCTGGCCGGCGCTGGCCGCAGCCGTACGGACCACCGCCGCCGCCCTGACCACCCGCCTGGGCGGCCACCCGCCCCCAGCGCGTTGACTCGTGGCGTGTTCGCCGTCCCGC
>NZ_JBIRAW010000042.1:0-83515 GCF_044326315.1 Actinomadura sp. 9N407 | reverse complement strand
CTTCTGCGATTGCGATAGGGCGAACACGCCACGAGTCAACCGGGGGGCGGGGGGTCTTGCGCGAGGTCCAGGCGGTCGCGGATGCCGCGGAAGTGGGCGGCCGTCGCGGCGGCGGCCGCCGCGCGGTCGCCCGCGTGCATCGCCTCGTAGATGTCGCGGTGCCGCTGGGCGACATCGGTCGCCTCCTGGACGACCGGCGCGAGATCGTGCTGCAGCGTCCGGTACACGTCCCAGAACGCGCCGAGGAGCTGGCTGACGATCGGGTTGCCCAGCGGACGGTAGAGCAGTTCGTGGAAGAGCCGGTCGGTCTCGGGTGTCACCTGGCCCGCCGCCGCCTCGGCCTCCATCCGCCGCATGATCTCGTCCAGCTCGGGGGTCCCGGACTCCAGCCCGCGGTCGATGACCTGCTCGATCAGGCCACGTTCCAGGATCTCGCGGATGTCGACCAGGTGGGCCAGGTCGTCGTGGCCCTGCCCCTTGGACATCCGGGCGTGGAAGGTCAGCTCGTCGACCAGCGCGCCGAGCGACATCCTGCCGACGTACATGCCGAACCCGTGCCGGATCTCCACGATGCCCACCGCCTGCAGCGCCTTGAGCGCCTCGCGCAGTGAGTTGCGGCTGACGTCCAGCTCGTCGACCAGCTCGAACTCGGTCGGCATCGGATCCCCGACCGCGAGGCCGCGTTCCAGGATCAGCTGCTTGATCCGCTGCTGGACCTCCTCGGTCCGGCTGGGCCTGCCGCTCGTCGCGCGCCTCCGCGTCCGGCCTGCGGTCATCAGCTCACGCTCCCCTACCTGTCGCACACCCGGCGTCGTGTCCGAAGACCGGCTCTTGACCTGTTCGGTACCGGGGCCTACGGTACACCGACAAGTGACGTTGGACGTCCTACCTCCTCCCGGACCTGCTGCGTCGCCCTCTCTGCCCTCGCTCTGCACCTTCTCTGCCCCCTCCGATCCCTCCAGGAGACGACGTGACGGACCTCCAGCCCGCCCGCGGAATGCAACGCCGTGACTTCCTGCGCTACACCGGACTGCTCGGCGCCGCGGCGACGATCACCGCGACCGTCGCCGCGTGCGGCGGCCCCTCCTCGACCGGCGCCGGCGCGGACGGCGACAAGAACACCATCCAGGCCGCCCTCGCGTACGCGCTGTCCGGCGGCTTCGACCCGATGACCGCCTCCAGCGCCGTCGCGGTGGCCGCCAACCTGCACGTCCTGGAGCCGCTGGTCGATCTGGACCCGGTGACGCGGCAGCCGTACAACGCACTGGCCAAGGAGACGCCCAGCAAGGTCGACGACACCACGTACCGCGTCACGATCCGCGACGGCGCCACGTTCCACGACGGCTCGCCGGTCACCGCCGACGATGTCGTCTTCAGCTTCGAGCGGGTGCTGGAGACCGAGAACGCTTCGCTGTTCGCGCAGTTCCTGCCGTTCCTGAAGGACGTCGAGAAGGTCGACGAGCGGACGGTCGAGTTCAAGCTCAAGTACGGCTTCGCGCTGTTCTCCGAGCGGCTGTCGGTCGTACGGATCGTGCCCAAGAAGCTCGTCGAGGCCGACCAGAAGAAGTTCGACTCGCTGCCCGTCGGCTCGGGCCCGTACAAGCTGACCGCCGCCAACGCGGGGGACGGCCTGACGTTCGCCAAGTTCGACGCGTACAACGGCCGGCGGCCCGCGAAGGTCTCCAAGATGACCTGGCTGCTGCTGACCGACCCGTCCGCCCGCGTCACCGCGCTGCAGTCGAAGCGCGTCCAGGCGATCGAGGCCGTCCCGTACCTGAACGCCGAGGCGCTGGCCAAGACCATGGACCTGCGGTCGGTGCAGAGCTTCGGGCTGCTGTTCCTGATGTTCAACTGCAAGGTGAAGCCGTTCGACGACGTGCGCGTCCGGCAGGCGCTGCACTACGCGATGGACACCGAGAAGCTGATCAAGACGGCGCTGCTCGGCAACGCCGCCGCCGCGACCAGCTTCCTGCCGGCCGGGCACCCCGACTTCGTCAAGGCCTCGACCGTGTACGGCTACGACCCGGACAAGGCCAAGAAGCTGCTGAAGGACGCGGGCGTGAGCGGCCTCAAGGTCGAACTGCTCACCACCGACACCGACTTCGTCAAGGACTGCGTCCCGCTGATCAAGCAGAGCTGGGACGCCATCGGGGTGGCCACCACGCTGAACGTCGGCCAGTCCGGCGGGCAGTACGCCAACCGCGTCGACACCGGCAAGTACCAGGTGATGGCCGCGCCCGGCGACCCGTCGGTGTTCGGCAACGACGCCGACCTGCTGATGCGCTGGTTCTACGTCGGTACCTGGCCCGAGACCCGCAGCAACAACTCCGGTACCGCCGAGGCCAAGAAGGTCGTGGACCTGCTGGACGAGGCGGCGCGCGAGACGGGCGCGGAGGCCCGCGAGCGGCTGTGGAGCCAGGCCATCGACATCGTCGCCGAGCAGGCCGCCCTCTACCCGATCTTCCACCGCAAGCTGGTGACCGGGTGGAACGGCAAGGCGCTGTCCGGGTTCCAGCCGGTCGCGACCACAGGCCTGTCGTTCCTGAACGTCGGCCGCGCTTGACTGATCGGCGCCTGAACGAACGGTGCCTGAACGAACGGTGCCTGAGAGATCGGCGTGCCTGAAGAACGCTCCGCCTGAAAGAAACGGACACCATCCAGATGGCAACGATCCTGCGGATGGCGCTGGGACGGCTGCTCGCGCTGGTCCCCATGATCCTGGGGATCACGCTGTTCGTCTTCATCGTCCTGCAGTTCTCGCCCAGCGATCCCGCCTACAACGCCCTCGGGGAGGGGGCGACGCCCGAGGCCAGGGAGGCGTACGCCGCCGCGAACGGGCTCGACGATCCGCTTCCGGTCCGGTACGGCCGCTTCCTCGGCGACCTCGTCCAGGGCGATCTCGGCGTCACCGCGCCGCCGAGCCGCCCGGTCACCGGAGCGATCGGGACGGCGTTCCCGCTCACCCTGCAGCTGACCGTGCTGTCGGTCATCGTCGGCGTGCTGTTCGCGCTGCTGCTCGGGGTCACCGCGGCGCTGTTCCGGGACCGCTGGCCTGACCAGGTCATCCGGGTGGTGTCCATGGCCGGTGTCGCGATGCCCTCGTTCTGGCTCGGCATCCTGCTGATCCAGCAGTTCGCGGTGCGGCTCGACTGGTTCCCGACCGGCGGTTACGTCAATCCCGCCGACTCGGTCGGCGGCTGGCTGCAGAGCCTGACGCTGCCGGCGATCGCGGTCGGGTTCCCGGTCGGGTCGCTGCTCGCCCGCGTCGTCCGCACGGCGATGGTCGAGGAACTCGACCGCGACTACGTGCGGACGGCGATCGGCAGCGGGCTGCCGCGGGTGGTGGTCGTCGGCCGCAACGTGCTGCGGAACGCGTTGATCACGCCGCTGACCGTGCTCGGCCTCCAGATCGGCTACCTGCTGAGCGGCGCGGTCGTGGTCGAGGCGATCTTCGGCCTGCCGGGCCTCGGCACCCTCATCATGCAGGGCGTCACGGCGGGCGACCCCGCCCTCGTGCAGGGCGTGGTGCTGTCCATCGCCCTGACGTTCCTGCTGGTCAACCTGGTGGTGGACGTCCTGTACCTGTTCGCCAACCCCCGCCTGAAGGGAGCGACGCGATGAGTGGCGCGACCCGTACCCCGCTCGCCACCCGTACCGTGCCGGCGGGACCGGCCCGACCGGCCCGCGTCACCGCCGCACCGGCCCGCGTCCTGCGCCGGCTGCGGCCGGCGTCCCGGGCCGCGCTGGCGGTGCTGCTGGTGATCGTGGTGGCCGCGCTGTGCGCGCCGCTGATCGCCCGGCACGACCCGCTGATCACCGGGATCGCCGGGCAGGCCCCGTCCGCCGAGCACTGGTTCGGGACCGACCGCGTCGGCCGCGACGTGTTCTCCCGCGTCGTGTACGGGGCGCGCTGGTCGCTCGCGATCGGCATCGGCGCCGCGCTGCTGGCTCTGGCGGTCGGGGCGCTGCTCGGTTCGCTGGCCGCCACCTCGCACCGCGCGATCGACGAGGTGGTGATGCGGTGCCTGGACGTGATCATGGCGTTCCCCGCCGTCGCGCTGGCCGCGGTCCTGGTCACCGTGTTCGGCAAGAGCCTGCCGGTACTGATCGGCACGATCGCGTTCCTGTACGTCCCGCAGGTCTCCCGGGTCGTCCGGGCGAACGTGCTCGCGCAGTACGGCGAGGACTACGTCGCGGCGGAACGGGTGATCGGGGCGGGCAGGGGGCACATCCTGCGCCGGCACGTCGTGATCAACTGCGCGGCCCCGGTGCTGGTGTTCGTCACGATCGTCGTGGCCAACGCCATCGTGTTCGAGGCGAGCCTGTCGTTCATCGGCGCGGGCGTGCAGGATCCCGCCCCGTCCTGGGGCAGCGTCATCGCCTATGGCAAGGCGCTGATGCTGTCGGGCGGCTGGTGGGCGACGTTCTTCCCCGGGCTGTTCATCCTCGTCTCAGTCCTGGTGCTGAACGTCCTGTCGGAAGGCGTCTCGGACGCCTGGGCAGCGCCCGCCGGCCGGGCTGCGCAGGTCGGGCAGGCCGGCAAGGAGTCCGATGCCGGATCGGCGCCGGTCGCGGCGTCCCGTACGGCCACGAACGGCGAACGGGACGCAGCGGTCGACGGGCCGGCCGAAAAGGGGGCCGGCAAGGGCGCCGAAGAGGGCGTCGACGAGAGTGTCGAGGAGGGCCTGCGCGAGGCGGGACGGAGGCTGGCCGACCGGGCCAGACCGCTCCCCGAAGGCGATCCGCTGCTGCGCGTCGAGGACCTCACCATCGGCTTCCCCGACCGCTACGGCGACATCGCCGTGGTCGACGGGGTGTCGCTGGACGTGCGGCCCGGCGAGGTCGTCGGGCTGGTCGGCGAGAGCGGCTGCGGCAAGAGCCTCACCAGCCTGACGGTCATGGGGCTGGAACCGGAGGCCGCCCAGGTCGGCGGCCGGCTGCTGTTCGACGGCCGCGACCTGCGCACGATGCCCGCACGCGAGCGCCGCCGGCTGCTCGGCCACGACATGGCGATGATCTACCAGGATGCACTGTCGTCGCTCAACCCGGCGATGACCGTCCGCGCGCAGCTGCGCCAGCTCACCCGGCGCGGCGGTACCCGTACGCCCGCCGAGCTGCTGGACCTGGTCGGCCTCGACCCCGAAAGGACGCTGCGCAGCTACCCGCACGAGCTGTCGGGCGGGCAGCGGCAGCGGGTACTGATCGCGATGGCGCTGTCGCGGGATCCGCGCCTGGTCATCGCCGACGAGCCGACCACCGCGCTGGACGTGACCGTTCAGGCGACGGTCATGCGGCTGCTGCTGCGGCTGCGCGCCGAGCTCGGCTTCGCGCTGATCCTCGTCTCGCACGACCTGGCGCTGGTCGCGGACGTCACCGACCGGGTGGTGGTGATGTACGGCGGGCAGGTCGCCGAGGCGGGCGTCACCTCCGAGGTGGTGGCCTCGCCACGGCACCACTACGCGCGCGGCCTGCTCGGGGCGGTGCTGTCGCTGGAGAGCACGAGCGCGCGTCCCGTCCAGATCCCGGGCGTGGTCCCGTCGCCGTCGCACTTCCCGGCGGGCTGCCGGTTCGCCGGCCGGTGCACCGCCGCCACCGAAGCGTGTACGGGCCGTCCGGAGCCGTCCGGCGATCCGCACCGGCACGCGTTCGCCTGCCATCACCCGATCGGCGCGGCGGCCGATCCGTCCGAGCAAGTCCCGGCAAGGGCGGGAGACCCGCTGTGAATCCTCCGATGCCTGTGGATCCTCCGATGGCTGCGAGTTCCCCGACGGCTGCGGATTCCCCGAACGCGGAAAACACGGAGAGCGGGGAGAGCAGGGAAAGCAGGGAGAGCACGGGGGGCACTCCCGTGATGGAGCTGCGCGACGTCCACGTACGGCTGCCCGTCCGTACCGGCTCCCCGTTCCGGCGCGCCGCCGTGCACGCGCTGACCGGGGCCGACCTCGCCATCGCTCCCGGCGAGACGGTCGGGATCGTCGGCGAGTCCGGCTGCGGCAAGTCCACGCTCGCGAAGGTCCTGGTCGGGCTGCAACGCCCCACGTCCGGAACGGTCATGTTCGAGGGCGAGGACGTCACGACGCTCCGGCGCGCCGAACGGGCGAAGCGGCTCGGCGCCGCGGTCGGAATGATCTTCCAGGATCCGGCCACCGCTCTCAACCGGCGGCTCAGCGTCCGGTCGATCCTGCGCGACCCGCTCGACGTGCACCGCCGGGGCACCTCCGCCGAACGCGATGAGCGGGTCCGCGAACTGATGTCCCTGGTCGGGCTGCCGGCGTCCGCCGAGGCCGCGCTGCCCGGCCAGCTGTCGGGCGGGCAGCGGCAGCGCGTGGCGATCGCCCGGGCGCTGATGCTCGAACCGTCCCTGCTGGTCGCCGACGAGCCCACCTCCGCGCTGGACGTGTCGGTCCGCGCGCAGATCCTCAACCTGCTGCTGGACCTGCAGGACCGGCTCGGCCTGTCGATGGTCTTCGTGTCGCACGACATCCAGACCGTCCGCCGGGTCAGCGACCGCGTCATCACGATGTACCTCGGCCGGATCGTCGAGGACGCACCGTCCGGCGCGGTGGCCGGCGGCGACACCCGCCATCCGTACACCCGGGCCCTGATGTCGGCCACCCCCAGCCTGCTCGACCCGATGGAGGCCATCCGGCTGGACGGGCCGTTCCCGTCGGCGGTGCGCCCGCCCAGCGGCTGCCCGTTCCGGACCCGCTGCTGGCGCGCCACCGCCGAGTGCGGGGAACGGATGCCCGACTTCGTTACCGCGTCCCCGTCCGTGCCCTCTTCCTCGTCCGTGCCCGGGCACCGCTACCGGTGCCTGCATCCCATCACCGATCCGTCCGACCTCCCCCTCGCCACCGTCCCCCAGGAGAATCCGTGACCAACGCTCCCGCCGGCTCCCCCGAATCCGCCAGGCTCGGCGGCGTCGTCCCGCCCGTCTGCACGCCGCTGACCCCGGACATGGAGGTCGATGTCGCGTCCCTGGAGCGGCTGGTGGGCCACCTCCTGGACGCCGGCGTGGACGGGCTGTTCGTGCTCGGCTCCACGAGCGAGGTGGCGTTCCTGCCCGACGGGCACCGGCGCACCGTCCTGGAGACGGTCGTCAAGCACGTGTCGGGACAGGTGCCCGTCCTCGGCGGCGCCATCGACATGACCACGCTGCGGGTGATCGAGCACGCCCGCGTCGCCGCCGAGGTCGGCTGCGACGGCATCGTCGCGACCGCGCCGTTCTACACCCGCACGCACCCGCTGGAGGTCGAGCGGCACCTGCGCGCCGTCGCCGCCTCCGTGGCGGTGCCCGTCTACGCCTACGACCTGCCGGTCTCGGTGCACACCAAGCTCGACGGCGCGATGCTGCTGCGGCTCGCCGCCGAGGGCGTGCTGGCGGGCGTGAAGGACTCCAGCGGTGACGACGGCGGCATGCGCACGCTCATCCTGCGGCTGCGCGAGGCGGGTACGGACGGCTTCAGCGTGCTGACCGGCTCCGAACTGACCGTCGACGCGGCCGTCGCCCTGGGCGTGGACGGAGTCGTTCCGGGCCTGGGCAACGTCGACCCGGCCGGATATGTCCGGCTGTACGGGCACTCCCGCGCCGGCCGCTGGGACGAGGCCCGCGCCGAGCAGGAACGGCTGCTGCGCCTGTTCGACATCGTCAACGCGGGTGCCACCGACCGGATGGGCCGCGGATCGTCCGCGCTCGGCTCGTTCAAGACCGCCCTGCATCTGCTCGGCGTGATCGAGTGCCCGGTCACCGCGCCGCCCCAGATCCAGCTCGACGCGGCGGAGACGGAGCGGGTGCGGCTCCTTCTCGCCGCCGCCGGACTGCTGTGACGGTCGAGATGACCGACTCCCAGACCGGCCCCCAGACCGGCCCCGAGACCGGCGCCGTCCACGGGACGTCCCGGTACGCGGCGCTCGACATCGGCGGCACCAAGATCGCCGCCGCGCTGGTGAACGGGAATGGAACGGTCCTGCACCGCGCCCGTACCGCCACTCCGCGCGGCGGCGGTACGGCCGATGGTGCCGCCGGTGGTGCCGCCGTCCTGGCGGCCGCCGCCCGCCTGCTGGACGACCTCGGCGACGACGCCGTGGAAGCCCTGGGCGTGGGCGCCCCAGGCGTCATCGGCCCGGCGGGCCAGGTCGTCTCCGCCACCGATGTGCTCCCTGGCTGGGCGGGCACGCCCGTACGGGAGACGCTCGCGGACCTGACCGGCCTACCCGTCACCGTCGTCAATGACGTCCGGGCCATGGCCTACGGCGAGGCCCACGCGGGTGCGGGTGCGGGATTCCATCGCGTCCTGCACATATCCATCGGCACCGGCGTCGGCGGTGCGCTCACCACCGCCGGACGCCTCGAGAACGGAGCCCACGGCACCGCAGGGGAACTGGCGCACCTGCTCGTTCCCGAACGGGGGCCGGTGCCGTGCGGCTGCGGCCGGCGCGACCATCTGGAGGCCGTGGCCTCCGGACCCGCCATCGCGGCCACCGGGGACCCGGGCCACGCTGCGGCCCTGCTGGGCCGCGCGCTGGCCGGGCTCCTCGCCGTCCTGGACCCGGACGCCGTCGTGATCGGCGGTGGCGTCGCCCAGATCGGGGCACCGTTCCTGGACGCCGTCACGGCCGCGTTCCGGGACGAGGCGCTCCCCCCGCTGCGCGCGACACCGATCCTGCCCGCCGCCCTAGGCACCGACGCGCCCCTGGTCGGCGCCGCCCTCCTTGCCAAGACCGCTCTTCTCGCCAGAACGGACCTGCCTGTCTGGACCACCCTGCCTGCCGGAACCACTCTGCCTGCCGAGACCACCCTGCCCGCCAAGCCACGGGAGTGACCGCATGACCCCCGAATCGTTCACCGCGCTCGTGCGCGGGCGGCTGATCGTGTCCTGCCAGGCAAGCCAGGGCCATCCGCTGCGCGACACCGCCGCCCTGACCCGTTCGGCCCGTGCGGCCGTGGCGGGCGGAGCCGCCGCGATCCGCTGCGGCGGCGTCGGCGGTATCCCGGACGTGACCGCGATCGCGGCGGCCGTGAACGTCCCGGTCATCGGCCTGACCAAGGACGGAACGGACGGGGTCTTCATCACGCCCACCGTCGCGGCGGTCCGCGCCGTCGCCGGCGTCGGCGCCGAGGTCGTCGCCGCCGACGCCACCTTCCGTCCGCGCCCGGACGGGCTGCCCCTCGCCGCCTCGATCGCCGCCGTCCATGACGCGGGCGCGCTCTTCATGGCGGACGTCGCCACCCTGGAGGAGGGCGTGGCGGCGGCCGAGGCGGGCGCCGACATCGTGGCCACCACCCTCGCCGGTTACACCGGGCCTGGCCCGATCCCGGACGGGCCTGATCTGGACCTCGTCCACGCGCTGCGGGACAGGCTCCCGGACGCCCTGATCATCGCGGAGGGCCGCTACCACTTCCCCGCGACGGCCGCGGCGGCGATCGAGGCCGGCGCGACGTCCGTGGTGGTCGGCACCGCCATCACCGACCCGCAGTGGATCACCTCCCGCTTCGCCGCCGCCCTCACCCCGGGCTGACAACCGGACCAACGGCCGGACTGATGGCAGGGCTGCCGATCGGGTCGACGGTCGGGTCGACGCCCGGACTGGCAGCCAGGCTGCCGGTCGGGTCGACAGCCGGGCCGCCCAGGCTGAAGTAGCCCGTGGTTGGCGGCGGACGCGGCGAGCTGGCCGCCGGCGCTGTCACCGGCGACGACGAGTCGTTCGCCGGTACGCGCCATGTCCCCAGTACGCGCCAGGTACTCGGTCACGGCCAGGCAGTCTTCGAACGCGGCCGGGTACCTCAGCATCGAATATGTCCGGCACGCGTCTGCCTCACGCGTCTGCCCTACAGAGCGGCCTCCTTCAGGTCCACCAGGTCGGCGAGCACTTCGGACGCGGTCACCTCGTCCAGCTCACCGAACGGGGTCGGCGTCTTGGGGCGGGGGAAGTCGCGCGGGGTGGTGTCGAGCCAGATCGTCTCGAGCACCTGGTCCTCGTTCTGGTCGCCGTAGCCGACCTGGATCCCGGGAATGAGCGCGATCACGACGTGCAGGCCGTCGCGGACGGGACGCGAGATCCAGCGTTCGGTGCCGTTGTCCTCCGGGGTCCCGCGCCGCCAGCCGCGCCGCTCCAGGCCGAGGACCTTGCCCCACGGAACGTTCAGTCCTTCGAAGCGCGCCAGCCGGCCGGCCTGCCGCTCCTCCTCTGCCAGCCGGTGCACCTCCCGGCCGAGCTGCGGGAACGGCTGCGTGATCTCGTAGTCGGCCAGGACCTGCGCCCAGGCATCGAGCGTCCCGTCCAGGGACAGCGGATGGGCCAGGGCGATCTCGGCCTCGGCCGGCGGGGTGAACGCCTCGTCGTCGAGGTCGGCGAACGTACGGTCCTCGGCGAGCCGGAACGCGGTGCCGTCCGCCGACCACACCAGCCGGCGCACGATGTGCCACATCAGCGGATGGCCGGCGAGCAGCTCGCGGAACTCGGTGACGGTCCACCGCCGCTCGGTCGTCATGGCCAGCTCGAGCCGCCGGATCTGGATCGACGCCACCGCCCGCACGTCCTTCTTGAGCTGCGCGAACGCGGCGTACGCGGCGGGGGCGAGGGCCGGGTCGTCCTTGGCGCCCGGCTTCGGCAGGGCGGCACGGCGCTTGCCGTCCTCGTCCGTCACGTACGGCTTGAGCTGCTCGTCGAAGCCCACCACGAAGCGCCGGGGCCCGTAGTCCAGCGTCATGCTGCCGTCCGGATCGAGGTCGAAGCCCGGAACGAGCCGGTCACCGAGCTGCTCGCCGGTCAGCCCGAGGCGCTCGGCGACCTCCTGGATCTTCTCCTGCGCCCGCAGCTTGATCGCCTTGAACTTCGCCTTCTGCGCGATGCCGTCGAGCAGCATCAGCGCGGCCTCCGTGCCGATCAGGGCGAGCACGTCCAGGCCCTTGACCGCCTTGTGGTGGCCGTTCTGGCCGGGCCAGGCACGGATGACCGGGGTGAGTCGCCGCGCCGCCTCGTCGTCACCGAACCACCCCACCGCCGTGAGCGCCCAGGTGCCCTCGGACCGCTCGCCATGCTCGCGCCACCGCTCGAACAACGCCCACGCGAACGCGGACAGCGACGCCGGATCGCACGCCTCCCGTACCGCCTCGATCCCCGGGTCGGGATCGTCCGGCGCCGACATCGCCAGGATGGTGAGCAGATGCGGAACGACCGTGTCCGGCAGCGCGCGGCCCTGCCCGTTCAGCGCCTGCCCGTTCGGCGCCTGCCCCTTCAACAAGACCTGCGGCAGCGTCGCCGGGTCCGCCCAGGCGCCGACCTCGGGGATCTTCCGTGGAACGAGCTCGTCCGGATCCCGTTCCAGCAGCGCCGCGACCGCCTGCGCGGCCGGGCCCTGCCCGGCGGCCTCGACGACGGCGTCCCGCCCCAGCTCGGCGGCGAGGAGGTGCAGCGCGTACTCGGCGCCGTTCCGGCGCTTCCCCGGCTTGCCGAGCGCGGTCGGGAGCAGCAGCGGTACGGCCGCGCTCCCGTGCTTGCGCAGCCAGGCCTCCGCGTGCGGCCGGGCGCTCTTGGTGCGCAGCAGCCACTCGCTCGCCAGTTCGGCGACCGTCGCATCGGCGAACGGCACGACCAGGTGGCCGAGCCCCGCCGGCCGACTCTGCGCGAACCGCAGCGCGGTCGCCAGCGCGTCGAGCTCGAAGCGCGCGATGAGAACGGGCATCCAGGTCTCCGGACGGCCGAGGTAAGTGCGGTCCCAGTCCTCGGGGAACCAGCCGCGGATGAGCGGCCGGGCGAGCTCGACCGGCCCCAGCACCAGCATCCCGAGCTGCTTCAGGCCATCGAGGCCGCCCTCCTCGAAGGCGGTCGCCCGCGTCTCCCACAACTCGCTCCGCGCCTCGGCCGGAACGGTCTTCCCCCAGGTGACGTGGCCTCCCGGGCCGTCCTTGACATACCAGGAATAGGGCAACGGAACCCTGGCGCCGGCCTCCCATTCCTCTCGCTCACCCTCATCCCACGCCACACGCGTATCGGGCGCGGTCAAGCCCTTGATGACGACGGGCTCGGCCTTCTCCTTCACGCGCTTCCACGGCGGGTCGGCCAGCACGCGCGGCAGGTCGCTCAGCTCCGCCGCCGGAAGGATCTCCAGCCCGCCGACGATCCGTTCGACGGCCGCGCGCGCCTCCTCGGGCAGTTCGGGCAGGACGCTCTCGGCAAGCTCCAGATGCGCCTTCACATGCGTCGCCAGCAGCTCATCGGTGTCGGGTTCCCCCACGGCGGCCAGCTCGCGGATCGCCCTTACGGGGAACCGCTTCATCGACTCCAGCAGCGTGGCGAGGATGTACTTGTCCGACCGGCGTTCGAGCATCATCCGGAACGCCTCGTCCGACGGCAGGATGCCCAGCGCCCCGAGCAGTACCTTGCGCCGCCGCGCGTCCGGGTATAGGTCGTCGTTCGCCTGGATCAGCAGCGGCGCGCAGGCCGCTCCGACGCCCTCCGCCAGCGTCATGATCGTGGACGGGTGGTAGCAGTCGTACTGGGTCAGCCGCGCCCACGGGCCCAGGATCTCGAGGTGCTCGGCCGAGCCGAGCGCGTCCAGCAGCACGGGCCGGGACTCTGCCCGTACCGCGTGGCAGCACTCGGCGACCCAGTCCTTCCGGGTCGGAACGAGATACCCGGTCACCAGCCGCCGCTGGTCCGTACGGCGATGCCCGGCGAGACGTTCCACGGCCTCCGCGTACTCGGCGTCACCGGCCACGGCCAGCAGCGTCCGCATCCGTTTGAGCGTGCCCTCCCACTGCCCATACGGAATCTGCTGAACGTCATCCGCGATGAGCTTGAGCGCCAGGAGATCGCGTCGGTGTGAGTAGTGCGGGTGGAGCACGGCCATCTCGACGACCGCGCACGCCGCCCATCCCACCCCGTGAGTGAACGTCCAGGCGTCCGCGAACGGAACGGCGCCCGACCACGCGCGCTGCTCGGCCGCCAGGACGGCGGTCACCGCCGCCCCCAGCGCGTCGGGCTCCCCGGACAGGTACGCCCGCGCGGGCGCGATCAGGCTCGGGTCGGTGCCCGGGGCGGCGAGAAAATGCTCGATCTTCTCCCGATTCTCCTCCAGGCACGCCGCCGCGATCTGCTCCGATTCGGCGTCGAGCTTGATCTTCGGTCCTGGCATTCCACCCCGCCGCGGATGGACCTGCCGCTTCCAGGCACTCGGGATGACCAGGGTGTTCTCATCGAGGGCATGATCACTCATGCCGGACAACGCTAGAGCAGACCCCCGACATACCACCCCAGAACCGGTACACCCGCCCGGCGGTCCGGGGCCTGGCGTCCAGCGTTCCCCGAGCCCGCCCTCACTCAAACAGGCCCCCTCCTCAGGCACCCTCTAGAGAGCGTCCTCGCTCAGGGTGCTCAAGGTGTAGAGGAGCTCGGACGCGGTGACCTCGTCGAGTTCGCCGAAGCGGAGATCGGAACCGTGCCGGCCGATCCAGACCGCTCCGAGCTTCTGCTCGGCATAGTCGCCCGGATTCCAGGCCGGAAAGCCGGGCTCCAGATCGAGAACGATTCCGTGGTCGCTCGAAGTGATCCAATCCATGTGGATCCGGTACCCGCCGTCCCCCGCCTCGCCGCGCGCCCAGCCGTCACGTTCCAGCCGGAGTACGGCGCTGGTCTTCACGACGATGCCCTCGACCCGGTCCAGCCTGTTGGCGGCACGCTCCTTCTCGGTGAACGCGCCGACCGGGCGGCCGAGCTGCGGGAACGGCTGAAGGATCTCGTAGTCGCCGAAGAGGTCGCCCCACGTCCGCAACTGCTCGCCCAGGTGCAGCGGGTGGGCGATCCACACATCGCCGGTCTCGGGCAGCGTCACGACCTCATCGTCCGCGTCGGCGAACGTACGGTCCTCGGCCAGGCGGAACGCGGTGGACTTGCCGCCCTCGCCCCCGCCATCGGCCCCGCCGTCCTGGTGGATCCAGACGAGCCGCTTGACGATGTGCCACAGCAGCGGATGCCCGGCGAACAGCCTCCGGAAGTCACCGACCTCCCACCGCCGCTGCTCGACCATCGCCCGTTCCATCCGGTGGATCTGCTCGGGCGCGACGCTGCGCACATCCTTCTTCAGCCCGGCGAACGCAGCGTACGCGGCGGGCGCGAGTTCCTGGTCGTCCTTCACACCCGGCTTGGGCAAGGCCTTGCGCAGCTTGCCCGCCTCGTCGGTCACGAACGGCTTGAGCCCCTCGTCGAAGCCGACCGTGAACGTGCGCGGCCCGTAATCGAGCGTCATGCTGCCCTCGGCGTCCAGCCCGAAGTCGGGGACGAGCCGGTCGGCCAGCTGCTCAGGCGTGAGGCCCCGCGCCTCGGCGGTCTTGCGGAGCAGCGTGCCCGCCCTGTTCTTGAGGCGCTTGGGCCTGGCCTTCGCCCTGACCAGGTGCAACTGGATGAGCGCGACGTCGCTGCCCATGCCCGCGAGCACGTCCAGCCCGTCCAGCGGCAGCCGGATCCCCTCCTGGCTGCTCCAGGACCGCGCCAGCGCGCCCAGCCGCCGCGCGCCCTCGTCGCCGCCGATCCAGCCCAGCTGCGACACCGCCCATCCGGCCCGCTCCTCCTCGACGGCGGCACGCCACAATCCCAGCAGCGCCCACCCGAACTCGAAGAGCGAGCGCGGATCCAGATCGTCCAGCGCCTCCTGAACGGCCGCGCTGGGCCTGCGGCGCGGGGTCGCCTTGGTCAGCGCCTCGATGAGATGCCTGGTCGCCTCCGCGGGCAGCGCCCGTTCCCGTCCCTTGAGCAGGACCTGCGGGAGTGCTCCGGCACGCGCCCAGCCCGGCGGCGTGACCTTGCCGCCCTTCCGCAGCGCCTTGGGCACATCACCCGCGTCCGCCTCCTGGACGCCGTCCGCCAGCACTGCCTCGATCGCCGCCTTGACCTCGTCCCCGACCATTTCGACCAGCTCGGGCCGGGCCTGTGCACGCATCTTCAGCAGACCGGCCGCCAGCCGCGCCCGCTCGGACGTCCCGCCGCTCAGCTCCGCCAGGATCCGCAGCGCCCGTACGGGGAAGCGCTCGCTCATCTCCACCATGGCCGACAGCACGTGCCGCTGCCCGAGCCGTTCGGCCATGAGCCGGAACGCCTGGTCGGACGGCAGCGCGCCGAGCGCCTCGAGAAGCGTCCGGCACCGCGCCGCCTCGTTCCCGATGGAGACCCGGACCTCTTCATCGAAGGCCGCCGCGAGGGCCGGGGCCACGGCGGCGCCGACCCCTTCGACCGAGGTGAAGAGGACCGAGGCGAACCCGATGCCGTACTCGAACCGCGCTTCGAGCCCCAGCCGTTCGACCTGCGCGGCACTGCCGAGCGCGCACCAGAGCAGCGCCGGCTCGTCCGACATCCAGTAATCGCTCGGCGACCGCTCATCGCAGCACTCGTCCACCCAATCCTGCCGCGTGGGCACGAGGAAGGACACCACCATCCGCTGCAGGCGCTCCCCGCCGCGATACCGCGCCAGCGCCTCCACGGCCGCCGTGTACTCGCCATCGGCGGCCGCCGCGAGCAGCCCCCGCATCCGCCGTCCCGCGTCACCCCGCGCCCAGTACGCCCGCCGCGTGGACCAGCCCTCACGATTGATCGACTGGCGCCAGTCCCCGGACGAACCGGTCAGGGAGACCCCGATCCCGTCGATCTCCGCGAACACCTCGGCGGCGAAGGCGAGGCCGTGCTCGGCGGCCAGATAGTCGACCCAGTCCGTGCCCGTTCCGTCGACGGACCGCTCGCGCACGAGTGTGTCCGCCACCGCGACCGCCGCCGCGCCGAGAACGTCCCCTTCACCCCGCAGAAAGGACTGGGCGACCCCGGCGAGCCCAGGATCGCTCGACTCGTGATCCAGCACGGCATCGATGGCCGCCCGCGAGTCGACCAGCCTCTCCCGGACCCTGCGGACGGCGTCCACCTGCAGCGCGACCTCCGGCACCGGCGCAACGCCCCCGCGCCGGGGACTCAGGCTCGCCCGCCACTCCTCGGGAATGACCAGAACGTCCTCGGCACGGGCAAGCTCATCACGGGCAAGATCACTCATGCCCGCCACGCTAGGGCAGCACCCCGACATACCGCCGCCAGAACGGACCATTCAGCCAAGCCATCCGTCTCGTCCAAGCCAACCGACGCATCCGCCGCAACGGGCGTACTCGCCAGAGGCCTGATCAAGGCCCCAGGCCGGCCATGAGGGCGTCGAGGTTCCTGTCTATGAGCTCATGGGTCAGTGGTCCCTGAGTGATCAGGAACTGGAAGTACAGCGGGCCGGACAGGAGCGCCATCGCCAGGTCCAGATCGAGGTCGGGCGACAGCTGGCCCTGCTCCTGGGCCGCCTTCATCCGAGCGACGGTCTTGGCCGTTTGCGGGGCGATGAATCGCTCGTTGAGCGCGGCGGCGACCTGGGGGTCGTACTGGGCCTCGCCTACCAGGGCCTGATACAGCGGGCCGAAGGGCGGCTTGCCCAGCAGGTCGACGGCCGCGTACATCTGGTCACGCAGGTCGGCGACGATGTCGCCGGTGTCGGGGTAGTCCAGTCCGGGCTCGTTCAGCGACAGCAGCGAGTCGAGGAGCAGGGCTCCCTTGGACGGCCATCGACGGTAGATGGTGTGCTTGCCGGCGCCCGCGCGGGCCGCGACCGCTTCGATGCTGAGCTTCGCGTAGCCGAGCTCCTGGCCCAGTTCCAGCGCGGTCCGCATGATGGCCTCGGTCCGCTCGGCACCGCGAGGGTTGCGCGTGTCGGTCATACCGCCACCGTAACAGCACGGCACGTGCCGTTCTTGACAGTGCGCCCCGGACCCGACATTCTCTCTAACGGCACGGCACGTGCCGTGCCTGAAAGGGAATGCATGGACGCTGATGCGCCCGGCCGGATCAATCTCGACGAGGCCCGCAGCCGATGTCCCGCAGCCTCTGACTCACACCCTGAGGAGCCCCCCGTCATGACGAACCTGGCCATCGCAGCGATCGGGTTGCGCAAGTCCTATCCGGGCAAGGACGGCGACAAGGTCGTGCTGGACGGCATCGATCTGGCCGTCCCCGAAGGAACGATCTTCTCCCTGCTCGGCCCGAACGGTGCCGGTAAGACCACCACCGTGCAGATCCTGTCGACCCTGACCCCGGCCGGCGGCGGCACCATCCAGGTCGCCGGCCATGACCTGGCCCGCAAGCCCGACGATGTGCGTGGCGCGATCGGTGTCACCGGTCAGTACTCGGCGGTCGACAAGCTCCTCACAGGTGAGGAGAACCTGCTGCTGATGGCCGACCTGCACCACCTGTCCCGCCGCGACGGCAAGCACAAGGCCAAGGAACTACTCGAGCGATTCGACCTGGTCGAGGCCGGCGGCAAGACCGCCGCGACCTACTCCGGTGGCATGCAGCGCCGGCTGGACCTGGCGATGACCCTGGTCGGCGACCCCCGCCTGATCTTCCTCGACGAACCCACCACCGGCCTGGACCCGCGCAGCCGCCGCTCCATGTGGCAGATCGTCCGCGACCTGGTCTCCACCGGCGTCACCATCTTCCTCACCACCCAGTACCTGGAAGAAGCCGACGAACTCGCCGACCGCATCGCCCTCCTGGACCACGGACGCCTCATCGCCGAAGGCACCGCCGAAGAACTCAAGCGGCTCATCCCCGGCGGCCACATCCAGCTCACCTTCACCGACACCAAGCTGCTGGACGCGGCCCGTGACCTGGTCGGGGTCGGAGCCGCCGACCCCGAAGCGCTCACCCTGCAGGTGCCCAGCGACGGCGGTGTCCGCGCGGTCCGCGAACTGCTCACCCTGCTGGACGAACGCTCCATCGACGTCGCCGAGATGAGCGTCCACACCCCCGACCTCGACGACGTCTTCCTCACCCTCACCGGCCAGAAGCAGGAGATCACCCGATGAGCACCCTCACCCTCGCCGCACGCGACTCGTCCACCATGGTCCGCCGCCAGCTCAAGCGGATGCTGCGCTACCCGTCCATGACCATTCAGCTGATCGTGACACCCGTCATCCTGCTGCTGCTGTTCGTCTACGTCTTCGGCGGCACCCTCGGCGCCGGCCTCGGCGGCGGCCGCGGTGACTACATCAACTACGTCATCCCCGGCATCCTGCTCATGGCCGTGGCGACCGCCGCCACCGGAACCGCGGTCATGGTCGCCACCGACATGACCGAGGGCATCATCGCCCGCTTCCGCACCATGCGGATCTGGCGTCCGGCGGTCCTGACCGGCCATGTCGTCGGCGCCGTGATCCAGCAGGTCCTGGGCATGGTCGTCCTGATCGGCGTCGCCCTGGTCATGGGCTTCAGCCCGAACGCCACCGCCGTGGAGTGGCTGGCCACCGCCGGACTCCTCACCCTGTTCGTCATGGCCATCACCTGGCTGTCGGTCGCCCTCGGCCTCAAAGCCCAAACGCCCGAGGCCGCCAGCAACGCCCCGATGCCCCTGATCCTGCTGCCCTTTCTCGGCAGCGGCTTCGTCCCCACCGACTCCATGCCCACCGCCCTGCGCTGGTTCGCCGAATACCAGCCCTTCACCCCCATCATGGAAACCATCCGCGGCCTCCTCATGGGCAACCCCATCGGCAGCAGCGCCGCCATCGCCACCGCCTGGTGCACCGCCATCGCCCTCATCTCCTACCTCTGGGCCAAGAACACCTTCAACAAAGCCTGACCACGAACCGATGCCTGACCACGAACCAAGGCCTGACCACAGAACGGCCGAACAGGCCGCCGGCCCCCGACTCACGGGCCTGGCGGCCCGTTCGCATGTCGCCCCTTTCGCAGCCAAACCGGCCGGGATTGTCACCATGGCCTGCCACAATCGGCTCCCATGAACGCGACGTCCTTTTCCGCGCTTTTCGGCTCCCCCTCGGCCGCCCCCTTCGATGTCGATTGGGACATGGTCGAATCCTGGCTCGGTGTTCCCTTGCCCAGCGATTACAAGGCGGTGGTGTCCGCCTACGGTCCGCTCGACATCGGCGAGTTCATCTGGCTGCACGCCCCGTGCGTTCAACCAGGACGTTTCGACTACGCCACCTGGCTGAAGGGCACCCACCGCGACTGCCGCATCGCATCGCGGGACGTTCCGCCGTACGAGCCACCGGCCTTCCATCCCGCACCGGGCGGCCTGCTCGCGTGGGGAACGACGCGGGCGTGCAGCGAACTGTTCTGGGACACCTCGGCATCGGACGACCCTGATCAATGGCCGGTCGTGGTGTTCCACCGGGACGCCATGAACCGCGGCACGAGCCCCTGGCACATCTACGAGTCGTCGCTGCTCGAAACGCTCGCGGCAGTCGTCGGCACAGGACTCCCCCTGCCGGGCGGCGACACGCTGGGCCCGCTCCCGGCGACCGCAGAGCGGACGGCGTTCCTCCCCGACGCCGCCCCCTGGACGCCACCCGTACCCGAGCCCGAGATCGTCCCCGAAGCCCAGCGTCGCGCCGCACTGACAAACGGCACCGGTCTGGACGCCATACGCCTGCTCGCGCCACCACCAGAGGAGCCCTACCTAGGCGACGGCACCTGGGAGCAACTCTTCGACGCGCTCGGCACCCGCCTCCCCACCGAATACGTGACGCTGATCGAGCTCTACGGAGCCGGGTGCATGTCGAACTGGCTGAGGTTCGTTCCACCGACCCGCCACGGCACCAGCGGTCTGGCGCAGTACGTCGAATCGTCACTCGGGGACTACCGGGATCTGCGCGCTGAATTCCCCGAAGAACAGCCACTTCCAGTCTGGCCCGAGCCCGGAGGCTTCCTGCCCTTCGCGAACTCGATCGACGGTGACCAGCTGGGATGGCTCGTCCAGGGAGACCCCGACAGCTGGCCCTTGATCGTCTATCCCCGCCACAGCGACCAGGGCCCGCCCCTGCCCGGTGGCCTGGTCGACACCTTGCTGGACTGGTTGCGCGGACGCCTCACGACACCCGATTTCCCGGTCCTGGACGAGGACGACGACCCGCTCGACTTCATCGGCTTCGACTCTTGGAACGCGGAAGCCTACGACTGACCCCCCGCAACGTTCCCACAAAGAGAGGACCACCGATATGGGCACATGGGGCACCGGAGCGTTCGACAACGACAACGCTTCGGACTTCGCAATGACCTTGGACGAGCTGCCTCAGGAGCAACGGTATTCAGCGATAGGCGCAGAACTGGAAGCGGCGATCCACGAGGAGGGCCCTCTATACGGCGAGGTCGCCATCGCCGCCGCCGCACTCGTCGCCGCTCAGTGCCCGAACGGCGAACCCTGTGACGAAATCTATGGCCCCCAGAAGCCGCTACCGCGACTACCCACGGAGCTTCGCCTCCTGGCCCTCCAAGCCATCGACCGCGTGACCGGTCCCGACTCCTACCTGCCGGAACTGTGGGCTGAAGGCAGCAAGGACTCCGAGTGGCGGGCCGGAATGCATCGGCTCCGAACCGTCCTCACCGCAGCGCTAGAGCATCCGAACCAGCTGCCCCTCGCCCCGTAGCCGCGAGTCCCGTCCAGCCATCTCGTAGCACCGCCGTCACCAGCGGTGCTACGGCGCGTCGAGGATCGCACCGACAAGGTCGCCGACTGGATCGGCGCACTGCCCAGCCATCGGCCTGAATCCGCCCCAGTTACCTCGCGAGCCAGGGCGCTCTTGCCCACCCCCGCTCCCTCGGTCATCACAAGCCCGCCCGGACTCGCTGCCAGCATGGTCAGCGCGGCCCGCGCGTCCGCCTCTCTGACCAGGCCGGGCGGTCCGAGCCGCCGCACCTCTGGACTCATGTTCTGTTCGACAGACCCGCTGGGGTGCGGACGGCGTCGGACGGGCGGAGATCCTATTTCCGAAGTAAGGAGGTCAGCGGCGTAGTCGGCGGCCATGTTTCGACACCGGGCGAAAGGGATCGGCTGCACGCTGTTTTCACACACCACGTAAGGAGCAGGGAACATGACGGTGACGAACGTGGAGATCGAGCGCATCTTCCATGCGTGGGATGAGGCGCTCGGGGCCAAGGACGTCAAGGCGGCGGTGGCCCTCTACGCGCCCGACGCGGTGCTGGAGAGCCCGCTGATCCGCCATCACCTGGGCGTCGAGGAGGGGGTTCGACGCGGCCGGCAGGAGCTGCGTGCGTTCATCCAGATGGTGTTCGATCGGCAGCCGCCACAGCGCAAGCGATACCGCAAGGACTACTTCACCAACGGCCGGACGTTGATGTGGGAATATCCACGCTCGGCGCCCGACGGTGACCAGATGGACTTCGCCGAGGTGATGGAGATCGCCGAGGGGCTCATCCAGCACCACCGCGTCTACTGGGGCTGGTACGGCCTGCGCCTGCTCCACAGCGGCCACGAGTAGACCGGCCGCATCGGAAGATCGGGCGGCGATCCCAGGGCGGGGGCCGCCCGGTCACGGGCGTGACATATCGGATACCCCCACCGCTAGTCAGGCTTCCCGAACCCATCGACAAGCGTTGTGCTTCGAGCCATCCTCACCACAGCGCTGGAAGGCCCGAGCCAACTACTGCCACCACTCGGCCTGTAGCCGTACAGTCCCGTCCAGTCAGATCAGCGAAGCGATCCCACGCCGAACGGGACCGCAGGCTTGCACATCTCCCACAGCCAGGTACTCCTGACCACCGAAATCAGGCACGCGGCACAACGGATCTAGAAAGCGAGTCCAGACGCGGACGCTGAGGCGCTCTTCAGTACGCTGCCGGCGCGCTGCCGGTTCGCCGCGCGTCCTTCGACCGTATCGACCATGCCTCTGAGATCAGCCCTGAACAGCCGGTGCCGCGACAGTCTCGCTTGGCGGACTCCGAGGTTCAGGCACGCGTGCCAGTAACTGGTGTCGCCCCCCCCTTTCTGCCTGGGCCACATCGAGTGAGGCCCGGGAGAACGGGCATGCCTCCGCTCATCAGACTGCCCGCCTATAGGTCGCACGCTGACCTGGCCACCGACCTCCTACGAGCAACCCTGAGTGTCCCTAGACCACCCAGGCCGATCGCCTGCGACTTGCTCACCGGCTCTGCCCTCCGTGCGGTGCGCACGCCGGCCTTCATCAAACCTGCGCCTGCCGGTGGTGGTGACGAAGGCCCAGGGAGTGTGCCGAAGGTACTCTGACTAAGTACCCGCACCAACTCGACCGGAGGCACCAGGAGCCATGCACGCGCTGACTCTCCCATTGCCATCCGGCGACACCTGGACTCGGGCAGACTATGAGGCGCTGCCCGAAGACCTCCCAGTGCGCGTGAGCCTCATCCACGGAGAACTCGTCGTGAACCCACGGCCCCGTCCGATCCACCAGCGCATCGCGCGGCGTCTGGCGACCCGTATCGAAGACGCGGCCCCCGATGCCTGGCAGGTCGACACTGACGTGGACGTCCTCCTGGACGACGACGAAGTCGAACCGGTCGAGATCGCCCCCGACATCGTCGTGTACTCCAGCGAACACGACGCCTATGAACGTCCCATCGCCGCCGCGCTGGTCACCCTCGTGATCGAGGTGGTGTCACCCTCAACCAAGCGCAAGGACCGGCGCGTACAGCCGGCCCTTTACGCGGAAGCCGGAATCCGGCACTACTGGCGAGTGGAAACCGACCAGACGGCCCCGGCGTTCGCCGTCCATACCTATGAACTCGACGATGCCACCGACGCGTACGTCGCTACGGGTGTGCACCACGACCGGCTCACCGCGACTCTGCCGTTCGCTCTCGACGTCGACCTCAAGTCCGTCCGCGAGCGTTGACATCACGCAGTCTGCTCCAGCCACTCTGAGGTTCCCAGTTCGGCAGCCACGCGACCTGACCGAGATCATCGCCCCGCCGCTCGCGTTGACTCGTGGCGTCCGCCCTTCCAGGCCTGCAAGCAGGCGAACACGCCGCGAGTCAACGGGGCTGGGGCACCCCGGTGAAGCTTGGTCGCCACAGCACTAGCGGTCGTACGATCCCTGCTTGATCTGCGACAGCAGGGCGCCCAGCGCGTCTCGTTCCAAGCTCAGGAAGCCGCCCTCGGGATCCTTGGAGTCACGCACGGCGTTCATGACACCAAGCCGCGCGACCTCGACACAATCTGACTGCGTGGGCTGGCTATAGGAGCTCTTTCGCCACGCGGCGCTCTTCCAGGCTGACACCCTCACACAGGCCTCTCTCAGGTCATATCCGAGCCGCGATCTCATCGAGCATCGGGACTACCTCCACCATCCACATGAGGCACGCACTTACTCAGTTCGTGACGACCTTTCCGTTCTTGTCGACCCGGCTGCGCCCGAGCGGCTTCACGTTCGGATCGTTCGGCAGTGGCTGGTCGTAGAGCAGGACGTTGATTCCGAGACCGGTCGTGTACTCGATGTAGGCGCCCGTCGTCGCGTCGATGCCGAAGTAGCGGGAGCAGTCGCCCTCGCCGTAGTAGACCCCGTCCACCGCCGGCGCTTTGCGCACGACGCCGTATTCGTTGTTGCCCTGGCCTTGGTCCGGCGGCGTGAGGCTGACGCAGTAGGGAACCGGCAGGCCCTTGAAGATGTAATAGCCGAGCAGATCGCCATCGCCGTTCTGCAGGTAGACGTAGCTCAGCTTGCCGGGCTTGTTCCAAGTCTTGATCCAGAAGTTGGCGGTGTTGCGGGTCGGCGAGTAGGTCATGGTCTCGCTCGGCTGCTTCGCGACCAATTGATCGTACCCACCGAGGGTGCGCTTCTGCTCCTTCTTGCCGGAGCTCTCCGTACAACCGGAGAAAGTGATCACGACGGCGGTCGCGGCGGCGACCAGGAGGAGAATACGCCTCACGTGCTCGCGGGTGACGGTGAACTCGACGTGCATTGTGTCTCCTTTGTACTCAGACTGAGCTGGTACGGCAGCCCTGAGCTCCGGAACTTCCCCTCGGTCTTCTTCTTGGCGGCGTCCGCGTTGTATTGGTTGATGTTCTCCGCCCTGTTGTTCTCCAGCGCCGTGATCGACGCGTTGATCTGCAGGGCACGCGCATCGTCGGGTTTCGGTTTCGAGGCCAATTCGCGCCGCAGATTCCGCACCGAAGCCTCATCGGACTGCACTTGGGCGCAGAGGTCGTAGAAATGGTCGTACGCGGCGCGCCGGTGACTGCCGCTCTCGACCTGCTCGCGCATCTCGGTGGCGCCGCGCCACGGCGCCGTGGTCCGGGCGAAGAACCCCCAGCCGAACACGTACATGAAGCCGAGAGCAATGCCGACAACGAGTGCGACCACGCCTATCTTGAAGGCGACGCCGCCATGGCGGAGCATGTCTCTGGTGGTGTAGTCGATATCGTCTGACACGCGATACACCTTCCTTTGCCGCCAGGATCGAGCCCTGACCAGTGAACGCCGGCGATACGACAGCACTCCGGCCCGCTTGATGTCACCACAAGCAGCCTAGCCCTTTACCCTGACAGAAGTCACTGATGAAGTGCTTGGCACCCACGACGCGGGCTTTACGTAACCGTCCGTGCCCTCAGCCGCTCCCCGCGTTCATCGGCTCACCCGACCCCGTTGACTCGTGGCGTGTTCGCCTTACGGAGGGTTCTAAAGGGCGAACACACCACGAGTCAACCCCGGCGGGGCTTCGCGCGCTAGAGGTCGTACGAACCGTGCTTGATCTGTGTCAACAAGGTGGCGCAAGCGTCGCGATCCAACAGCAGGAAGCCACCTTCTGGGTGCTTTGAGTCACGAATCGCGTTCCCGATATCGAGGCGCGCCACCTCTACACAGTCGCCGCCCGAACTGCCACTACGAGAACTCTTACGCCAATCAATGCAGCCCAAGTCGCGTTCCACCATGCCAGCCTCCACTCCTAGTCACGCCAGCTCAGCGGCTGCCTTTTCGATCAAAGCTATCGACTTCCCGGGACTGAGCGCATCGGCTCGGAGAGAATCGAATGCCAGTCTATGTATCTCGATCTCAGCCCTCTTGTCCATCAAGAGTGCTCCTGCCCGGTTCTCGACGTACACGTATTCAGCCACCGCCGCCTCACCAAGGTCAAGCGTGAGAAGCGTGAACGGCCCGCTTACCGCAGGGTGGGCTCCGCTGATGAACGGCAGGACCTGTAGCTTCACGTTACGCTGCCGCGCCTTTACCTGAAGCGCATGGAGCTGTTCAGCCATGATCGAAGGACTGCCGACGGTCCTGCGCAGTACGGCTTCGTTCAGCACGATCCAGTACTGGACAGGGGCGTCCCCGTTCAAGATCGCCTGGCGGGCGAGGCGGGCTTCCACTCGTCCCTTGATCTCTTCATCGGAGGGCGGGCGAGGTTCGACGGACATGATCGCGCGTGCGTACTCCGGGGTTTGCAGGAGACCCGGCACCCACTCGCTGATGTAGGCGTGCACCTCTGTGGCCTCGGCTTCGAGGCCGAGGTAGGACTCGAAGCCTGGATGCAGGACGTCGCCGTATCGCTGCCACCAGCCGCGCTGACGAGCCGCCTTGGCAAGGTCCGTCTGCGGCTGGAACGGGACGTGATCGAGGACGGCAGGCTGGCCGTGTCGGAGACGGCCACGAACGCGCTCCGGTACGGGCGGGCGCCGGGTGACCGTCCACCGACCGCGCCTGAGCTGTGGATCTGGGCCCGTACGGTCCCCTCGGCTCAGCTCGTCGTCTCGCTCTTCGGGTGCGCTCGGATTTCGTACCCCCACGCCTCGGGGGCCGGGCTGCTCGACGAGTACAGCAAGGGGCTCGGGCTGCTCGGCGAGTTCACCGCCGAGTGGGGCAGCGCTCCGTCCCGTTCCCGGCTCGCCGAACGGGCCGTTCTCGGCAAGACCGTGTGGTTCGCGCTGCCGCTACCCGGAACCTGGCCAGGGCTCGGCCACAGGGTCCATCCGGGCACGGCGGCTCAATGCCTTCTTCTGGCGCTGATGAAGCGTGGCTTCCCCGGAACGCTCAGCAGTGACGACCGCGGGATCTCCGTCCTCGAACTGCCCGGCCTCAACGTCTGGGTTCATCGGAAGAACTTCTGCTGGCGCGACGGCCCCTCAAGCTGCGTCCGGCGCCCGCTGATCGATCTTCAGGAGACCGCCGAACACCTCGTTCGCGACCTGCTCGGCTCCCCCGCCCGCACTTCCTGACGCGTACCCGCGGTTCAGAAGCCCTGCGCCACGATCACCACGGCCTTGCTGCCGGCGATGCGGTCCTTGGCGATCTCCTGGTACTCCGCCGACGTCGCCCAGGCGTCGAAGGCGGCACGGTCCTTGAACGACATGAGCACGACCTTCTCGTACGCCCACTCGCCCTCGACGACGTCGGGCTTCTCGTCGGCGGCGAGCAGCCGTCCGTCGTACGCGGTGAGCACGTCCATGAACTTGGACGCGTACGCGTCGTAGCGCTCGCGGTCATGGATGGAGATCTGGGCCAGCGCGTAGGTCGTCATGGTTCAGCAACCTACCGTCGGTTCTCCGCAAAGAACCGATCTGCCGGTTGACCTCCGCGTTCTCCTGGTTTCTACTCTATGTGGTGGTTACGTGACAATGCGTAGCCAAAGCGGAAGGGGGCCGTTCCATGGAGTCCAGGGCTCGGAACATTCGCGCTCGGAACATTCGCGTCCTGACCTCGTCGTTCGCCACGATGGCCGTGCTCGCGCCGGTGGCGGTGTTCGCGCCGTCGGCGCTCGCCTCGCCGAGTCCGGCGCTCGCGCCGGTTCCGGCGGCGGCACCGGCGGCGGCCGAGACGCAGAGGCCGGCTCGGGTACGGGTGAAGCGCGCGTGGGTGAGGGGGAGGTACCTGCACGTGCACGGCACCGTCCGGTGCGACGCCAAGTACGACCGGGGCAGGCTGATCCTCATCGCGCAGCAGCCCGGCGGGCCGCATGTCGGGCACAAGCCGCTCAAGTCGCCGGGACGTACCAAGGTCCGGTGCGACGGCCGCCGGCACCACTGGAGCACGTGGCACTCCTCGCGCAGTCACGCTGACGCCAAGGGGCACTGGCGGCGGTACAAGCGGGTCTTCATCACCGGCATCCTGATCGGGCCCAAGCCGCCGCGGTACGTGGACGCCCGGGTCATCGCCCGCTAGAGGCCGGACGGGCGGGTGCCGATGACGTCGGACTCCTCCAGCTCCTTGACCTCGGTGTCGGTGAGGCCGAGCAGGCCGGTGAGGATCTCCCGGTTGTGCTGGCCGAGGGTGGGGGCCGGACGCGTGTTCCAGGTTCGGTGATCGCCGAGCCGGAACGGGAGGCCGAAGACGCGGTGCTCGCCCGCGACCGGATTCTCGACCCGTTCGAAGAAGCCGCGTGCGGCCAGTTGAGGGTCGTCGAACAGGCGGGCGCCGCCGATCACTTCGGCGGCCGCGATGCCCTCGCCGGTCAGGGCGGTGACGGCCTCGGACGGTGTACGGATCGCGCACCAGGCGTCGATCTCGGTGTCGATGCGGTCGTGTTCTGAACGTTGCGGGTCTGAACGTTCCGGAGTGATGCCGGTAAGGCCCGGGATCAGGGACGTCAGTGCGGACCATTGGGCGGCGTCGGTGACGGCGAGCGCTATCCAGGCGTCGTCACCGGCGCACCGGTAGATGCCCTGCGGGACGGCGCCGGGGCCTCGGTTGCCGTCGCGCATGAGGGTCGTTCCGTACGCGGAACGTTCGACGATCGCCTCGGCCTCGACGTTCAGGGCGGCCTCGACCATCGTCGCCTCCACCAGCTCGCCGCGTCCCGTACGGTCGCGGTGCTCCAGGGCGGCGAGGGTCGCGAACGCGGCGTGCAGTCCGGCGATCGGGTCGCACGCGCCGCGTGGGACCATCGGCGCGCCGCCGGCGGGGCCGGTCAGCCAGGCCATCCCGCCTGCCTGTTCCATCGTCTGGGCGAAGCCGACCCGGTCCCGCCAAGGACCGTCCAGTCCGAACGCGGGCATCCGTACGATCACCGCGCGGGGGTTGGCGGACCGCAGTGTTTCGGGATCGAGCCCGAGATTGCCGAGGACGCGCGGCGAGAAGTTCTCCATGACCACATCGCACTCGGCGGCGAGCCGCAGGGCGAGTTCGCGGGCCTTCTGCTTGCCGAGTTCCAGGGTCAGGCCGCGCTTGGTGCCGTTGCCGACCACGAAGACGTTGCCCGTCTCCCACCATCCGTCGGTCGAGGGCGGGCGCGTACCGGAGAAGCGCATCCCGTCGGGACGGCTCAGCCCCTCCACCTTGATGACGTCGGCGCCGAGCGCGGACAGCAGGTGGGTGGCCAGCGGGCCGGCCCAGAACGCGGTCAGGTCCAGGACCCGGATGCCGCGCAGCGGAAGGTCCCGGGGCCCTGGCCGCGGTACGGGGCGCGCAGGCACAGGGCGCGGAGGCACAGGGCGCGGGGGCACAGGGCGCGGAGGCACAGGGCGCGGGGGCACAGGGCGCGGAGGCACAGGGCGCGGGGGCACAGGGCGCGCGGACCAGGTCACCGTGTCGGCGCCGAGTCGTGGGGCCGCGGTGAGCGGGACGCCGCGGAAGTCCCCGATCCGGTACGGCACGCGCGGCTGGACGAAGCCTGCCGGGTTCTCGACGAAGACGCCCCTTTCCGCGAAATGGTCGATGGCCGTGACCGTTTCAGGGCTTCCGATGGGCGCGGCCGGTATGCGCATGGCCGCCGCGAGCTCCAGGATCTCGTCCGTGGTGTGCGCGGTGGTCCACTCTCGTACGGCCCGTCCGAACTCCTCGCGGCGCATCATCCGGCCGCGCGGGGTGGTGAGCTCGGCGTCGTCCAGCAGGTCGGCTCGGTCCATCAGGACCAGGAGGTCCTGGAACTGCTGCCCGGTGATCGTGCACAGGCCCACCAGCCCGTCGGAGGTGGGTTCGATGGACGGCAGTTCGATGCTGCGGCCGAGGATCGGCCCGCCGAGATCGGCCATGATCGCGTGGGCGCCGCCCATTGAGACGACCATCGATTCCAGGATCGACAGGTCGATCAGCGTTCCCTGGCCGTCCGCCTTCCGGCCGCGCAGGGCGGCGGCAGCGGCGGCCGCTGCGTAGGAGGCGGCGATCCACTCGCCGATACGACCGCCGGCCTGGGTCGGCGTACCGTCCGGGAGGCCACGTCCCGCCGCCGATCCGCACAGTGCCTGCAGCGTGAACTCGGTCGCCGGCCGTCCCGCTTCGACGTACGGGCCCGTCAGCCCGAACGGCGCCAGCGACACGACGACGATGCCGGGGTGCCGTTCGGACAGCGACCGGATCGCGGCGGGTGAGAGGCCCGCATTCTGGTCGAGGACGAGGACGTCGGTGCCCGCCAGGAGTCTCGGGGGCACGAGTTCCGGGGACTCGAGTCTCGGCGTCTCGTCCAGCGTCCCGATGACCGAGCGTTTGCCGGTGTTGAGGAACGCGAAGAGTGCGCTGTCCTCGCCCTTGAGGAGATGCGTCCCGGAGGCTGACCAGCGTCGCGTGGGGTCGCCGGAGGCCGGTTCCAGCTTGACGACGTCCGCACCTGCGTCGGCGAACAGCTTTCCGCAGTACGACGCGGGGATTCCGGCGCTGATTTCAAGGACACGAACGCCCGTGTAGGGAGCCTGTTCCACCATTACCTCCCGGCCGGGGCGATGTAGGGCCGGAAGTAGGGCAGCACCAGTCCGTCACCGACTTCGTGGAATTCGGCTTGGACGGGCATGCCGGCCTCGATCCGGTCCGGTTCGACACCGATCAGGTTGGTGACGACGTGGAAGCCCTCGTCCATCTCGACGATGGCCGGGGCGTACGGCACCTCGAACGTGGGAGTCACCGGGCGCCAGACGACGGTCCAGCTGTAGAGCGTGCCGCGTCCCGTACTGGCCTCCCAGCTCAACCGCGTGCCCAGACAGTCGCGGCAGACCTCCGTGGCGGGGGCATTGATGAAGCCGCAGTCGGCGCAGCGCTGGAACGCCAACTGGCCTTGGGCGCACAGGTCCCAGTACGCCTTGGAGACGGGCGTCGGCTCGGCGTGCGGGACCTCGTGTTTTTGGGGCTGCAGGTGCTGCGGCTGGATGTGTTGGGGCTGCGGGTGCTGGGGCTTGCGGAGGTCGCCCATCACGCGCCGTCCGTACCGAGCAGCGTCACATGGTTGAACAGCGCGCCCGCGCCACCGCCGCTGCACAGCGCGACCTCCGCGCCCTGCACTTGCAGGGGCCCGGCCTCGCCGCGCAGTTGCTGTACGCCGCGTACGACCCGCTGCAGCATCTGCGGCGAGGAACCGGCATGGCTGAACGACATCGTCCCCCCGTCGGTCGTCACCGGGAAGTCGCCGGTGATGTCGATCTGGCCGTCCTCCACGAACGGCCCGCCCTCGCCCGGCCCGCAGAACCCGAAGGCCTCCAGCTGCCGGATGATCTCGAACGAGAACGGGTCGTACAGCTCCAGCACATCGACGTCGGAACGGTCCAGGCCGGCCGTACGGAACGCGCGGTCGGCCGCCCGCCGCCCGATCTCGCCGTTGACCGGCCCGCCGCGCCGTCCGGCCAGATCCCAGCTCGGCGGGTACTGGTAGTGCGGCCCGTGGTAGTCGGCTCCGGCGCCGAGCACGTACACCGGCCGTTTCCGTACGTCCGGGAGCCGGTCGGCGGCGGCGATGACGAGCCCGCAGCCGCCCTCGGACGTCGTGGAGCAGTCGAGCAGGTGGAACGGGTCGGCGACCATCCGGGAGGCGAGGATGTCGGCGGGCTTGAACGGGCCCCGGCCGTGGTAGATCGCGTCGGGGTTCGCGTGCCCGTTGTTGCGGATGGTGGCCGCGACCCGGGCCAGCTGCTCGGGAGTCGTCCCGTACATCGTCATGTGCCGGCGGGCGATCAGCGCGAACTCGGCCGCCGTGAAGAGCCCGAACGGCGCGACGAACTCGTTCTCCGGCCGGGTCCAGGGCGCGGTGGACGCGCGGTCCACGTAGAGCCCGGCGACCGCGGCGGCGATCACGACGACGTCGGCCTGGCCGGCCTCGATCGCCGACACGGCCTCGGACACCGCGGTGATCCCGTACTGCCGGCCCATCCAGGCCGGGCCGAGGCGCAGATCGTAGATGAGGGACGCGGGATCGCGGTCGGCGATCACGCCGTCGACGTCACCGAGCGACAGCCCGGCGTCGGCCAGCGCGCCGCGGACCGCGTCGACGGTCAGGGTCCGGGTCGTGTACGTGTCGAGGCGGCGGGCCTGCGGGGTGTTGTAGACCCCGACGATCGCCGCGCGGGACCCGTTCACGGGCGCCCCCGCCGCGTTCGGTACGGCTCGCACGCTTCCATCCGATCACCCCTGCACATCGCCCATCCGCCACACCATCTGTCCCGCCCCATTCGGGACTAAATTCGGGACTATTAGACTCAGCAGCGCCTCGTGAGTCAACCGTACAGGGCCGTTTCGTCCCAGTTTGGGCACTAAACAGTCGGACTAACAGTCCTACTATTCGCCGGAGTTGTCCTCGCGCGGGCGCATGTGGCGGCGCCTGCGCAGCGGGCCCTTGCGCCTGTGCACCGCCAGCGAGGGCTGGTCGGGGGCGAAGTCGGCGATCCGGTCGCGCAGCTGCCGTACGTTGCCGTACTCGAAGTGCGCCGCGCGCAGCAGGTACTCGGTGACGGCCTCCTGGTAGCGCATCTCCTCCGCGCCCAACAGGCCGAGCTCGTCCTTGCGGCGGCGGCCCCAGACCAGATCGTCGATCTGCTCCTGGAGCTCGGCCAGCCGGTGGTCGAGCACCTTGACCAGCTCGTACGGCTCGGACGACGCGCCGAGGTAGACCCGCAGCAGCGCCGGGTTCTTGAGCACGACCGGCTCGTCCACCGGATGCCGCGACACCCATGCGGCCAGAACGCGCTCGCCGCGCTCGGTGGTCTGGTAGACCAGGCTCCGGCGTACCTTGCCGATCTCGACCTCGCGCTCGGTCACCAGCTCCAGCTCGCGCAGCCGGCGCAGCTCGCGGCGGATGTGGCTGACGGCGGGCGACCAGTAGAAGAGCTTGAGCGAGTAGTCGCAGCGGGTCTTGATCTCCGCCGCGGAGAGCTCCTCGTCGAGGTTGGCCAGGACGCCGAGGACGGCGTACGCGGTGGCGGGCAGCCCGCCCTCCGCGCCGTCCTCGGGACGATCACTCGCACTGGATCGGCCGGGCATGCGCCCGACCTTACTGAACCGCCCGTGGGCGGGCGGACGTATAGCTTGTGTCGCCGACACGACCGCGGAGGACGCTCTGACAACCGACAGCCGCCCGGAAACCGAGCCGGGCGAAGACGTCCTTGGTGATGTGGACGTCCCTGGTGATGTGGACGAGGACTCCGCCGGTGCGCCTAGAGGCAGGCGCCGATTCGTGGCGTGGGTGTTCAGTGCCCTGGCCTGCCTGCTGGTCCTGTTCGTTCTGCTCGCTCCGATCCGGGTCGGTGCCCTCGCGCCAAAGGCGTTCGCACGCATCCCGGTGGAAGCGCTGTTCGGGGTCTTCCTCATCCTCGTGCTGCCCGCACGCGCACGGCGGGTGGGCGCGGTGCTCGCCGGAGTGGGCCTCGGGGTGCTGGCCATCCTGAAGATCATGGACATGGGCTTCCTGGCGGTGCTCGCCCGGCCGTTCCACCCGGTGCTCGACTGGATCTCGATCGAGGCCGGCCTGGACTTCGTGAACGCCTCGGTCGGACGGGCCGGTGCGATCGGTGCCGTGATCGGTGCCGTCGTCCTGGCCGTCGGCCTGGTCGTCGTCATGACGGTGGCGATGCTGCGGGTGACCCGGCTCGTGGTGGAGCACGACGCCGTGGCGACCGCCAGCGTCTCGGTGCTCGCGGCCGTCTGGACGGTCTCCGCCGTGCTCGGCGCGCAGCTCGTACCGGGCGTGGAGGTCGCCTCCAAGAGCTCGGCCAAGGTGTCGTACTACCACGCTCGCCAGATACGGGCGGGCCTGCAGGACCAGAAGAAGTTCGCGAAGGAGGCGGGCGCCGACGCGTTCCGCGACGTTCCGGACGAACGGCTGCTGACCGCCCTGCGCGGCAAGGACGTCCTGCTCGCCTTCGTCGAGAGCTACGGGCGCGACGCGGTCGAGGACCCGGAGTTCGCGCCGCGGATCAGCGCGGTGCTCGACGCCGGAGACAGGCGGCTGCGCGCGAAGGGATACGCCTCGCGCAGCGCCTTCCTCACCTCGTCGACCGCGGGCGGCGGTAGCTGGCTGGCCCACGCCACCACGCTGTCCGGCGTGTGGATCGACAACCAGCAGCGTTACCGCAGCCTCGTCAGCAGCGACCGCATGACGCTCAACCGCGCCTTCCAGCGGGCCGACTGGCGGACGGTCGGGGTCGTGCCGGGCATCACCAAGACGTGGCCGGAGGGGGCGTACTTCGGGTACGACCAGATCTACACCTCCACCGACCTCGGCTACCGCGGGCCGAAGTTCAGCTGGGCCACCATGCCCGACCAGTACACGCTGTCGGCCTTCGAACGCCTCGAACGCGCGAAGAAGGACCGCGGGCCGCTGATGGCCGAGATCCCGCTGCTGTCCAGCCACGCGCCCTGGGCGTCGATCCCCCGGTTCATCGGCTGGAACGAGGTCGGGGACGGCTCGGTCTACAACTCCATGCCGGGAGCCGGCAACCTGCCCTGGCCCGAGCGGAGCAAGGTGCGCGCCCAGTACCGGAGCTCCATCGAGTACACGCTGAACACCCTGATCTCGTACGTGGAGACCTACGGCGACGACGATCTCGTACTCGTCTTCCTCGGCGACCACCAGCCCGCTCCGCTCATCACCGGAGAGGGCGCCGGGCGGGACGTACCGATCACGATCCTCGCGCGCGACCCGGCCGTACTGGACCGGATCTCCGGCTGGGGCTGGCAGGACGGCCTCAAGCCCGGCCCGCAAGCACCCGTCTGGCGGATGAACGCCTTCCGCGACCGCTTCCTGACCGCGTTCAGCCCGGAGGCACGAGGACAGGGAGGTTAGGGAGGACAGGTCAGCACGGAGGACAGGTCAGCAGACCTTGACGCTGGCGGTCCGTTCCGAACGGACCGGCTTCAGCAGGACCATCCGGTACGTGTGCGTGCCCGCCGTCTCCTCGCTCCGGGAGTTGGAGATGGTGAACTCCGGATAGGCGTCCCCGAGCGAGATCGGGTGGCCGCGCCCAAGGCGGCCGTCGAAGTAGAGGGCGAACTGGACGGCCACGCCCTGCTTACCTTCGATCCTGTACCTGAAGGGGAACGTCGCACCCTTGGCGTAGCACTTGCCCGACGACCCGACCGTGAAGTACGCGATCCGCGCGGCGGCCGGACCGGGCTGCGTGGGCGTGGAACCGCCCCCGCCTGCATCCCCGCTGCCACCTCCGGACCCACCCCCGGAGCCGGTGCCCGTGTCCGTACCGGTTCCCCCGCTCTTTCCCGGCTTGGTGGCCTTGCTCGATGGGGAGGGTTCGCCGGACTTCGCGCCGTCCTGTGCAGTCCCTGGCTTGGTGGCGGCGCCGGAGCCTGCGGTGCCTTGCGGGTTGTCGCTCGTACGGCCCGCAGCCTCCCCCATCCGTTCGCGCTCTTTCGCGGAGGCGCCGGAGGCGTCCGGCCATCCCGGCCAGACGAACACGCCCACGAGCACGATCAGCGCCACCACACCGGTCGACGCCGTACCCACCAGGACGGCGGTACCCCGCCGGGTCCGCTGCTTGTGTGCGCCCGCCCGTACCCCGCCGTCCATCACCGTCTGCGGACCACCCGGCCGTCGCGGTCCGTCGCCGGGCATCGGCAGCGCTGCGGCCGGAGCCTGCGGCATGGGAGCCTGCGGCGCCGTAGCCGGAGGCCCAGCAACCCGAGACTCAGGGACCGGCGGCGTGGGGACGACCGGCCGCCCGGCAGCCTGCGGCAGCCGCGCGGGAGTATTCGGTGACGATGTAGGGGCGCCGGTCGTCCAGGGAGGCGTCGAGGACCTGGGGGATGCAGAACGGGTCGACGAGACGGGCGGCGGCGATCTCCTTGGTGAAGCGCTCCCGGATGCGGGGATGGGACGCCAGGTCCTCGCGGAGCACCTTCACCGCGACGGGCGTCCCGTCGGGACCGAGCGGCTCGGTTTCCTGCATGGGACGAGGCTCCAGGTTACGGGAGAGGCGGGGTGCAAGGCACCTATTGGATCAAGCGCCCGTTGATCACGCCGTTCCGCCGGGGTGGTGAAGACCGGGCTAGAGAAGATCGGCGGGTTCTGGATATCGTCGTCGATCGAGGAGTCCCGACCCCCATCCGGCCCGGGCCACTGGGCCACAAGACCGCTGAGCCGCAAGACCACAGGCCGCAAGACCACCGGGCCAAGGCAGGTGAACCGGCGTCCGTACCGAGCGAGAACGAGAGCCGAGCCTGGCCGCCCGGCTGTTCCGGCTTCGCGGGGTTCCGGCGCGGGTCCGTGCGCTGACGGCGCTCGTCCTGCCGGTACTCACCGTCCTATATGTGGTCACGGGCATGGCCATGGCGGACGCGAGGGAGGCGCTGCGGGCCATCGGGGATGACGAGGGCCCGAAGGTGGTCGCCACCGCCGATGTGCAGCTCGCGCTCAGCGATATGGACGTCGAGGTGGCCAACTCACTGCTGACCGGTCGGGAGGACGGCTGGCTCTGCGACCCGGACCAGGACGACAGCGGCTGCGTCCGGGAGCAACCGCGCTACCGCTACGACATCCGCCGCGAGGACGCCCAGCGGGCCGTGCTCCAGGCCGCGCGGCTGGCCGAGTCCGACCCGGTGCGCATGCGGACCGTTCAGGCGCTGCTGGACGGGTTGCACCGGTACGACCAGCACGTGCAGGCGGCCATGCGGCACGGCAGGAGCGCGGAACACGCGTACGGAGCGCTGCCCCCCGACGCGGCCAAGGAGTACCAGGCCGCGGGCAAGCTGATGGCGGAGGAACTGCTCCCCAAGGCGAGCAACCTCATCCTGGGCGGCAAGGCCATCATGGAGACGACCTACGGGGACGAGCGTTCCGGGGTGCAGGCGGGACGGACCCGGGTGGTGGTGCTGGGCCTGGCCGCGATCCTGGTGCTGGCGGGTCTCCAGATCTACCTCGCCATGCGCTTCCGCCGGACGCTCAACCTCTTCCTCGCCGCCGCGACGCTGGGCACACTCGTCCTCACTGTGGCGAGCGCGTCCCTGCTGGCAACGGAGGCCGACCAGTTGCGGGCGGCCAAGGAGAACGGGGTCGATCCGGCTCTCACGCTGGCGCGGGCACAGTCGGTCGTCAAGACCCTGCACGCCGACCGCAGCCGCTATCTACTCCTTCCGGCGCAGGCCGATCGGAACGACCAGACATACCTGGAGAAGTCCCAGACGATCCTGTACGTCCCCGACGCGCTGGACCCTGCGGCCTACTACGCCGGGTTGGAGCGGCAGTCCGCGAAGCCCGGCGGTGTCGGCCGGGGCGGGTTCTATGGCGCGCGCGCCCGCGAGTCCGGCTCGCTCCTGGAGAGCTACCTCGCGTACCAGCAGAACGACAACCGCGTCCGCGCACTCGCCGAGGCCGGGCAGCGTGGCGCCGCCGCGCGGGCCCATCTGGACCAGGAATGGTCTCACCTGCCCCATCCCCGTTTCCGAGAGCACGTGGAAGGACTCGACGGCCGCATCAGCCAGCACCAGTACACCGCCGCCCGTACCGTCCTGGACGGTGAACGCGCCCTGGCGGCATGGACGTGGTTGCGCCCGCTGTCAGCCCTGGCCATCGCCGCGCTCGTGGTGGCCGGGGTCTGGCCGCGGCTCTCGGAGTACCGCTGAGACCGGAGTACCGCTGAGACTGGGGAAGGAGCCGCCATGCGGACCAGCCGGATCGCCACCGCCCGGAACGTCACCGTCGCCATCGTGGCCGTCCTGGCCATAGCCGCATCCGTAATCTTCTACAGCGCCGGTGACGGCGCGACCCCCTCGGTCACGGGCAAGGACAGGCTGACCGTCGGCGTCTCCGCCGATCTGCCGGGACTGGGGGCGCGTAAGGCGGACGGTACGTTCGAGGGCTTCGACATCGACGTCGCCACGTACATCGCGGGCAAACTCGGGGTCGGCAAGGACAGCCTCTGGTTCCGGACGGCCTCCCCCGGCGGATGGGAGAAGGCCCTGCGGGAGGGGGCCGTCGACATGGTGGTCGCCGCCTACCCGATCACTCCGGAACGCACCGGCAAGGTCACCTTCGGCGGGCCCTACTACGTCGCCCACCAGGACATCGTCGTCCGCGAGCGGGACGAGACGGTCAAGAGCGTCCGGGACCTGCGCGGCAAGCGGCTGTGCCAGGTGGCCGGCTCCGACTCCTGGCGGCGGGTGACGCAGGAGCGGAAGGTGGCCGCGACGCTGGTACCGGCCCGCTCCTACGCCGAGTGCCTGCAGGAGCTGGCGAAGAACCGCGTCGACGCCGTGTCGGCCGATGACCTGGCCCTCGCCGGGCTCCTCGGCGCGAGCGACTCCGGCGCCAGGCTGGTGAACGCGCCGTTCAGCAACGAGCGGTACGGGGTCGGCCTCCGGAAGGGTGACCTGGAGGGCTGCCAAGCCGTCAACCGGATCATCACCGAGATGTACCAGAACGGAGCCGCCGAGACCCTGCTCGGGGAACGGTTCGGAGCGGTGGACATCGAGCTCGCCACGGCCGTCCCGCAGTTCGAGGGCTGCGCCTGAGGATCGCCCTCGGCACCGGCCGTACCGGTGCATAACCGTACCGGCGCATAAGCTGCCAGAAGGCGGCGGGAAAGCGGATTGTCGGTGGCGGGCGCTACCGTCGATCCGCGCATTCGTAGGCTGTTCGGAGGCGACTCGCAGGGCCCGATTCGCAGGCCCACTCGTGGGGCTTCCAGAGGCCAAGGGGAGACGGTAGCGACCATGACATCCGCACTGATCGGCCGGGAGCATCCCGCCGCGGTGCTGGACGCCGAGATCGAACGGGCGGCCACCAGCCACGGCGGGCTCGTCCTGGTCACCGGCGAGGCCGGGATCGGCAAGACGGCGCTGGTCACCGATGCCGGGCAGCGCGCCAAGCGGCAGGGCGCCATGGTGCTCGGCGGCTCCTGCTGGGACTCGGCCGGCGCCCCCGGCTACTGGCCGTGGACGCAGGTGGTCCGGGCGCTGCGGCGAGCCGCCGGACCCCAGGACTGGGCCAATGTCCAGGAGACGGCGGGCGACGAGCTGGCGGTGCTGCTGGGCGAGGCACCCGACTTCGGTCCCGGCAACGGCACGGGCGAGTTCCGCCTGTACGACGCCGTCACGACCGCGCTGGTGACCGCGTCCCAGCGGTGGCCGGTGGTCGTGGTGCTCGACGACCTGCACTGGGCCGACGCGGCGTCGGTCCGGCTGCTGGAGTTCGCGGCGCGGCACACCTGGTTCGAGCGGCTGCTGCTGGTCGGTACCTACCGCGACGCCGAGGTGGAGCCCGCCGACCACCCGCTGCGGCCGCTGCTGGGCACGCTCGCCGCCAAGGCCACGATGGTCACGCTGACCGGGCTCGGCGCCGCCGAGGCGGGCCTGCTGATGAGCCGTACGGTCGGCCGCGAGCCCGACCCCGGCCTGGTCGCCGAGGTGCACCGGCGCACCGGCGGCAACCCGTTCTTCGTGGAGCAGACCGCCCGGCTCTGGCAGGGCGGCGGCACCGTCAGCACGATCGCGCCGGGCGTGCGCGACGCCGTGCAGCGCCGGCTGTCCCTGCTCGCACCGCCGGTCGCGGAGCTGCTGACCTCGGCGGCCGTGCTCGGCCGGGAGTTCCACCGCCGGGTGCTGGCGGCGACCACCGACATCCCCGTCCCGCACGTCGACCGGCTGCTCGACCAGGCGGTCGCCGCGCGGCTGATGACCGCCCTCGGCGGCGGCCGGTTCGCGTTCGCCCACGACCTGGTCAGGGAGACGCTGTACGACGCGCTCGGCGAGGACGAGGCGAGCGCCGCGCACGCGGGCGTCGTCCGGGCCCTCGACCGCTCCCCCGCGCTCGCCGAGCGGATGCTGCCGGCCGAGGCCGCCCAGCACGCCCACCTCGCCGGCGACCGGATCGACCCGATGCGCGCGGTCGAGCTGCTGAAGACCGCCGCCGACCGCGCCTCGTTCCGGATGTCGGTGGAGGAGGAGGCGGCCGTCCACCTGCGCCGCGCTCTGGAACGGCTCCCCGCCGACCGGGTCCGCGAGCGCGTGCTGATCATCCTGGATCTCGGTCGCGCGCTCCGGCACGGCGGCGATCCCACCGCCGCCCAGGAGTGCTTCAAGCGCGCCGTCGAGCTGGTCAGGACGCTGGACGATTCCGAACTGCTCGGCCGGGTGGCGCTGGCCTCCTACCGGTTCGACCATCCCGGCGAGGGCGCCGCCCTCCTGGACGAGGCGCACCGCGACCTCGTCCGCGACGGCGCCCCGGCCGCCGCCCCGCTCCCCCGCGTCCAGCTCGCGCAGGAGCTGGCCGCCAAGATCGCCGTGCTGGCCCGGCAGGGCGACGACGACGAGGCGCTGACGTTCGGCCTCTGGGCACGCCATGACACCCTGCTCGGCCTGGGCACCGCGCCCGAACGCGAGGCGATCACCCGGGAGCTGGCCGATCTCGCCCGGCGCTCCGGTGACCGGGGGACGGCCACGTTCGCCACCTCGTTCCGCTGGGTGGCGCTGCTGGAGCAGGGCGATCCGCGCTACCTCGACGCCTACCGCGACTTCGTCGCCCTCGCCGAGGACGAGGGCACCTCGACGTGCACGCTGGCCTCCATTGTCGACCAGGCCATCATCAACACCGCGCAGGGGCGCTTCGAAGAAGCCGAGGCCCGGATCGCCGCCTTGCTCACGAGCGGCGAGGACGGCTCCGACCAGGAGTTCGGCTACATGGGCACCCATCTGCGCTGGGCGCTCGACGTGCTGCGCGGCAGGTTCACCGAGATCGACGACCTGCACCGTTCCCTCCGCGAGCAGGGGTACCCGCAGGCCGAGCTGCTGGAGGGCATCGCCGCCGTACAGCGCGGTGACACCGGCACGGCGCTGCGGCACCTGGCCGCGATCGGTGACCAGGACCAGCCGTACTCGCGCACGGTCGAGCCGCTGTGGCTGCGGTTCCTGGCCCAGACCGCCGCCGCCTCCGGCGATCCGGAGCTGTGCGAGCGCGCCCGCACCGCCCTGCTGCCGTACCAGGACCTGTGGGCGGTCGCCCTGTTCGGCTGCGACATCAGCGGCCCGTTCGGCCTCTGGCTCGGCCTGATCGACGCCGCCCAGCAGCGCTGGGACGACGCGGTCGCGCGGCTCACCGCCGCCTACCGCTCGGCCGACCGGCTGCGGGCCCGACCCTGGTCGGTCGAGGCCCGTTCGCGGCTCGGCGAGGTCCTGGCCGCCCGCGCCGCCCCCGGCGACCGCGGCACCGCCCGCACGCTGCTCACCCAGGCGTCCGACGAGGCCGCCGAGATGGGCATGCAGCACGTGGCCGACCGTACCCGCCGCGCACTCGCCGGCCTGGGCGCGCCGACCGAGCCGAACAGCCCAAACAGCACAGCCGGCCCAGGCGGCTCAGCCGGCCCGGCGAAACCCGAGCCGGACGCCCGCGTGTTCCGCTTCGACGGCCGGGTCTGGGCCCTGACCTTCGCCGGCCGTACGGTCCACATGCCCGACGCCAAGGGCCTGCGCGACCTGCACGAGCTGCTCGGCAGACCCGGCGCCCAGATCCCCGCCGCCGCACTGCTGTCCCCCGAGGGCGGCGAGGTCGTGACGGCGTCCCGCCGGATGGGCGGCGACCCCGTCCTCGACGACGAGGCCAGATCCCGCTACAAGAAGCGGCTCCAGCTCCTGGACGAGGAGATCGACAGGGCCACCGGCCTGGGCGATGACCGCCGGGCCGCCGCGTACGACCAGGAACGCGCCGCCCTGCTGGAGGAGCTGCGCGCCGCCGCCGGGCTGGCCGGCCGCGTCCGCCGCCTGGGCGACGGGGCCGAGCGCGCCCGCAAGACCGTCACCGCGCGCATCCGCGACACCCTCCGCAAGCTCGACCAGCACCACCCCGAGCTGGCCGCCCACCTCCGCGCCACCATCTCCACCGGCGCCACCTGCACCTACCAGCCCGAACATGACCACCCCGAACCTCACCAGCCCGAACCTGACCAGCCTGGGCCAGGTGCACCCACCGTGCACGCTCCCTGGCGCCTGTGACCTGACCGGGCCATCAAGGCTGTGGACAGTGGCGGATCGCGCTTCCCCCTATCCAGAGGCTGCGGCTGTCTCCTTGTCCAGGGACTGTCTCGAGGTGGCCTCAGCCACCGCGCGAGCGCGCTACCTGGCCGGTGAGGCAAAGCCGAAGGCGAGCCTCACCGGCCAGATCGCGAAGCGATGCCGCGCTCGCCCAAGAACCGGTCACGGTGCGAGCCGCCAGGCGAGCACCGTGGGCCGGGTCTTTAAAACACAGCAGCCTCACTTGCGGTTGTAGAGCCACATGGTCAGGGAGCCGAAGACCGCGATGAACGCGGCGGCCCAGAGGGTCACCCAGAGCAGCGGGCCTCCGCCGACGTCGCCCTGCATCAGGCCGCGGACGACCGCCACCAGCTGGGTGATCGGGTTGACGTCCACGAAGACCTGGAGCCAGCCGGGCATGGTGTCGGGCCGTACCAGGATGTTGCTGAGGAAGGTGAGCGGGAAGAGCACCATCATGCTGGCGCCCATCACGGCCTTCTCGGAGCGCATCACGAGGCCGACCATCGTCCAGATCCAGGAGAAGGCGAACGAGAACAGCACCAGCACCGCCATGCCCGCCAGCACGCCGACCGGACCACCGGCCGGGCGGAAGCCCAGGACCAGGCCGAGCAGCAGGATCACGGTCGAGGCCGCGGTGTAGCGGAACATGTCGCCGAGCAGGTAGCCGACCATCGGGGCGGGCCGCCACATCGGCAGCGTGCGGAAGCGGTCGAACACCCCCTTCTCGATGTCGGTGTTGACCGAGACGCCGGTGTACATCGTCGTCATGATCACGCTCATCACCATGATGCCCGGCAGCAGGTACTGCAGGTAGTCGGTGACCGAGCCGGCCAGCGCGCCGCCGAACAGGTAGGTGAACATCAGCGTCATGATGATCGGGAAGATCGTCACGTCGAACAGCTGCTCGGGCACGTGCTTGATCTTGAGCATCGCGCGCCAGCCGAAGGTCATCGACGCCGACAGGGCGCTGGGCCGCTTCGGCCGCTCGGTCCGGGCCAGCACGGCCCCGATGACCTCGGCCGAGGGAACGTACGTGCTGGGTGCTTCCTGGGTGGTGGTCGCGGTGCTCATGCCGCCTCCTTGCCGTTCACGTGGTCACTGGAGTCGCTCGCGCCGGAGCCGTTCTCGGCCGGGTGGCCGGTGAGGGTCAGGAACACCTCGTCCAGGCTGGGCTGGCCGAGGGCGAAGTCGTCGACGGTGATGCCGGCCTCGGCGAGCTCGGCCAGCGCGCGGGACGCCTGCTCGGCGGCGCCGCGCTCGGTGCTCTCGCCCGCCAGCCGGGCGGTGAGGGCGACCGGGTCGGCCTCGGTCTCGACCGGGGCGTTCAGGGTGCGCGACAGCAGTTCCCGCGCTTCGGCCCTGCGGCCGGCGTCGCGCAGCCGTACATGGACCGAGCCCGCGCCCACCGAGGACTTCAGCTCGCCGGGAGTGCCCTCGGCGATGACCTTGCCGTGGTCGATCACCGCGATCCGCTCCGCCAGCCGGTCGGCCTCCTCCAGGTACTGGGTGGTCAGCAGCACCGTCGTGCCCTGCGCGACCACGACCCGGATGATCTCCCAGACCTGGTTGCGGCTGCGCGGGTCGAGCCCGGTGGTGGGCTCGTCCAGGAACAGCAGGTCGGGGGTGTTGAGGATGCTGGCCGCGATGTCGATCCTGCGCCGCATCCCGCCGGAGTAGTTCTTGACCTGCCGGGTGGCCGCGTCGGTCAGCCCGAACGCCTCCAGCAGCAGGGCCGCGCGCTCGCGGGCCGCGGGCTTGCCGTAGCCGATCAGCCGGCCGAGCAGCACGAGGTTCTCGGTGCCGGTGAGGTCCTCGTCCACCGAGGCGTACTGGCCGGTCAGGGCGACCCGGGTGCGCACGGCGTCCGCCTCCTTGCGCACGTCGTGGCCGAACACGCGGGCCTGGCCGCCGTCGGCGCGCAGCAGCGTCGCCAGCACCCGGACCGCGGTGGTCTTGCCGGCCCCGTTCGGGCCGAGCACCCCGTACACGGTGCCGCGCGGCACGGTCAGGTCGAGCCCGTCGAGCGCCCGGGTCTCCCCGTAGGTCTTGACCAGGCCCGATGTCTCGATCGCCGGTTCTTCGCTCATGTTCGGTCCTTTCCGATCGGAGGGGGATAGGGATCAGTAGGTGTGAGGATCAGAAGGGGTATGGGTCAGGAGGGGACGGGTCAGGAGACGTACGGGCGCGCCGCCCGGGCGTCGCGGAGGGCCAGGCCCCACCAGCGGAGCTGGTCGAGCATGGCCTCGGCGTCCCGCGCCGGGCCGTCGGCCTCGATGTCGCCGTCGAGCAGGTCCAGGTTCACGCGTCCGCGCACCACCACCATGTGCAGTTCGGTGCATACGGTCCGGAGATGTTCGATCACGTACAGTCCCCCGGATCCGTGCCCGTACGCCACGAATCCGATGGGTTTGGCCTGCCACTCGTCGTAGGCGTAGTCGATCGCCTGCTTGAGGGAGGCCGGGAAACTGTGGTTGTACTCGGGGGTGACGACGACGAAGGCGTCCGCCGCGTCCACCCGTCCGGTGAACGCGGCCACATCCGGCGTGACCGCGCACAGGTAGCGGGCCGGGAGGTCGAAGTCGGCCAGATCGACGACGTCCACCTCGAGATCGTCACGGCGGCGCGCCCTCGAGACGAGCCAGCGCGCGACGGCCTCGCCCGCCCGGCCCTCCCGGGTACTGCCGATGATCACCGCGACCCGTACCGGCGCATCGCTCATCGTCCACCTCCAAGCACGTCCTTCACCCTGAAGTACGTCCCTCACCCTGGAGGCGCGAGATCGCGCCGGCCCGCCGCTAGATCGGATCTAGCGGAGCCTCACCTGGGGCGGGCGGGAGGCTCCGGCAGGTCCGGCAGGTCCAGCCCGTCCGGCTCGTTCGCCGCGTTCTCCTGGATCTGGCGGAGGCGGTCGAGCTCGCGGCGGTCGCGCTTGGTGGGACGGCCCATGCCGCGATCACGCCGGGCGACCGGGATGAGCGCCTCGCGGGGCGGTGCCGGCGGGCTCTTGTCGATCAGGCATTCCTGAGCGGCGGGTGCCCCGACCCGCTTGCGTACGATCCGCTGCACGACGACGATCCGCTCCCGGCCCTCCAGGCGGAGCCGCACCTCGTCGCCCACGCGTACGACCGTGGCGGGCTTGACCTTCGCGTCGTTCACGCGGACATGGCCCGCGCGGACCGCGTCGGTCGCCATCGAACGGGTCTTCACCAGCCGTACGGACCAGAGCCACACATCGACCCGTACCGAGCCCTCCTCAGCCATGCCCCTCCTCAGCCACAAGACGACCTTAACCGTGCTCACGCGGCGTCCGTGCTCGCGGCGGCCCGACCGGGCCGTCCAGGCGGGCGGCGCTCCTGGGACCCGGCCGAGACATCGGCGCGACCTGGCGCGCGCATGCTGGACCGGGACGGCGACCGGTGGAGGGGGCTGGAATGTCCGTTCGGCGACTTCTCTCGTACGGCCTGTTGCTGCTGATCGTGCTCGGACTGGCGTCGTGCGGCGCCGCCCCGGAGCCCGTGAAGCCGGGGGCCTGGGTGCACATCGCCCTGCTGTCCAACGGCGATGCCCAACTCGACCTCTTCGCCGCCGGGCGCAAGCTGCGTTCGGACGCCGACGTCCTGGCGCTGTCGCGGCGGATCGCCGGAGAGGCGTTCCCGGACGCGAAAGGCTTCCGGGTATCCACCGAGGCCAGCCACGGACGGGGGTTCGCGCGGGCCAATGTCGCCGGCGCCTACCGGCCCGGATATGAGGCATCACTGAAAATCGACACCGCGGGGGTCTGGAAGCAGCTCAGCGCGCAGGGCTTCGACCAGGCGGGCCTGCGCCTCTACCTGCCGTCCGTACCGGCGGCCGTGCGCACCTCGCCGGATTCCTCGGACGGCCTGGCCTGGAAGCTGCGCAAGGACGAGCCGTCGCCGACGCTGCACGTCACGATGGAACCGCAGGTGTGGCGCTGGTACGCGGCGATGCTCCTGCCGCTTCTCGGCGCGGCAGGGGTCGCGCTGGCCTTCTTCGCCCGCCGGCGGTTCCTGTCCATGCCGGCCGCGGCGGTCGCCATCGGTGCCGCGATCGCCACGATCGCGACCTCGGCGGGGCGGCAGGGCGAGAACCTGGGGGTCGCGGGCCTGCTGGACGGCCGGGCGCTCGATGTGGCGACCGTCGCGCCCTTGGCGGCGCTGCCTCTGGGCCTGCCCGCCGTGATGCTCCTGGTCACGGTGACCCTGCGGTGGTTCAACACGCCCGATCCGTCCAGATATCCCGAGGCGAGGCCGAGCGAGACCGGAGCGTTCTGGTAGGCAGAGCGTTCTGGTCGGCAGGGCGTTCTGGTCGGCGGAGCGCCGTCCGCCCCCAGCGGCGTCCCCTCGGAGTGAGGATCGCCATCACCCAAGAGAATCGATCACCTAAAGGAATCGACCGAATCCCCTGCGTGACGGCCGCCTCTCTGACCAGGATGGAGGCATGACATTCCCGTTGATGCACGGGTACGACCACATCAATGTCGTCGCCGACCTCGACCCGGTCGCGGCGGTACGGGACCGCGAGCTCGGCGAGCGGATCCGCGACTATCCCAAGCTGCTGCCGGCGGGGTCCCCCGACTTCGGGTACGCGGTCCAGGACGGGACGCGGTGGCGGATCGTCTGCGCGGGCGAGACCGACCCGTCCACCGCCCGGTACGGCCTGGCCTTCCGGCTGAGGGAGCGCGCGCAGGAGGATCCGGCCAACGCCCCGGCCATGCTCGCGGCGGCCGGCCGGCTCGATCCCGAGGAGGGCGAGCAGCTCGCCAAGGACGAGTGGGAGATCGGCGACCGGCGCTACCGGATCATCAGGATCGAGAAGTTCACCCTGATCGGCGGCGGCGCGATGGAGCCGCCCCGCGCCACCGACGGCAGCCGGGGCGACGCGGACTCGCTGATCGACCGCCTGATCGATCCGCTGGCGCCCGCCGGGCTGTGGGAGGCGCAGCTGAGGCTGAACCTGGTCGGGCACATGCCGATCCCCGGCACCGTTCCGGAAATGATCCAGATGGAGGCCCGGCACGCGATCCGCGCCCATCCCGGCGTGATCCTGCTCCCGCCCACCTTCACCATGGTGGAGGTGCACGACGGGTCGTACGAGCCCCTGACCGGCGGCGACGACCCCGTTCAGGCGCGGGGCAACCTGGCGCACTACTTCACCCGGCTGCTGCCCCGGCTGCGCGAGTTCCAGGGCGATCCGGCCGGCCCCGACGAGCTGAAGTCGTGGGCCATGGCGGGCGCGGAGATCGAGGCGGCGGACGGACCGGAGTTCAGCACGCTGGGGCGCACGTTCCGTACCGTGCGCATCTCCCGCATGCTGCGCCTGGGCCGGGACGGGCCGGAGTCGCCCCGCCCCTCCGACCAGGAGCGGTACGGCGTGGCCGGGATGTCCGGATAGCCGGATAGCCGGATCCGGCCACGGGAAGCGTATCCGGGACCTGTCACACGGGGCATCACACGGTCCGAGGGTTGCCTATCCGGCAGACGCCACCACCCGGTGGCGCTGACGGGAGCACCTACGGGGGCGCTTCGGGGAGGAATCCCATGACCGAGACGGCCGTGGACTTCGAATCGATCAAAAAGGCGCAGCGGGCCGGCTGGGAGACCGGCGAGTACCCGCGCGTCGGCAACACACTGCAGCTCATCGCGGAGCTCCTGGTGGAGTCCGCGGACGTACGGGCCGGGCAGCGGGTCCTGGACGTGGCGTGCGGGCAGGGCAACGCGGCGATCGCCGCGGCGCGCCGGTTCGCCGAGGCGACCGGGGTCGACTACGCGGCGAACCTGCTGGCCAACGGTCGGGAGCGGGCCGCCGTCGAGCATCTTCCGGTGACCTTCACCGAGGGGGACGCCGAGCGGCTGCCGTTCCCGGACGGCGCGTTCGACCTGTCGCTGAGCACCGTCGGCGTGATGTTCGCGCCCGACCACCAGCGGGCGGCCGACGAGCTGGCCCGGGTGACCGCGCCCGGCGGGAAGATCGCGCTGGCCTGCTGGACGCCCGAAGGCATGATCGGCGAGATGTTCAGGACCGTGGGCCGCTGGGCCCAGCCGCCCGCCGGGGTACGTCCCCCGACGCTGTGGGGGACGTCCGCGCATCTGGCGGAGCTGTTCGGCGACAAGGTGGAATGGACCGCGCTCACCAAGAAAGCGTACGTGTTCCGCTACCACTCGGCCGAGCACTTCTCGGAATGGTTCCGGCAGTTCTACGGGCCCATCACCCGGCTCGCCGGCACGCTTCCGCCGTCCGACCTGGACAGGTTCGCCAAGGATCTGGCCGAGGTCGCCCGCGGCTTCAACAAGGCCGGCGACGGTACGGTCGCCGCCCCTGCCGAATATCTAGAAGCGGTCGGTATCCGGCGCGCATAATCGCGACGGACGGAGATCGCGGGGTGGGCTCATGCTGGCGATTCGGCTGCTGGGACCGCCGGCCATCGAGCGGGATGGCCGGCCGGTCCGTTCACCACGGGGCCGGAAGGCATGGGCCCTGCTCGGCTACCTGCTCTTGGCCGAGCGACCGCCCAGTCGCAAGCGCCTGGCCGAACTGCTCTTCGGCCAGGCGGACGATCCGCTGGGCGCGCTGCGCTGGACGCTCGCCGAGTTGCGGCGGGCGCTCGGCGAGCGCGGCGCGTTCGGCGGCGATCCGCTGATCGCCTCGCTCGGCGACGACGTGGCCGTGGACATCCGGGCGCTCGCGGGCGACGATCCCGAGGCACTGCTGCGGATCGACGGCGAACTGCTGGAAGGCGTGCAGTTGGAGTCGAGCCCGGAGTTCGAGTCGTGGCTGTCGATGGAACGGCACCGCCTGTCGGCCACGGTCGAGGCGCGGCTGCACCAAGTGGCGATCGCCCTGCTGGCCTCGGGCCGGCCGGCCGAGGCGATCCCGTACGCCTCCCGCGCCGTGGCGCGCAACCCGCTGGACGAGGGCAACCACGAACTGCTCGTCCGGAGCCTGGCGATGGCCGGCGACCGGGCCGCCGCACGGCGGCAGGCGGCGATCTGTGAGGACATCCTCCGGCGCGAACTGGGCGTGGCACCCTCGCCCGCCCTGTCTGAGTCGGCGCTGTCTGAATCGGCGCTGTCTGAATCGGCGCTGTCTGAATCGGCGCTGAGCGAGTCGGCCGACGCCGACCCCCGCGCCGGAACCGCGACGGCCCTGCCGCTGAGCGGACGGGTGGCGGCGGCCGGGCAGCTCGACGCCGGCCGGGCCGCGATCGGGGCCGGGGCCGTCGACTCCGGGCTGGAGTGCCTGCGCGTGGCGGTGGCCGAGGCCGCGCGCTGCGGTGACCTCGCCCTCCAGGCCCGCGCTCTGGCCGCGCTGGGCGGCGCGCTCGTGCACTCGCTGCGCGGCCGCGACGAGGAGGGCGCGGTGGTGCTGCACGAGGCGATGCTGCTGGCCACCGAGGCGGGCGAGCGCGGCACCGTGGTGACCGCGCAGCGGGAGCTGGGGTTCATCGAGGTGCAGGCGGGCCGGCGCGACACGGCCGGCGCGTGGCTGGCCGGCGCGCACGCGCTGGCCGAGACCGACGAGGAGCTCGCCGCGATCCTCGGGGTACGCGGCATGGACGCCTCCGACATCGGCGACTACGCGTCCGCGTTCGCCCACCTGCACGAGTCGATCGAACGGGCGGCGCGCTGCGGCGACCACCGGCAGCGGGCCTGGTCGCTGTCGATCCTCGCCCGCGCCCACCTGCTCCGCGACGAGCACGCCCAGGCCGCCGTCGCGCTGGCCGACACCCTGGACGTGGTACGCCGGGAACGCTGGATGGCGTTCCTGCCCTTGCCGCAGACCTTCCAGGCCGAGATCGACCTGCGCGCCGGGAAGACCGATCTCGCCTCCGAAGCCCTGGAGAGCGCCTGGGTGCTGGCCTGCCGGCTGGGCGACCCGTGCTGGGAGGGCCTGGCCGCGCGCGGCCTCGGCCTGCTGCACAGCGTCCGGGGCGACCATGGCACCGCCGCCGCCTGGCTGACCGAGGCGGCGGCCCGCTGCACCCGCGTTCCCGACCGCTACCAGTGGGTCCACGCGTACGTCATGGACGCCGCGATCGCCACCGCCCTGGACCGCGACCAGGGGGACAAGGCCGTCCCCATGGTCGCGTCCCTGGCTGAGCTGGCCGCCCGCTGCGGCATGCGCGAGTTCGTCGTCCGCGCCCACCTGCACCGTCACCGCCTCGGCGACCCGGCGGCCCTTCCGTCCGCCCGGCTGCTGGCCGCCGACATCGACAACCCCGCGCTGATCCGCCGGCTCAGCTCGGCATAATCGATTGCAGTGAACGCGTGATTACAGTGGAGCCGCGTGATCACAGTGCGACCGCGTGATTACGCTGAAACAGCGTGGTTGCAGTGGAACAGGAGCTCGGGGTCGTACCGCTCCTTGAGCTCGGTCAGCCGCCGGTGGTCTTCGGGGGCGAACGCGGACCGCACCTGATCCTGGTCGATGGCACCGAAGCTGAAGTTGAGCGACCGCCCGAGCGCCCCGTCCGCGAACGGAGCGAGGGCCTCGCGGTGCAGGTCGCGTACGGTCCGCTCCGCGCCCGGCTCCACCAGTGACAGGACGGACACCAGGTAGGCGGCGTCCCGGTGCCCGACGGCGTTGCCGGTACGCGGCGTACGGGCGAGCGCGCCGCCGAGGTGGCGCAGTCCGACGACGCACATCGCCGGAGCGGACGGGCCCGCCGTCTTGGTCAGCGCGGCCAGTGCCTGCGGGTCGAGGTCGGCCACCAGCCGGTTGTCCGAACGGTACGGGTGCGGCTGGTCGGGGTCCTCGAACACCGCGCCCGACTCGGTGAAGGGCACCTCGTGCAGCGAGTCCTTCAGGAGCGGGCCCAGCGCGCGCAGCGGCGCCACCAGCCGTTCCCCGTCCTCGGCCGTACCGAGGTAGGAGATCTGGATGTGCGCCACGTGCCGCCCTCGCATCGGCTCCGGGAACATGGGCAGGTCGGGATACACCAGCATCCCCACGCCCGAGGTCATCTCCTCCGGGACGTCCCGCGTCCACCGCCGCCAGGCGTCCAGCACATCAGGAACCTGCTCGACGTCGAAGTACAGGCCGCCGCCGTAGACGCGGGCGACCGGGAACAGCCCGATCTCCATGCCGGTGACCACGCCGAAGTTCCCGCCGCCGCCGCGCAGCCCCCAGAACAGGTCCGGATCGCTGTCCGCCGTCACCTGGCGTAGCTCCCCGTCCGCCGTGACCAGGTCGATGCGGTTGACGTGGTCGGCGGCGAAACCGTACCGGCGGGCCATCAGCCCCACGCCGCCGCCCAGCGTGTACGACACCGCGCCCACGCTGGGCAGGCTTCCCGACAGCGGCGCGAGCCCGTACGGGGCGGACGCCTCGATCACGCGTTCCCAGCGCGCACCGGCCTCGACCCATGCCGTACGCGCCTCGGCGTCCACCCGTACACCGGACATCCGGCCGGTGCTGATGAGCACGCCGCCGTCCAGCGGTCCGGCCAGTCCGTGACCGCTGGCCTGCACCGCCACCTTCATCCCGTGCTCGGCGGCGAAGGCGACGGCCGCGCGCACGTCCTCCTCTCCCGTCGCTCCCACGACCACCGCCGGACGGTGCGGCGCCAGCAACTGGTAGCCGGTCCGCTCCTCGTCGTATCCCTCGGCCTCCGGCGCGAACACCGGCCCGCGCACGGCTCCGGCCAGGGCGCTGAACTGCTCGTTGATCTCCGTGTTGGTCCCCATGGGCATCACGGTAGGAGCCGTTCCGGACACATCTTGTCCGGAAGGAATGGCAACCTGGTGAATGTGAGCCTCGAATCCACCCGCAAGGACATGCCGGGACGGTTGCTGCGCCTGCTGTCGCTGCTGCAGAGCCGGCGCGAGTGGTCCGGTGCCGCGCTCGCCGAACGGCTCGGGGTCACCGACCGTACGGTGCGCCGCGACGTCGAGCGGCTGCGCGCCCTCGACTATCCGGTCGAGGGCATCACCGGCACGGCGGGCGGGTACCGGCTGGTGTCGGGCCGCAACCTCCCGCCGCTGCTGCTGGACGACGACGAGGCGATCGCGGTCGCCCTCGGTCTCGCGACCGCGGCCGGTGGCAGCGTTCCCGGCATCGAGGAGAGCTCGATGCGCGCCCTGGTGAAACTGGAGCAGGTCCTGCCCGCCCGGCTGCGCCCCAAGATGGCGTCCTTCGGCGGCGTCACGGCGGCCGTCCCCCACAGAGGCGCGCCCCACGTCGATCCCGGCGTCCTGGCCACTCTCGCCTCCTGCGCCCGCGACCAGGAGGTCCTCTCCTTCGACTACCGCAACCGGGCCGGGGAGGTCAGCGCGCGCCGGGTCGAGCCGCACAGCCTGGTCACCGTTCGCGGCCACTGGTACCTGCTCGCGTACGACCCGGACCGCGCGGACTGGCGGACGTTCCGCGTGGACCGCATCGAGCGTCCGCTGCCCACGCACCGCCGCTTCACCGCGCGCGAGCTGCCCACTCCGGACGCGGTCGCCTACCTGGCCCGCTCGTTCGCGAGCGCCTCGTACCGCTACACGGCACGGATGACCGTGCGGCTTTCGCCTGAGGACATCCAGGCCAGGCTGTTCGCGCCGATTCCCGGGGAGGTGGAGCCCCTCGGCCCGGACGCCTCCGCCGTCCGCCTCACCGCAGACTCGGCGGAGCTGGTCGTGCAGTACATCGCCGCGCTGGCCGCCCTCGGAGCCGGCTACACCCTCGAAGCCCCGGCGGAGATCACCGACCGGGTACGGAGACTCGGCCTCCGGCTGGCCTCCTGAACCAGGCGGTCAGCTCAGGGTGGTCAGCTCAGCTGGCCGTCGATGTGGTGGTCCCACCGCCCATCCTGGAAACGCGTGTGCGGCGTACCGGCCCGGACAGCAGCACTCCTGCCGTGGTCGTGATGACGAGGAGGCCGGCGCCGGCCGCCGCCGTGGACGCTCCGACCTGGGCGATGAGAGGGCCGGCGGCAAGGGCCCCGACCGGCGTGAGCGCGAAGCCGCCGAGCACGTTCCAGCTGCTGACCCTCGCCAGTACGTGCGGTGGAAACGTGGCCTGAACGGTCGTCGTCCACAGCACCGCATAGATCGTCTGGCATGCGCCCGGGACCAGCATCACCGCCGCCAGCACCGGCCACGACGCTCCGGTGCCCGCCAGCAGCATCGGCCCGGCCGCCGACAGCGGCAGGAGCGCGAGCACCCGGACGGGCCGTACCGGACACCACCACACCGCGACCAGCCCACCCAGCAGTGCTCCGAACGCCTCGGCTCCCGCCACCATCCCCCAGGCTCCGGCACCGCCGTGGCCCCGTTCCATGTAGACGGGTCCGATGACACCGGCGAACGCGCCGACCGCGACGGCGACCGCCGTGAACTGCACCGTGAGGACCCAGACCCAGCGGTACGCCGTGAACTCGCGCCAGCCGTCCCGCAGGTCGGCCAGCAGTCCGGCCCGTTCGGTCCGCCATACCGGCGTGCGCAACCGTCCCAGCAGCACCGCGCCGACGATCGCCGTGCCCGCCTTCACCAGAGCGGCCCATCCCGGCCCTACCGCCGCGACCACGAAACCCGCCGTTCCCAGGCCGATCAGCAGTCCGGCCGCCACCGTCTGGCCGACCAGCGCGTTGGCCACCTGGCGGTCCTGACCGTTCACCAGATCGGCGACGATGCCGCGTTCGGCCGGGATCAGTACGGCCCGCGCCAGCCCGGCGCACAGCGCGAGCGCGCAGACGATCGCCAGCGGCGCGCGCCCGTCGAGGAAGCACGCCGCCAGACCGGCCCACGCGACCGCGGCCATCGCCTCGGCCCCGGACATCACGCGATGCCGGCGGAACCGGTCCCCGACGACCCCGCCCGCCAGCACCAGGAGCATCGGCAGCGTCTTGCACGCCACCACGGCCGACAGCCCGCCCGGCCCGTACCCCAGATGCAGGACCCCGAACGCCAGCGCGACCTGGCCGAACCCGTCGCCCGCGTTGCCGGCCAGCCGTGCGAGGAACAGCGGAGCGATCGCGGGATTCCGGATAAGAGCGACCAAGGGGGGCTTGGGGTGCACCGTCGAAACACTAGGCACCGCCGAAACACATAAGAGCGCCGCCACCGGCCCGCCCAGCCGAATGCGCCGACCGGTCAGCCTCGCTCGCCGAACGGCTCCCCGAGGGCGGCGGGCGGCTTCGATGCGATCCTTAGACTCCTGCTTAGACTCCTTGGAACAGCACTCGAATGTGGAACAGCACCGAGACCCTCCCCGGAGTGTGCATGACCGTCCCGGACAAAGAAGCGCTCCGCCGCAAGTACGTGATGGAACGTGACAAGCGGCTCCGCCCCGACGGCAACGACCAGTACGTCCGGCTGACCGGCCGGCTCGCGCACTACCTCGACGATCCGTACACCCCGAGGGACCCGCGCGAGCCGAAGACCGACCATGTGACGGTCGCGTTCATCGGCGGCGGCTTCGCCGGACTCGTGACGGGCGCGCGCCTCAAAGAGGCCGGGATCGACGACGTCCGCATCATCGAGAAGGGCGGCGACTTCGGCGGTACCTGGTACTGGAACCGCTACCCGGGCGCGCAATGCGACACGGCCTCCTTCGTCTACATGCCGCTGCTCGAAGAGACCGGTCACATGCCGACGGAGAAGTACGCGCACGCGCCCGAGATCCTGGAGCACTGCCGGCGCATCGGCAAGCATTTCGGCCTGTACGACAACGCCCTCTTCCACACCGAGGTCGACGACCTCGAATGGGACGCGGCGCGCTCGCGATGGAACGTTCGAACGAAGCAGGGCGACGCCTTCACCGCCCAGTTCATCGCCATGGGCACCGGTCCCCTGCACGTCCCGAAGCTCCCGGGAATCCCGGGCATCCAGTCCTTCCGGGGCCACTCGTTCCACACGAGCCGATGGGACTACTCGTACACGGGTGGCGATCCCTCGGGCGCGCCGATGGAGAACCTCGCCGGCAAGCGCGTCGCCATTATCGGAACGGGCGCGACGTCCGTCCAGTGCGTTCCCCATCTCGCCCGCGCCTGCGGTGAGCTGTACGTCTTCCAGCGCACCCCGTCATCGGTCGACGTCCGCGACAACCGTCCGACCGATCCCGAATGGTTCGCCCAGATCGCCACGCCGGGCTGGCAGCAGCGGTGGCTGGAGAACTTCACCGCCAACCAGACGGGCGGCCTGGCCGAGGAGGACCTGGTGATGGACGGCTGGACCGACATCACCCGGCGGGTCCGTTCCAGGATCATGGCGATCCCACCCGAGGAGTTCACCGCGAAGAGGATGCGGGAGGCCTGGGAGGACTCCGACTTCGAGAAGATGGAGGAGATCCGCGCCCGCGTCGACTCCATCGTGAAGGATCCGGAGACCGCGAACGGCCTCAAGGCCTGGTACCGCCAGCTCTGCAAGCGCCCGTGCTTCCACGACGATTACCTGCAGGCCTTCAACGTCCCGGGTACGCACCTCATCGACACCGACGGCAAAGGCGTGGAACGCGTCACCGAGACCGGAGTCGTCGCCGGGGGCCGTGAATACCAGGTCGACTGCATCATCTACGCCTCGGGATTCGAGGTCGGCACCGAATACACCCGCCGCGCCGGCTACGACCTGACCGGCCGCGACGGCGTCAGGCTCTCCGAATACTGTGCCGACGGAATGCGCACGCTGCACGGCGTGCACGTCCACGGCTTCCCCAACGCCTTCATCACCCAGCCGACGCAGGGCGCGAACCTCATCTCCAACATCCCGCACAACCTCACCGAGGCCGGCAGGACCGTCGCCCTGACCATCAAGCACGCCCTCGACAACGGCTACAGCGAGGTCGAGCCCTCGAAGGAGGCCGAAGACGCCTGGATCGACCTCCTGCTCTCCGGAAAGCCCCTGATCGAGCGTCCCGCGGACTGCACCCCCGGCTACTACAACAACGAGGGCCGGCCGTCCCCGCGCGCCCGTTTCAGCGTCGGCCATCCCCAAGGCCCGATGGCCTTCTTCAAGCACATCGCCGAATGGCGGACCACCGGCGATTTCCAGGGCCTCGACTTCCGCTGAACGCCCGACTACCAATGAACGCTGACGGCGCAGGTTCTGCGTCCTAGGGCTGGACTCAAAGTGGCCTCAGCCACCGCGCGAGCGCGCTACCTGGCCGGAGAGGCAAGCCGAAGGCGAGCCTCACCGGCCAGATCGCGAAGCGATGCCGCGCTCGCACAAGAACCGGTCACGGAACGAGCCGCCAGGCGAGTGCAGTGGGCCGGGTCTTAATCAGCGAGGCTGGGATGAGAAGTGCTCACCGACCCGCTTGACCAGGATGGCCATCTCGTAGCCGATCCGGCCGGGGTCGACCTCGGCGTCGGTCAGCACGGTCAGTGAGGCGCCCTGGCCGGCGGCGGTGACGAACAGGAAGGCGTCGCGCATCTCGATGATGGTCTGATGCACCTCGCCCCCGTCGAACTGGCGCCGGGCCCCCTGGGCGAGGCTCTGCAGCCCGGCGGCCAGGGCCGACAGGTAGTCGGCGTCGGCCCGGTCGATGCCCTCGGAGGCGCCCATCAGCAGCCCGTCCGAGGACTGCAGCACCGCCGTGGTCACCTGGGGCACCCGCTCGACCAGCCCGTTGATCAGCCAGTCGAGCTGACCGGCCGTGTCGGCGCGCTGCGGCATCACTCGCACTCTCCTCCGTCCAGGGGACGGGGCTCGCTCGCGGCATTGCGGCCGGCCGAACCCGTCCCCACGATGATGTGGTCGAACTCGTCCACAGAAATCCTCCGGGATGCCGCCCCACGCACAGGGCGAAGGCGAACGCAAGCGATCTGGCGAAAACCCAGGTCAATGATCGCACCCGCTTCACGACAAGATCCGCAAAACGGCCACGGGAGGGCAAAATGGCGCTAGCGTGACACCGGTTTCAGCAGACTAGCTCCGTTCGAGTTGAAAGACGTCATATGAGGTCACGCAGGCGATCGATTCGGTTCACCCTGTTCGGGCTGCTCACGATCCCGCTGGCGGCACTGCTCGGATTGTGGGGCTTCGCCGCTAATGCTTCGGTACGGGACGCGCTGGACAAGCGGAACCTCGACACCATCAACCGGACCTACAGCACGGCGTCCCTTCCCTTGCTCACCCATCTGGCCCAGGAGCGGGCGCAGACGCAGGTCTGGCTGAGCGCGCGCGGCCGGGTTCCGCGGACGGCCCTGGACGCCCAGCGGCAGAAGACCGACACCGCCGTCACCGGGCTGAAGAAGGCCGCGGGCTCGTCCGACTTCCAGGGCACCCTCGACGGCACGCAGAAGCGGCTGATGGCGGACCTGCTGAAGAAGGTCGACGCGATCGTGGCGGCACGGCAGGGGATCGACTCCGGCGGCACCGGCAAGCTGGCGGCCTTCGAGGCCTACAACGCGGCCGTGGACGCCAACTTCCAGTTCTCCACTCCGCTGCTCAAGGTCGACGACACCGACGTCTTCCAGCTGGCCAACGACATCCTCGGGATGATCCGGGCCCAGGAGCTGGCCGGACGCGAGGCCACGCTGGTGGGCGGCGCGATGGCCGCCGGCGGCCGGATGAGCCACGACGAACAGGCCGCGTTCACCCGGCTCGTGCACGAGCAGCGCTTCCTCCTCAACGAGAGCGTCGGCCGTTTCGACCCGCAGTTCGCCGAGCCGTTCCGCGCGATGCTCGCCTCGCCCGTCTACCAGGACTTCAAGGCGCAAGAGGACCGCATCATGGCGAGCCGGGGCAGCCGGACCGGGATCCGGATCGACGGTGCCGCCTGGCAGCCCGCCTCGCAGGCCTACCTGGCGTCCTTCCAGCGGAGCATCGGCCAGATCCGGACGGCCCTGGACGGCGACATGAAGGTCCTCAGCAACGCGATCTTCATGCGGCTGGCGCTCGTCGGCGGCCTCGGGCTGCTCGCGGTCCTGCTGTCGGGGTTCCTGATGCTGCGCTTCGGCCGCCGCATCAGCCGGGAGCTCATCGGCCTGCAGGACGCCGCCCGGGACCTGGCCGACCAGCGGCTGCCCGACGTCGTGCGCCGGCTGCGCCTGGGCGAGGACGTCGACGTCCTGGCCGAGGCTCCCCCGCTGGCGGGCGGCAAGACCGCCGAGGTCACCAGCGTCGCCGCGGCGTTCTCCACCGTGCAGCGGACCGCGATCGAGGCCGCCGTCGGCCAGGCCGAGCTGCGCAAGGCCGTCAACCAGGTCTTCCGCAACCTCGCCCGCCGCAACCAGTCGCTGCTGCACCGCCAGCTGGCCATGCTGGACACGCTGGAGCGCAAGGCGTCCGACCCGGACGCGCTGGAGGACCTGTTCAAGATCGACCATCTGACCACCCGGATGCGCCGGCATGCCGAAGGCCTGATCATCCTGTCCGGCGCGCACCCCGGCCGCGGCTGGCGCAAGCCGGTCGCCGTGCTGGACGTGCTGCGCGGCGCGGTCGGCGAGATCGAGGACTACTCCCGGGTCGAGGTGGTCAGCACCGCGCGGGAGGCGATCGTCGGCACCACCGTCGCCGACCTCATCCACCTGCTCGCCGAGCTGATCGAGAACGCGGTCGCCTTCTCCCCGCCCAGCACGCCGGTCGAGGTGGACGCCGGGGCGGTCGGCAACGGGTTCGTGATCGAGATCCAGGACCGCGGGCTCGGGATGAGCCCGGACAAGCTCGCGGCGATCAACGAGCAGCTCACCCGGCCACCGGAGTTCAACCTGTCCGAGGGCGACCAACTCGGCCTGTTCGTGGTCGGCAGCCTGGCGCACCGGCACGGGGTACGGATCTCGCTGGAGCCCAACGCCTACGGCGGGCTCAAGACGATCGTCCTGCTGCCGCACGGCATCGTGGTCTCGCCGGAGGAGGCGGCCCGGGCCGGTGACGCCCCCGACCAGACCCTGGCGGACGAGTCCGCCACCGCCACGAACGGGACCGGGGAGCCTTCGATGAGGCACCCGCGTTCCGACACCGGCAGGCACCGCGTCGCGCAGGCGGAGATCGTCGGCGCCGCCCCGCCCGTACCGGATCCTTTCCCCGCTCCGGCCCCGGTGCCCGCTCCCGTCCCGGCCCCCGCGTCCTACGCCCACCCGGAGCACGCGTCGTTCGCTCCGCCGGAGCCCGCGGCGGCACCGGTGCCGCCGCAGGGAGGCACCCACGCCGGGATGCCGCGCCGCGTACGCCGCGCGAACCTGGCGCCCCAGCTGCGCAAGACGGCGGAGACGCGGAGCGCCGAGCGATCGGCGACCACGACCGGCGAGATCCCCCGCCCGCCGGAACGGGCCCGCTCCTTCATGTCGTCCATGCAGAGCGGATGGCAGCGCGGCCGGGCCGAGGACATCGGCACGGGTACGCCCGACGAGGGCACGGATGCGGATCAGGGTGAGCAATGACGAAGCCGTACTCGGCGGATGAGTTGGACCGGCTGCTCGCCGGGCTGGTGCGCCGGATGGACTCGGTGAACGGAGCGGTCGTGCTGTCGCGCGACGGGATGCTCGTCGCGTCGTCGGGGCTCGGCCGCGAGGACGCCGAGCATCTGGCCGCGCTGGTGTCCGGATTCCAGGGGCTGTCCCGGGGGGCGTGCCACCGGTTCGGCGGCGGCGAGCTGCTGCAGACCGTGGTGGAGATGGACGATATCTTCCTGTTCATGGTGGCCGCCGGCGAGGACACCTACCTCGCCGTCGTCAGCCGCGCCGACGGGGACGCCGGAACCGTCGCGTACGAGATGGCCGAGCTCGCCGAACGGCTCGGCGAGGGCCTGCCGGCCGATCCCCGGCTGTCCGGAACCGGCGTGGGGTGACCGCGAATGAGTCCAGACAGAATGGGTTCAGGCAGACCGGGTTCGGACAGGTCGGGTTCAGGCAGCTCGGGTTCGGACAGATGGCTGGACCAGGACGCCGGGCCGGTCGTCCGCCCGTACACCCTCACCCGGGGCCGGACCCGGCCGCGCGGTGACACCCTCGACCTCATCGTCGTGCTGGAGGCCACCCGCATCCCGGTCAGCCCCCGGCTGCGGCTGGACCCCGAGCACCGGATGCTGCTCGGGCTCTGCCGCAAACCGATCACCTTCGCCGACCTGGCCTCCGAAGTGGACCTGCCGGTCGGCGTGGTCCGCGTCCTGGTCGACGACCTGCGCGACGAGAACCTGCTCCGGGTGCTGCGGCCCACGCCCACCGGAGACGCACCGGACGAGCTCGTACTAAGGAAGCTGCTCAATGGACTACGCGCGCTCTGACACGGCCGTCTCCGGCCATGCCGAGGCCCCCGAGACCGGCCGCCCGATCGCCGCGAAGATCCTCATCGCCGGCGGGTTCGGGGTCGGCAAGACGACGATGGTCGGCTCGATCAGCGAGATCCGGCCGCTGCGCACCGAGGAGACCCTCACCGACCGCAGCCTCGGGGTCGACGACACCGCCGGCGTCGGCGACAAGACCCAGACCACCGTGGCCATGGACTTCGGCCGCATCACGCTCCAGGACGACCTGATCCTCTACCTGTTCGGCACGCCCGGGCAGCAGCGGTTCTGGTTCATGTGGGACGAACTCGCGGTCGGCGCCGTGGGCGCGGTCGTGCTGGCCGACGTGCGCCGGCTCGCCGACAGCTTCCCGGCCGTCGACTACTTCGAGGACCGCGGCACGCCGTTCGTCGTGGCCGTCAACTGCTTCGACGGCTCCGAGCGCAAGGACCCCGAGGACGTCCGGATCGCCCTGGACCTGGAGGACGGCGTCCCGCTCGTCATGTGCGACGTCCGGCGCCGCGACTCGGCCAAGCGCGTCCTGATCACCATGGTCGAGCACGTCCTCGGCGAGGCCGAGCGGAACAGCTGAGACGCCGCGCCGTCACGCGCGTTCGGAACGGTCCCGCCGCAGCCGGGTGACGACGAACTTGACCACCCACAGGACCGCGAGGGCCAGCACCGCCCAGGTGGCCCAGTTGGCGAACTGCTCGGCGCGCTGCCACTTGGCGCCCAGCACGTAGCCGATGATGACGAACAGCGTGTTCCAGACGGCGCTGCCCGCGGTCGTGTAGAGCCGCCGTCACGCGTCCCTGCGCCGCCATCATTCCCGCGCCACCAGCTTCCGGGCCACCGTCATCCCTGGGCCACCAGCTTCCGGGCCACCATCACGCGGCCGGGATGCCCGTTGAGACCCGCCCCAACCGCCGCGCCATAATCGACCATGGTCAACCGATGCTGCGATCGCCCCGCCCTGTCACCGCTGGCGAGGCTGGCCCAGCGCGGTGTGCCGCATGGGAACCGAGGCCACGACGACGCGTACGACCACACCCGCCTGAGCCGCTGCGCCACCTGCGGCTCGGGCGTCGTGGAAAGCCACTCGCACGACTGCTGGGACCCCTCGGACCACTCCTCTTGGGACATGTACTGGTGGTGGCGCATCGACCCCGCCGACATGGACGTCGTCCTGGAACTGGTCGGCGATTGCCCGGCACCGCTCAAGCCGGGCTGCGATTGCCGCCTGCACCGGGGCCTCGGGGCGAGCACGCCTCCGGCGGGCGCACTTTCGCGAGAAACGCCGTACGAGAAGGCGCCCGTCCCCGCGGCCAAGGTACGGATCGACGACGGGATACCGGGCTGGGCCTGAATCCCGTAGTCCGGGCCACGGCGGTGGCCCGGACTACGCGGCGAAGGTACGGGTTTCCACGGATAACCCTCTGACCTGCACTGATACCACAATGAGGTGTCTCTGGCAGGTGGTGCCGGCGGCCATCGAGGATGCCCCTCTGGCCGCACGAAAAAGCGCACCCGTCATATCGAATAACCGGTCGCCCTAGCAACGTCCGGGAATTCGGCATGCCTAAAATCGATCTCCATTGACGGTCAAGGCGCCTTTACCTTATTGGAGTGGTTTGCTGAATCGGAGCCTTGCTAGCGTCATTTCCGAAAGGCCGATAGAGCGATTTCGAGAAGGGAGGTGTTGCGAGCATGGAGCGGAAGACCTCGGTGTACGAACCGCCCACTCTTGCAGAGGTCGGCGGTTTCGCCCAGCTGACCCTCAAGCAGGGCACGTGGGGCTGGGACAGCAAGGACGAGTGCCTGGTGATCTGCTGATCGAGCAGTAACCCACACGGAACACCTCGGGCCGTACCGGCGCCACACGAATGGTGCCGGTACGGTCCGGCCGACCGTACTCCACGAAATATGTCGGGCCTCTTTGCTCAGTCGGGCCTCTTTTCCCCGAGCCTCTTTTACTCAGTCGAGACTCATTGGAGTGAGCAGGTGGAATTCATCGTTCTCCCGGACTGCCCCGCCGGGGCGGGCATCGTACGGGAGCCGGCCGGGTACCCGGAGGTGCTCAGGCACCGGTCGGGACGGCCGTGGATCGTCGGCCGGTGGGCACCGGACGAGCTGACCTGGTTCGGCGAAGGGGCCCGCCGGGTCGCGCTGCTCGGCTGCGCGACGCCGGGCGACGCGCTCGCACGGGTGCGCCGGCTCGCCGACCTGGACGATCTCGCGCGGACGATTCCGGGCAGCTTCCATCTGGTGGCGGCGGTGAACGGCGTGGTCAGGGCGCAGGGCAGCCTGTCGACGGCGTGCCAGATCTTCCATGCCGGCGCGGGCTCGGTGACCGTGGCCGCCAACCGGCCCGACGCGCTGGCGCGGCTCACCGGCGCGGGCGTCGCGGCGGAGACGCTGGCGCTGCGGCTGCTGGCTCCGTCCCCGCCCTATCCGCTGAACGAACGGTGCGCGTGGGAGGGCGTGCGGGCGCTGCCGTTCGGTACGTACCTGGAACTGGACCCGCACGGGAACGGGCGTGAGGTCCCCTGGTGGCGTGCCCCGGAGCCGGAGACGCCGATGGCGCAGGGCGCGGAGCAGGTCCGGTCGGCGCTGATGGACGCGGTCGGGGCGCGGCTGCGGCCCGGCCGGACGATCAGTGCGGACCTGTCCGGCGGGCTCGACTCCACCAGCCTGTGCTTCCTCCTGGACCGCGCCAAAGCCGGGGCGGCCGTCCGGCTGAAGACCGTGCACCAGTCCTCGTCCAACGATGGCGACGACGACGTGATCTGGGCAGAACGGGCCGCGTCGGCGATGCCCGGCGCGGAGCACGTCGTGATCCCGGCGCGGGACGCGCCCGAGATGTTCGCGGGCCTGTCCAAGGCCGACACGGATGTGGAGACGCCTTTCACCCGGTTGCACGTCCGGGACCGGATCCATTTCGAGATCGGCGCCATCTCCGGGCTCGGCTCCGAACTGCATATCACCGGTGACGGCGGCGACGAACTGTTCTTCGCCATGCCCGCCTCCCTGCACACGATCGCGCGCCGCAAGCCCACGAAATGGCTGCGCAGCATGCGGGTGAACCGTTCGCTCTACCGCTGGACGCTGCGCGCGACGCTACGGGAAATGCTGGACGACCGGCCGTACGGGAAATGGCTCGCGTCGAACGCCGAATGCCTCACCGACCCGTTGCCGAAACCGATGGAGAGCCCGGAGATCGGGTGGGACGCGATGGCGCGGATGCCCGCCTGGGCGACGCCCGGCGCGGTGGACACCGTCCGCGAGATCATTCGGGGCTCGGGCGGCTACGAGCCGATGTCGGCGCTGCGCTGCCAGCACGCCGCGCTGCGCGGCGTACGCAAGGGCGGTGAGGCCGTACGGCGGACCGGCCGCATCTTCGGGCAGCGCGGCGTCGCGCTGCAGGCCCCGTACCTGGACGACCGGGTCATCCAGGCGGCCCTTTCCATCAGGCCGGAAGAACGGGCCGCGCCCGACCGCTACAAGCCCGCCCTGGCCGCGACCATGCGCGGCCATATGCCCGACGACATCCTCGCGCGCCGCACCAAGGCCGAGTTCAGCCAGAGCGCTTTCGCGGGCATGCGCCGCCATCGCGCCGAAATGCTCGGCCTGTGCGACGACATGCGGCTGGAACGGCTCGGCCTGGTGAACGCCGACGCGTTCCGTTCGGCCCTGCTGGGCCTCTATCCGAATTCCCAGGGGCTGCTGTTCCTGCTGCGCACCCTCTCCTGCGAGGTATGGCTCAGGTCGCTGCCCGCCACCGCACCTGTCCTGGCACAAGAAAGGTAGAGGAAGCATGACCATCGCACTCGCCCAGCATGTCTCGATCGCCGAGACCGAGCACGGCATGGTGCTGCTCGACCAGCGGACCGGGCGGTACTGGCAGCTCAACGGCACCGGGGCCACCGTCGTACGGACGCTCCAGGACGGCGGGACGGTCGACCAGGCCATCAGCGGCCTGACCGAACGGTTTCCCGATGCGGCCACCCGGGTGGCGGCCGACGTGAGCGCGCTGGTCGACTCCCTGCGCGCGGCTCGGATGCTGGCGTCATGAGCATCTCCGTGGCGCTGGAGCCGTCCGGGACCGGTCGCCTGTCGCGGCGGCGGCGCCTGGCCGCCCGGCTGTGCGTCGCCGTGGCCGCCCTGCTGATGAGGCTGCCGCCGGTACGCCTGCGCGCGGTCCTGGCCGCCGCCAGCCGGGGCGCCCGTCCGGCCTCGGCGGATCAGGCGCTGGCCGCCCGGGACGCGGTCGTACGGACGAGCGTGCGCTGCGCGGGCCAGGGCTGCCTGCAGCGATCGCTCGCGACCGTACTGCTGTGCCGGCTCGGCGGTACGTGGCCGGACTGGTGCACGGGCGTGCTGACCGAGCCGTTCCGGGCGCACGCCTGGGTGGAGGCCGAGGGACGCCCGGTCGGCGAGGGCGACGGGATGCCGCCGTTCATCAAGACCATGACCGTCGGCGTCCGGTGAGGAGGGCGAGCCCATGGAGCACTACTACCTGATCGCCGCCCGCTGCCTGCTGGCGACGGTGTTCGCGGTGGCGTTCCTCGGCAAGGCGCGCAGCGCCAGGCGCCGCCAGGCCTTCCGGACCACGGTACGGAACCTGATCTCCCGGCGAGCCGCCGGACCATTGGCCGGGCTGATCCTGTGCTGCGAGGCGGCCATCGCCGTGCTGCTCGTACCGCCGGTGACGGCACGCGCCGGATTCGCGCTGGCGGCCGGTCTGCTGTCGGTGTTCATCGCCGGGGTGTTCCGCGCGATCCGGAACGGGATCTTCGCCGAGTGCGGCTGCTTCGGCGACCACAGCGCGGTGCTGGGCTACCCGATCATCGTCCGGAACGGGCTGCTGCTGGCGGTCGCCGTACCGGGCCTCGTCCTGGCCCCCGGCGCCGTCGCGGTGGCCCCGGCTCTCGCGGCGGCGATCGCGGGCGTGCTGGTGGCGATCGTGTACGTCCGCTACCTGGACATCGCGATGGCCCGCGTCCTGGCCTGGCTGAAACCGCGGCTGGTCCCCGAGAGCCGGGAGCCGGGATGATCGAGACGGCCGGACTCGGCAAGCGCTTCGGCCAGGTCAGCGCCCTGGACGGCCTCGACCTCTCCGTACCGCCCGGGTCCGTGCACGGCCTGCTCGGCCACAACGGCGCCGGCAAGACCACACTGATCAACATCCTGGCCACCCAGCTGCGGCCCACCTTCGGCACCGCATCCGTCGCCGGGTACGACGTCGTGACGCAGGCCCGCCACGTCCGCCGCAGCATCGGCCTGACCGGGCAGTTCGCCACGGTCGACGAGCAGATCTCCGGGCGCGACAATCTGGTGCTGATCGCCCGCCTGCTGGGCGCCCGGACCCGCCAGGCCCGCGCCCGCGCCGACGAGCTGCTGGAGACGTTCGACCTCGAAGCGGCCGCGACCCGTCCCGCGCGCACGTACTCCGGCGGGATGCGGCGCCGGCTGGACCTGGCCGCGGGCCTGGTCGGACGGCCCGCCGTGATCTTCCTGGACGAGCCCACGACCGGGCTCGATCCGGAGGGCCGGCTGGCCACCTGGGCGATCGTCCGGCGGCTGGCGGCCGGCGGCCGTACCGTCCTGCTGACCACCCAGTACCTCGACGAGGCCGACCGGCTGGCCGACACGATCACCGTGCTCGCCGGCGGCCGGGCGGTGGCGCGCGGGACGCCCGCCGAGCTCAAGGCGTCCGCCGGCAGCCGGTCGGTGACGGTACGGCCCGGCCGGGCGCACCTGCCCGGCGCGATGGGCGCGCTCCGTTCGGCCGGGATGCGCCCGCTCCACGACGCCGAACGCGGCACCGTGACCGTGCCCGTCAACGCTCCCCGCGACGCCGCGCTGGTCGTCCGGGCCCTGGACGAGGCCGGCATCGAACCGGCCGAGCTGGTGATGGCCGAGCCGACGCTGGACGAGGTCTACCTGTCCCTCGTCGCCCGGGTCAGGACCGAGGCCGGGACCAGGACCGGAAGGGAGCCCGTCTCGTGATCACTGAGACCCGGCCCGTCCAGGCGGATCCGGACGTGGCCTGGACCGGGAGCAACCCGTTCAGCCAGACCCTCGTCCTGGCCGGCCGATCGCTGCGCGCCCTGGTGCTCACGCCCCAGCTGATCGTGACCAGCCTGGTGGCACCGCTGCTCATGCTGGTGGTCTTCAGCCAGATCTTCGCCGGCATCGCGGCGACCCCGGGCTTTCCGGCGGGCGTGCGCTACATCGAGTTCCTGCTTCCGGCGATCATGGTGAACACCGCGATGCAGTCGGCGCTGCAGACCGGGATCGGGCTGACCGACGAGATGCGCGGCGGGATCATCACCCGGCTGCGCTCGCTACCGGTCTGGCCGGGCGCCGTACTGGCGGGCCGCAGCCTGGCCGAACTTGCCCGCGGCGCGATCCGGCTGGCGGTGCTGGTGGTCTTCGCGGCCGCGCTCTTCGGCTTCGCCCCGGCCGGCGGCCCGCTCGGGGTACTCGCCGCCGCCGCGCTCGCCCTGGTGATCGGCGCGAGCCTCGGCTGGATCTTCATCGCCATCGCCTGCTGGATGCGGAGCCTGGAGATGGTGCAGAGCCTGTCCAGCATGGTCACGTTCGCGCTGATGTTCGGCTCGAACGCGTTCGTCCCGCTGGACGGGCTGCCGCAGTGGCTGCGCCTGGTCGCCATCGCGAACCCGATGACGTACGCCATCGAGGCCGCCCGCGACCTCACGCTGGGCCGTCCCGCCGCCGCGGGTGCCATCACCGCCGTCGGCATCGGCCTGGCCGTCGCCGTACCCGCCGCGCTGATCGCCCTGCGCGGCTTCCGCCGTACGCCCTGAGCCCGTTCCCGCCCGGCTCGGAAACTCCCAGCGGAATGTCGGTGATCACCCTTATCGTCCGGGGGCATGACAGCGGACGAGAACGCCTTGGCAGTGCCCGACGAATTGCCAGTGCCCGACGAGTTGGTCATGCCCGACGAGTGGCTGGCGCTCGTCCACCCCCGGCGCGGTGAACCGCTCTACGGGCCGCCCGTCCGGGTCGATCCGGACGCCGTACGGCGCGTACGGGGCATGACCGAGGTGCACCGGTCGCTGATCGAGGGAATGGCGAGCCACCGGGACGCCCATCCGGAGATGACCGAGGCCGTCCGCGCCTGGCTGCGCGGTGAGCCCGATCCGCTGGGCGCGGCGGCCGTCGCCACCGTCCTCGTCGAGAAGCTCGGACTCAGGGACGAGGACACGCGGGCGGCCTTCCTGGACGCCTGGATCGGCGAGCACGGACTGCCCTTCGCCGCCGAGGCGTTCGCCCACCTCAGCGGAATCAGTCTGGGCTTCGCGCCGCCCCCGCCGGGGATGGGCGGCTCGAACCACGTGGTCATGTTCGCCGTCGGCGCCGTCGACGATTCCGGCGAGCCGGTCGCTCCGGAGTCGCACCACGGCGGCATCCGGCGCGCGGGCGGCTGGGAGCGTGGTTGCGAATGGTCGGCCGAGGGGTCGTTCGTGCTGCGGCTTCGCACGCTCCTGGCAACGGCGAGCGATGAGGACTACCGTGAGTCCGTCCGGCGGCTGGCCGTGCACCGCGATCATGCGGCCCAGCTCCTCGATCACGCGGCCGAGCGCCTCGATCATGCGGCCCGGCGCCAGGCGATCTCCTACCTCGTCCCCACCGAGCCGGAATGGCTGGACGAGTGCGTCGCGGATCTGAGCCACCTCACCAGAGCGGGGCACACCCAGCTTCTCTGCTCGGTCTCCACCGCCCACCATGCCGACACCCTCCGCAGTGCCGGACTGTACTGGTACGACCCGCGTCCGGACGTCGTCGCCACCATGGTGCACGCGCTCGGCCCGGCCGCCGCGCGGTTCCTGGGCCGGGCCCTCGGCACGCAGCGCCCCGGCGATGGCTCCGAAGGGCGCCGCGCGGTGCTGGAGGGTCTGGCGATGCTGCCGTCCGACGAGGCCATCCAGATGCTGGCGGAACGGATCGGCGAGGACGACATCAATGCTGCGGTGCGTTCGGCGATGGACCGCTTTCCGGCACGGGCGCTGCGCGTTCTCGGCCGGATGGCGGCGGCCGAGACCACGTCCGCGATGCTGGTGACGGGGCTGCTGCGGCGCTGGCTGCGCGCCGCTCCCGGGCTAGCCGACGACCTGCCCGCCGAGACCCGCAGGACCATCGAACCTCACCTGCCGCGCGCCGCCGTACCGGACGCCGAGGAACTGCCGCCGCTGCTGGTCCAGCCGCCGTGGAAGCACCGTACGAAGGCCAAGGCCAAGGAGGCAGTGCCCGAGCCGCCCCCGATGCCGGAGCCGTCGATGCACTGGGAGCCGGGCGAGCGCGAGGTCTGGGAACGCGCCGATCCCCGGAACCCGCCGGTCTGGACGAAGGAACCGGAGATCGATTGGGAGGTCATCTGGGTGGGATGGGCACCGAAGGTCATGTGGCGCGCCCGGGAGTGGATGCCGCCCATCGTGGTGCGGTTCGGTCTCGACGCGCTGCCGTTGGTCTCCCGGGTGGCCGCGCACTCCCCCGCCAACCACGGTGAGATGCTGCTGCCGTATTTCGGTCCCGAGGTGGCCCGGACGATGGCGCGCTGGTTCGCGCGGCTCAAGAGCGGCCGGACGACGGCCCGCCGCTGGTTCCGGCGGCATGGCGCCGCCGCGGTGCCGCTGCTCCTCCCGGACGCGTTCGGCAAGGCGGGGCCGGAACGCCGCGACGCGGAAGGCGCGCTACGGCTGCTGGCCACCCAGCACGGTGACGAGGCGATCGTCGAAGCGGCCGGGGAGGCGGGGCCCGCGGTCACGGCCCTGCTCGCGCTCGATCCGCTGGAGGTCCTGCCCGCCCGCATCCCCAAGCTCACCTGGGTCGATCCGTCCGAGCTGCCGCAGATCCTGCTCCGGAACCGCCAGCGTGCGCTGCCCGCCGCCGCGACCGGGCACGTGCTGACCATGCTCGCCATGTCGAAGCCGGGCGAGGCGTACGCGGGGCTCGACACCGTCCGCGAGCTGTGCGATCCGGTATCCCTGGCCGAGTTCTCCTGGGCGGTGTTCCTGCACTGGCAGGCCTCCGGCTCGCCCACCAAGGACAATTGGGCGCTGACGCAGCTCGGCCTTGTCGGCGACGACACCACCGTGCGCCGGCTCTCTCCGCTGATCCGGCTCTGGCCGGGCGAGAGTGCGACCGCCAGGGCGGTGAACGCTCTGGAGGTGCTCGCGGAGATCGGTTCGGATGTCGCGCTGACCCATCTCTACATGCTCGCCCGCAAGGGCAAGTACAAGGGCCTGAAGGCCAAGGCACTGGCGAAGGTCCAGGAGATCGCCGAAGCCCGCGGGCTGACGCAGGACCAGCTCGCGGACCGGGCCGTTCCCGACTTCGGCCTGGACGCCGAGGGCGGGATGACCTTCGACTACGGCCCGCGCCGCTTCGAAGTCGGCTTCGACGAGCAACTCAAGCCCTATGTGTTCGAGAAGCACAGCGTCGTCGAGGGGAGCGGCAAGCGGCGCCAGAGCCTCCCGAAGCCCGGCCCATCCGATGATCCCGACCTCGCGCCCGCCGCGTACACGCTGTTCGCCGGGCTCAAGAAGGACGTACGCACGATCGCCGACGGCGAGATCAAGCGGCTGGAATCGGCGATGGTCCGGGGCCGGCGCTGGACCACGACGGAGTTCCGGGACGCCTTCCTCGGCCATCCGCTGCTGTGGCACATCGTCCGGCGGCTGGTCTGGCTCGCCGAGACCGACGAGGGCATCACCCCGTTCCGGGTCGCCGAAGACCGCACGTTCGCCGACGTCGGCGACGAGGCGTTCGTCCCGCCCGCCTCGTCCCGCATCGGTATCGCTCACCCGGTCCTGCTCGGCGAGGCACTGCCCGCCTGGGCGGAGGTCTTCGCCGACTACGAGATCCTGCAGCCGTTCGCGCAGCTCGGACGGCCCGTCCACACCCTCACCGACGAGGAGCGCACCGCGACGCAGCTGGAACGCCTGATCGATCGCGTCGCCCCGTACGGGAAGGTCAAGGGCCTCTCGCAGGGGCACTGGCAGGCCAACGACGGGTACGGCCCGGGCCCGTGGATCGCCCGGCGCGACCCCGCCGGCCGCCACCTCGTCGTCAACATCAGCCCGGGCCTGGGGACCTACATGTACGGGGAGGGCGACGAGCAGACCTACACGGCCATCTGGGCCGGCACCGCTCCCGGCCCGAAGCCGGAGAGCACGGTCCCGCTCGGCGAGATCGACCCGGTCACCCTGAGCGAGGCGCTCTACGACCTGACCCGGATCTCCACTCCCTGACCCCTGCTTCTCCACCCCAAGCGAGAACATTCCATACGGTTTGGTATGGTCGTTCCATACCAAACCGTATGGAATGGTGGTGGCATGACGACGAGCAGGCGGAGCAAGCGGGACGACTGGCTGGACGCGGGGCTGGCGATCCTGGCCGGCCAGGGCGCGCCCGCGCTCACGATCGAGCGGCTGACCGAGCGGCTCGGCCTGAGCAAAGGGTCCTTCTACCACCACTTCGGCGGGATGGGCGGTTACAAGACCGCACTGCTCGCCCACATCGAGGACGTCTGCACGACCCGCCTCATCGACCTCGCAGAACAGGACACCGGCGCCGCTCCCATGGCCAAGCTGGAACGGCTGATGGATCTGGTCGTCTCCGACGTCGGCCACGGCCCGGAACTCGAGGTGGCGGTACGGGCCTGGGCCCAGCAGGATCCGGAGGCGCGCGCCCTCCAGGAGCGGGTCGACCACGCCCGGATCGACTACCTCCGCACCCTCTGGCTGGCGCTCAGCGACGACCCGGACGAAGCCGGCCAGGTGGCGAGCCTCTTCTATCTGATCACCATCGGCGGGGCGCACGTCATCCCGCCGGTCCCCGGGCCCGAACTGCGCGGCCTCTTCGAATTCAGCATGCGGCTCGCCGGCGGCGGCCGTACCCGCTCGCAAAGGAGTTCCGATGACCCCCGACAACAAGATCCGGCCCACTGACGCCCCCGAATCCGTCCCGCCGATCCGTACCGCCGAAGGCGGGCTCGCCAACGGCACCGCCCCCATGAACCGGATGGCCCGCTGGATCCCGTGGGGCATCATCGCCACCGCGTTCATCCACACCGTGTACGCGTTCGTGACGATGTCCGGCGCTTGGGGCGACATCGTCGACGCGGGCGTCTTCAACGGGATCGAGAAGGACGCCGAACGGGAGGCGGCCGTGTGGTTCTTCTACGCGGGCATCGGCCTGCTGGGGTTCGGTACGTTCGCCCTCAAGGAGGTGCGCGCGACCGGCCGCATCCCGCTCCAGATCGCCCTCTACCTCGTCGGCATCGGCGGCACCATGGTCGTCGTGCTGCCCGACTCGGGCGGCTGGATGCTGCTGGTGCTCGGCGCGCTCACGCTGGTCTCGCGGCGCGGCGCCGCCGATCGTCGGTGATCACCCGTACCTTTCGGGCATGAGCACGGATGAGAACGTCCTGGTAATACCCGCCGAGTGGCGGGCACGGGTGCATCCTCGGCGCGGCGGTACGCCGCCCGCCGAGCCCGTCCAGGTGGACCCGGACGCCGTACGCCTCGTACGGGAGCTGACCGGGACGGCCCGGCCGCTGATCGAAGTGATGGCGGCCCATCCGCACACCGAGCCGGAACTGGCCGATTCGGTACGGGCATGGCTGCGCGGCGAGCCGGACCCGCTGGGCGCGGCGGCCGTCGCCACCGCCCTCGTCGAACGGGAGAAGGTCGCCGCCGACCATTGGACGGCCTTCGTCGACGCCTGGGCCGACGAGCACGGCCTGGCCTTCGCCGCTTGCGCGTTCGCGAGCGTCTGCCGGCTCCGCCTCGGCCGCATCCCGCCGCGACGGCCGTCTCCCGGAACGCCCGCCGCCGACACCACGGCCGACGAGAAGTGGCGCAACGGCGGGTTCCTGTTCGCCGCCGTCGACCTGCACGCTTCCAGCCGGTGGTGGATCGAGGAGACGGTCATGCGCCGGCTCCGGACGCTGCTGGCAACCTCGACCGACGATGAGTACCGGGAAGCCGTGGAACGGCTGGCCGGGCAGCGCGGCCAGCGGCACCAGCGCCTGGTCGTCTCCTACCTCGTGCCCACCGAGCTGGGCTGGGCGGACGAGTGCGTCGGCGAGCTCGAGTATCCCGCCGGGCCGGAACAGGTGCTGGTCCACTGCTTCGTCTCCACTACGGCGCAGATCCAGCGGGTCATCAGCACGTCCATGTGGCTGTTCTGGCGCGTGTCGCGTTCCGACGTCATCGCCACCTTGGTGGACGGGGCGGGGCCGGCCATCGTCCCCTTCATCAACGGGGCACTCTGGTACCAGTTCGACGACGAGGACCTCGGTGCCCGCAATGATCTGCTCAGGGCGCTGTCGGTGCTTCCCGCCGACGAGGCGTTGCAGAGCCTGGCAGGACGGATCGGCCAGAAGGACGCCGACGCCGCGCTGCGTCCGGCGATGGACCGGTTTCCCGTACGGGCGATGCGGCTCCTCGCGCCGATCACGGCGAACGGCGGCACGGCCGCGCCGATCGTCTCGGGGATGCTCCGGGCCCGGCTCCGCGCCGACCCCGGCCAGGTGAACGCGCTGCCCGCCGAGACCCGGAAGCTGCTCGAGCCCCTCATGCCGCGCGCCGCCGTACCGGAGGCCGAGGAGCTGCCATCGCTGCTGGTCGAGCCGCCGTGGACGCGCCGTACGAAGGCCAAGGGCAAGGCGTCCGCGCCGGAGTTGCCACCGTTGCCGGAGCCATCGATGCGGTGGGAGCCGGGCGAGCGCCAGGCCTGGGAAAGCGTCTACGAGTACCCGCCGCCGGCGTGGACCACGGAGCCAAAGATCGACTGGGACACCGTCCTGACCGAGTGGGCGCCCGATGCCTTGGGGTGGGCGCCGTCCTGGATGCCTCCCGTCGTGGTGCGGTCCGGCCTTGACGCGCTGCCGCTGGCCCTGCGAGTGGCCACGCACTCCCCCGCCCACAATGGCGACATACTCCTGCCCTACTTCGATGCCGAGGTGGCCAGGGCCATGACGCGCTGGCTGGCGCGGCTCAAGAGCGCCCGGACGATCGCGCGCCGCTGGTTCCAGCGGCACGGCGCCGCGACGGTTCCGCTACTTCTCCCGGACGCGTTCGGCAAAGCCGGTCCGGAACGGCGCGCCGCCGAAGGAGCGCTACGGCTGCTGGCCGCCCAGCACGGCGCCGAAATGGTCATCAAGGCAGCCGGAACCGCCGGACCGGCCGTCGCGACCCTCCTCGCTCTGGATCCGCTGGAGGTCCTGCCCGCCCGCATCCCCAAACTCAGCTGGATCGGCCCGTCCCAGCTCCCGCAGATCCTGATGCGCGGCCGGGAGCGCGCCCTGCCCGCCACCGCGACCGGGCATCTGCTGACCATGCTCGCCATGTCCAGGCCCGGCGAGGTGTACGCGGGGCTCGACACCGTCCGCGAGCTGTGCGATCCGGTATCGCTGACCGAGTTCTCCTGGGCGGTGTTCCTGCACTGGCAGGGCTGCGGTGCGGTGGCCAAGGACAACTGGGCGCTGACCCAGCTCGGGCTGCTCGGCGACGACACCACCGTGCGCAGGCTCAGTCCACTGATCCAGCTCTGGCCGGGCAAGAACGGCACCGCCAGGGCGGTGACCGGTATGGAGGCGCTCGCGGAGATCGGCTCGGACGTCGCGCTGACCCACCTCCACACGCTCGCCCGCAAGGGCACGTCCAAGGGCCTGAAGGCCAAGGCACTGGCGCGCATCGACGAGATCGCCGAAGCCCGCGGCCTGACGCAGGACCAGCTCGCGGACCGGGCCGTTCCCGACTTCGGCCTGGACGCGGAAGGCAGGATGAGCTTCGACTACGGCCCGCGCCGCTTCGAGGTCGGCTTCGATGAGCAACTCAAGCCCTATGTATTCGAGAAGCACAGCGTGTTCGAGAAGCACAGCGTCGCCGAAGAGAACGGTGTCGTCGAAGAGAACAGCGTCGCCGAAGAGAACGGCGAGCGGCGCCAGAGCCTCCCCAAGCCGGGTCCTTCCGACGATCCCGTTCTCGCACCCGCAGCCCACACGCTCTTCGCGGGATTGAAGAAGGACGTCCGTACGGTCGCCGAAGGCGAGATCAAGCGGCTGGAATCGGCGATGGTCGGGGGCCGGCGCTGGACCTTGGCGGAGTTCCGGGACGTCTTCCTGCAGCACCCGCTGCTGTGGCACATCGTCCGGCGGCTGGTCTGGCTCGCCGAGACCGACGAGGGCATCACCCCGTTCCGGGTCGCCGAAGACCGCACGTTCGCCGACGCTGACGATGACGCGTTCGTCCCATCCGCGTCGTCCCGGATCGGCATCCCCCACCCGATCGTCCTGGGCGAGGCGCTCGCCACCTGGACGGAGGTCTTCGCCGACTACGAGATCCTGCAGCCGTTCGCGCAGCTCGGACGGCCCGTCCACACCCTCACCGACGAGGAACGCACCGCGACCCGGCTCGAACGCCTGCACGGCCGCATCGCCCCGTCCAGCAAGGTCAAGAGCCTGACGTTCGGGCGCTGGAGCTCCGACTCCGGGTACGAGCGGCACGGTTCGTGGCTCGCCCGGCGCGACCCCGCCGGCCGCCACCTCGTCGTCGACATCAGCCCGGGCCTGGGCGGCTACGGGGAGGAGGACGGCCAGACCTACACCGCCGTCTGGGCCGGCACCACACCCGGTCCCGAGCCCGTGAACGCGCTCCCCCTCGGTGAGATCGACCCGATCACCTTCAGCGAGGCCGTCCACGACCTCACCCGGATCTCCATCCCCTGATCTGACCAGCCTGAGGTGTCGTAAGCGAGGTCCCGTAAGGGAGGTGTCGTATAAGGGAAGGGGCCGTTCGTCTAGGGGGCAAGGAGGTGGCCATGAAATACGTGCTGATGTTCATCGTGACCGAGCAGTACAACAAGGAACTCGCGGCCAAGAACGAGGAGGAGCTGCAGGCGGCCTATGAGGAGGTGGCGCAGTGGTTCGCCGCCCATGCGGCCGCCATCACCCACCACGCGCACCTGCAGCCCGCCCACACCGCGACCACGCTGCGGCAGGAGGGCGGTGAGTCGATCGTCACCGACGGTCCGTTCATCGAGGGCAAGGAGGTCGTCGCCGGTTACGCCGAGGTGGAGGTCCCCGATCTGGACGCGGCCCTCGCCATCGCCCGCGACTGGCCCGCCTGCCCCATCGTCGAGGTCCGCCCCATCATGTGATGACGGAGCAGGTGATGACCGAGAACCCCGATGACTCCACGGACGTCCATGGCGCCGTCCCTGCCGGTGCCCCTGCTGACGTCCCTGCTGACGTCCATGGAGAGCTGGCCCGCGTGGTGCGCGAGCACGCGGGCCGGCTGGCCTCCTGCCTGGTCCGCGTCCTCGGCGACTTCGCCGCCGCCGAGGACGTCCTGCAGGACGCCATCGAGACCGCGCTGCGGAGCTGGCCGGAGGAGGGCGTCCCGGAGCATCCCGACGCCTGGCTGCTGACCGTCGCCCGCCGCCGCGGCCTGGACGTGCTGCGCCGGCAGTCGAGCTACCGCGACAAGCTGGCCCAGCTGAGCTGGCCCGTCCAGAGCGAGCCCGACGACCGGCTGAAGCTGGTCTTCACCTGCTGCCATCCCGCGCTGCCGCCCGCCGCCCGGATCGCGCTCACCCTGCGCACGGTGTGCGGGCTGACCACCGCCCAGATCGCCGCCGCGTTCCTGGTCCCCGAGACCACCGTGGCCCAGCGCATCACCCGCGCCAAGCGCAAGATCACCGACGCGGGGATCCCGTACCGGATCCCGCCCGATTCCGAGCTGCCCGAGCGGCTCGACCAGGTCCTGGCCGTCATCTACCTGCTGTTCAACGAGGGTTACCTGACCAGCGCGGGCGACCGGCCGCAGGCCCGCGACCTGGCCGACGACGCCGAGTGGCTCGCCGCCCAGCTCGCCTGGCTGATGCCGCGCCAGCCCGAGGTGCTCGGCCTGCTCGCCCTGATCCGGCTCCACCAGGCCCGCGTCACCGCCCGCTTCGACCCCGCCGGCGGCCTGGTCCTGCTGCGCGACCAGGACCGTACCGCCTGGGACCACGACGCCATCGCCCGCGCCACCGTCCTGATCGAGCGCGCCGCCACCCACCACCGGCCCGGCCCGTACCAGCTCCAGGCCGCCATCGTCGCCTGCCACGCCGAGGCCCCCACCTGGGACGACACCGACTGGTACCAGATCGTGGTGCTGTACGACATGCTGCTCGCCCTGGCCCCCTCACCCGTCACCCGGCTGCACCGCGCCATCGCCCTGCACCACCACGCGGGCCCGGAAGCCGCCCTCGCCGCGCTCGACCGGGAACGGGACGCTCTCGACCGCTATCCCCTCCTGCACGCCACCCGCGCCGAACTCCTCCGCGCCCTCGGCCGCCACGACCTGGCCCGGACCGCCGACCAGCGCGCCCTCGCCCTGACCGCCAACCCCGCCGAGCAGGCCCTCCTCGAGCACCGCCTCAACTGGGACTGACCCGCGCAGCACCGGATCCCGGGTGGAGAAGATCGCCGCACGCGGCGCCAGGGATCAACCACGCCGAGGCCCCCGTACCGGCGAGGGTCGCTTCGACCGTCTGAATCACTCGGGTCCTGACCGCTGATCACTCTTTGCAGGAGTATCGGAAGGACGTCGAATCCTGGATCCCCGTGCTGGTCGAAGCCGTGCCGTTCAGGACGGTCAGCGTGGCGGTGAACGTGCGCGTCCCGGGGCCCTCGATGTCCCAGGTGAGGTGGACGGCCGCCTGCTCCTGGCCCTCGGGCATCTCCTGCTCGCGGGGCGGGTCCGGGGCCTTCTGGTCGCTGCGCTTCCACTGGTAGACGATCCGTCCGGACGCCCCGTTCGTGGACAGGACGCCGGTCACATCGACCTGGGAATCGCAGCCCAGTTCGCCTTCGTCGGCGTGCACGTTCACGCCGGTGACCACGAAGTCCGGCGACCGTTCCTCCCGTAGGGACCATCCGGCGGCGGCACCGATGAGACCGGCGCTCACCAGTACGGTCAGCGTCCACAGCGCCCATCGCCGACGGCGCCTGCGCGCACGCGACTTCGGTGGCGGCGGTGTCCAGGTGGTCTGCCACCACTCGGGCAGCGCCTCGGTGTTGTGGCCGCCGTTGGACGACCCGTTCCCAGGAAGCGTCGGGCCGACGGCGGCGGAGTCTGGAGGTGGCTCGGCGGGAGGCCGGTGCGGAGACATCGGGTTGACGCGTGTCGCCAAGGGCGCGTGGAGATCGAGCCGCGTGCGTACGGCATGGCCCGTGTCTGCATGGCCTGTGTCTGGACGGCCCGTGTCGGCGGCGGCCACGCCGAGCAGTTCGAGGAGTCCGGCCGGGGACGGGCGATGGGCGGCGTCCTTGCTGAGCGCGGCCGCGACGGCCTCGTACATGACACCCGTCAGGCCGGTGAGATCGGGCTCCTCCTGCATGATCCTGATGGCCATCACCGGCAGCGTGGCCCCGCCGAACGGGCGGCGGCCGGTCGCCGCGTACAGCATGACCCCGCCCCAGGCGAACACGTCCGACGCGGGCACCGGGTGCGCTTGGAGCTGCTCGGGTGCCATGTAGGCGGGGGTTCCGTGGATCATGCCGTCCCCGGTCAGCCGGGTCGCGTCGACCGCGCCCGCGACCCCGAAGTCGATGACGCGCGCGCCCACCCGCGACAGCAGCACGTTGGCGGGCTTGAGATCACGGTGGATGATCCCGGCCGCGTGAATGCCGACGAGGGCCGCCGCGATGCTGACACCGAGCTGGTCCAGGTCGGCGCCACGCAGCGGCCCTCCCGACTGCACCGACTCCTCGAGGGTGGGCCCGTCGATGTACTCGGTGACCAGGTACGGCTCGGGCGCGCCAGGGTCCGCCGCGATCACCTCGGCCGTACAGAACCGGGGAACCCGCATCGCGCTGTGCGCCTCCCGCCGGAAGCGGGCCCGGAACTCCGGGTCGCCGGCCAGCTCGTCCCGGACCACCTTGATCGCGACGAGCGCGCCGTCCGTACCGCGGCCGAGGAAGACCCTGCCCATCCCGCCGCCGCCGAGCGATCCGACCACCGCGTACGGCCCGATCGTGCGCGGATCGTCGGGCCGCGGCGGCGTGGCCCGGGCGGGCAGGTCTCCCGTTTCCATCCGGGTCCTCCCTGGTCAGGTCGCCGTCGGCGATGCCTTGGCCTGCGGGGCCTGCTCCGGTACGGACGGCGGCGGAGTGGTGGCCTGTCCGGACGGCTCGGGCTTGGACGGCTCGGGCTGCGGCTTGGGACCGGACGGCTCGGGCTCCGGATCCTTCGGCTTCTCCGACGGCGTCGGCGTGGGCTTCGGAGTCGTGGACTCGGGCTCGGAATCGGCGGTGCCGGTCGACTCGGGCGCGGGCGCCTCCGTTCCGGCGCCCACTCCCGTACCGGTGAGCGTGATGTCCACGGCCCGTCCGCCCTCGTCGCTCATGATGACCATCGTGGCCGTCTGCGGCCCGGCGCTCCTCGGGGTGAACCGCACCGTGAAGCCGCACGGCCCGCCATCGCTCGCCGGCGGGCACGCGGTCAGCGTCACCGCGAACTGCCCTTCCCCGCCGACGACGCGCATGTTCTGCTCGTCGTCGCACACGCGCCAGGGATAGGTGAACGCGCCTTCCGCCGTCCGCCCGACGACGACCTCACCGAGATCGTGCGCCTGCTGGTAGGGGAAGCAGTCGGCGGCCACGGCCGTGCCCGTGAGCGGTACGGTCACCGCGGCCTCCCCGTCCTGGTCCGGAACGATCAGGGTGCCGGTGTCGCTGGTCGTGTTCGTCGGGTTGTACGTCACGGTGACCGTGCAGGCCGTCCCGGACGCGGGCGGGCAGGTCGTCGACGACCGGAACGCCGCCGCTCCGTCGATCCTGATCGCGGAGGCGTCATAGCAGCCGTTCCACTCGATCGGGATGTCCCGCGTGGCCGTGCCTCCCACGTCCACGGGCCCGAACGCCTGCGCCGCCTGCGTCACGCGCGGGCACGCCGGAGGCGGCGGCTCCGTGGTCGGAGGCGCTGTGGTCGGGGGCGCCGTGGTCGGAGGTGCGGTGGTCGGGCCTGCGACCGTTGGCGCCGGGCTCGGTTCCGGCGGGCTGACCGGCCCTGGTCCGTCGACCGGACCGGCCGTACCCGGCGCCGGAGTGCCCGACGTGCCGGGAGTGGCCGGCGTGCTCGGTGCCGGGCTCGGGGTCTCGACGGCCGGTGACGGGTCGGCCGGAGGCTCGGACGGTTCCGGCGTGGGAGTGTCGGCCGGGGGTACGGAGGGCGCCGCCGACGGCTGGGGCTTGGCGAGCGCGATCGGTTCCTTGTCGGTGGCGTTGGTGAAGACGAGCGCCAAGGTGGCGGCACCGACGACCACCGCGGAGGCGACCGCGACCGTACCGAAGACCTGCAAGCGGCTGAGCTTGCCCGCATGCCGTCCGCCCCGTACGACACTCGCCCCGAGGCTGCTGTGGCCGATGGCGCTGCCGCCGATGGCACTGCCCGCGATGGCGCTGCCGGCCGTACCGGTGGCGACGACCTGCGGGAACATCGCCGCCAGCGCGCCCGCCGCTGAGGCGAGGAACAGCAGCCCGCGGCGCTCCCAGTCCTCGCCGTACGCGGCGCGCGCGGCCTCTTCCAGCTCGCGGACGAACTCCGCGGCGTCACCGGGACGCAGCGCGGGGTCCTTGGCCATGCCGTGCGCGACCAGCCCGCGCAGCGGCTCGGGCACGCCCGAGATCGGCGGTGCCGCAGTGGCGTGCTGGGCCATCAGCACCATGTCGTTGTCGCCGCCGTACGGCGGCCGCCCGGCCACGCATTCGTAGAACACGCAGGTCGCCGCGTAGACGTCCGTGGCCGGGGTCGCCGGATCGCCGTTCCACTGCTCCGGGGCCATGTACGCGGGCGTCCCGGAAAGCGACCGGTGCCCCATCATCGTCGCGGTACCGAAGTCGATGAGCTTGCTGGTCCCATCGGCCTGGACGATCACGTTCGCGGGCTTGTAGTCGCGGTGCACCACGCCGACCGCGTGCGCGGCGGCCAGGCCCAGCAGGGATCCCTTCAGCACCCGCAGCGCGGCCTCGGGTTCGAGCGTCCGGTGCGCGTGCAGCAGCCGCTTCAGCGAGACGCCCTCGACGGCCTCCATGACCATCGCCACGCCGTCCGGCCGTTCGACCAGCTCGTACAGGCGGGCGACATGCTCGTCGTCGACCGACGCCATGAGCCGCGCCTCGTGCTGGGCCGGAACGCGCGTCCGGTCGCCGGTCACGTACTTGATCGCCACAAAGGCGTCCGAGTCGCCGCGCCGGGCCAGCACCACCCGGCCCTGCGCCCCCGAACCCAGCTCCCCGACCTCGGTGAAGCCGTCCAGCCGCCACGTACTCATCCCTTGCCCCCTGACTCGAGAAGGCCCCGTAAACGCGATCTATAACCGCATGGATATGCCCCGGCTCGCCCCCGTGTTCGAGCTTCACCAGTGCAGCGCCAAAAAATTCAAGGGTCAAGTGGCAGGAGCGAATACCGCATTCTCCGTCCACTTTCGGTCGCGGAATATGATCTTAGTCGGGGAGCCATTTCGGCCCGCAAAAGATCTACGACCCGGTAAAGATCTACGGCCGGAGACGATCAAGCCGCCGATTTTCGGTGATGGCTTCGTGCAGCTTTTCGCCCGAGCAGTTCCTGACCATTTCCTTCAGGAGCGGCGGGCGTGCGGGCGGTGGCGGATTTCCCCCGTCCGGGGGAGCCGGTTCCCGCTCGCGGGCGATGATCGCGTTCCCGTCCGGCTGGGATCTTCGCAACGGACCCGGCGCGCGCTTCCGCTTCCGGGCCGTTCTGGAGGGCCCGCCCATGACCGCTACTCTCAGCCCGGCGCCGCGACGGCCCCGGCGGGCCCGCCCCGGCCGGTGGGCCGCCTGGCCGGTCTGGACGCCGTTCGCGGCCGCGATCTGGGGCGTGCTGCACGCCGTCGTCCAGGTCATCTGGGCGGCGACGGGCACCGCCGTCCCCTGGACCGCGCACAGCCATTACGCACCAATGGTCCAGTTCGGCCTCGCCCTGATCGCCGTCCTGGCCGCCGCGGCCTGCCTGTCCGGTACGAGGCGTCCGGCCAGATCCGGAAACGTGCTGATCGCCGCGACCATCCCGATCTTCGTGCCGGGAATGATCGGCCTGCCGCTCCATTTCGTGACGCTGCTGTCCGGCGCGGGAGTGGAAAGCGCCACGGGCCTGGCCCATGTCCTGCTCAACGCGGGAAACGTCGCCCTCCTGACTCTCAGCGTGGTGACGTACCGTCGCCGCCTGCGCGGCACGTGCGCACGCTGCGGCCAGGCCCACGAACACCCCCGGGGCGGCCGGCTCACGCACCCTTCGGCCTCGTTCGCCTCGCGGCGTACCCGGGTGGTGGTCTACGCGCTGATGTGCGGCATCGTGCCGTGGGCAGGCGTCAAGACCATCTGGACGCTCGGCGGCGACGCGCTCGGCGTCAGCGCCGAACAGTGGCGCGACGCCAACGCCGATGCCCCAGGCCCCGCGAAGGCGCTCGCGTCCGTGGGGATCGATGTCACCGTCCTGGCCGCGATGCTCGCGATCTTCCTGCTCCTCGGCCTGATGTACCGGTGGGGCATGGCGTTCCCCCGCTGGATGCCGTTCCTCTCCCGGCGGCGGGTGCCGCGGCTCCTGCCCCTGATCCCGGCCTGGACGATCGCCGCGAGCCTGTCGGTGTACGGGACGGGGCTCACCCTCTACGCGCCGCTCAGCGCGGTCGGCGTACTGCCGGCGCCCGAGCCGTCGGGCGGTTTCACCGGTACGGGACTGGCCTGGATGATCGAGTTCGGCGGCCTGGCGTTCGCCGGGCTGGGGATCGGCCTCATCGTCGCCGCCCGCTCGTACGCGGCCCGTACCCGCCCGATCTGCGCCGCCCCGGCTCCCCGAACGGCGGGGTGAGACAGCGGGATGCCGTAGCTCGAACAGGCCCGGAGTGAAGGCGGTCAGACCCTGTCCGCATTCGTTCGTACGGTGACGGAAAGCCGACTCGAGCAGGGCCAGCCTCAAGGAGAGACAGATGTCCATAGCCGTCACCACCCCGACCGGGAACGTGGGATCGCGCGTGGTCCGCCTGCTGCTGCAGGCGGGCGTCCGGCCGCGCGTCCTCGTCCGCGACCCGGCACGCCCGGACGACGCGACCCGCGAACGCGTCGACGTGGAGCAGGGCGACCTGACCGACGCCGCGTTCGTCCGCAAGGCGCTGGCCGGAGTCCGGACGGTCTTCTGGGTGGACCCGACCCCGCACACGTCCGAGAACCCGATCGAGACCTCGCAACGGACCGCGGCCGCCCTCGCGGATGCCGCCAGGGCCGGCGACGTCGCACGGGTCGTCCTGCTGAGCAGCGTCGGCGCCGAGAAGCGGCACGGAGCCGGCCATATCGACGGCCTCGCCAGGATCGAGGAGGAACTCGACGGCACCGGCGCCGACGTCCTCCACCTCCGCTGCGGCTACTTCTTCACGAACCTGCTGCTCGACCTCGACGGCCTGGCGAACGGCGTCCTGATGACGACAGCGGCGCCCGACAGCCCGATGCCGTGGGTCGACCCCCGCGACATCGGCGACGTCGTCGCGGCCCGGCTGCTCAGCGACAGCTGGCACGGCCGGAACGTCCAGGCGGTGCACGGCCCCGAGGACCTCACGTACACGCAGGTCACGGAGATCCTCACCGGAGCGCTGGGCCGCCCGATCCGGCTCCAGGTCGTCACCGACGACGACGTGCGCGCCGCACTGCGCTCGGCCGGGATGCCGCCCGGCGCCGTCGAAGGGATCGTCGGCATGACCGCCGGTACGCGCGACCTCGTACCCGAACAGCCACGCGACCTGATCACCACGACCCCGACCACCCTCGCCGCCTGGGCCTACGCACACCTGCGCCCACTCATGGAGCGCTAGGGACGGCCGACCTCGCAAGTCTCCTCATCGCCGGTCGAAGGCACCACACCGGCTGAGGGCACCGCGCCCTCGGAGAGCACCGCGCCGACTGAAGGCACCGCACCGGCTGAGGGCACTGGGGCGCCGATGATGGTGTCCAGGGTGTCGCGAGCGGCCATGAGTTCGTCCATGGCGGCGGTGAGCCGTTCCCGTTCCCGACGCAGGTCGGGGACGAGGCCGAGGCACCCCGGCGTGAGGCCCTGGCCGTCGTCGATCATGCAGGGCAGCAACTCGGCGATCGTGGTGGTGTTCAGACCGGCGGCGAGCATGAGGCGGATCCCTCGAACGGTGACCGCGTCCTCGTCCCGGTACTCGCGGTAACCGCTCGCCTGCCGCTCCGGGGCCAGCAGGCCCTGCTCCTCGTAGTAGCGCAACGACCGCACGCTGGCCCCGGTCCGCCGGGACAGTTCTCCGATCCGCATGTCCGAGTGGTCCCCCGAGTCGACTCTCACGGCTTGACTCTCACGCCAGTGTCAGGGTCCAGCCTATTCCGCATGACACATCAGCATTTCTCCGCACACGCTCCGGTCACCGTCCTCGGCCTGGGCCCGATGGGAACGGCGCTCGCCGAGGCGCTTGTGAAGCGAGGACATCCGCTCACCGTCTGGAACCGGACCCCGCAGAAGGCCGACGGCCTCGTCGGCCAGGGGGCCGTCCGCGCGGCGACCGTCACGGAGGCGGTGGCCGCCAGCCCCATCACGATCATCTGCCTCAAGGACTACCCGGCCATGTACGCGATCCTCGATCCCGTACGCGACGGGCTGCGGGGCCGCACCTTGGTGAACCTCAATTCCGGTACGCCGCGAGAGGCCGGCGCGGCTCTGGACTGGGCGACCGAGCGCGGCGCCGCGTACCTCGATGGCGCGATCATGGTCCCCCCGTTCCAGGTGGGGGAACCCGACGCCGTCTTCCTGTACAGCGGTCCGCAGGACGTCTTCGACGAGCACCGGACGACGCTGGCGACTCTGGGCGATCCCCGGCACCTGGGGCCCGACCCCGGTCTGGCGGTGCTGTACAACACGGCGCTGCTCGAAATGATGTACGCGACCGTCAACGGCTACCTGCACGCCGCCGCCCTGGTCGGCTCCGCCGGTGTTCCCGCGGTCACGTTCGCCGAACTCGCCTTCGGCTGGTTCATGCCGACCGTGGTGGATTCGGTCCTCGCCGAGCAGGCCGCCGACCTGGACCAGGGCATCTACCCCGGTGACGCGGGCACGATGGAGATGAACGTCAACGCACTCGAGCACATCACCCGTACCAGCGTGGAGCAGGGCGTCCACTCCGCCCAACCCCGGCTGATGAAGGAGATGGCCGAACGGGCGGTCGCCGAGGGCCACGGCAGCGACAACTACATGGCCCTCTTCGAGATCTTCAAGAAGGCCGCTCGCTGAAACGGTTGACTCGTGGCGTGTTGGCCTTTGCCAAACCCCCAAAAAGCGAACACCCCCCCA
>NZ_JBIRAW010000041.1:0-84130 GCF_044326315.1 Actinomadura sp. 9N407 | reverse complement strand
CAGGCAGCGGTCGTCGAACGGCTGGGCCGCATCGGGCCGGAACGTGATCGGCTTGGACTCGGCCCTGCGGCGCCGCCCGGACCGCTCACCACCCAGCAGCCCGGCGCCGATCTGGGCGTGCAGCGTGCTGTAGGCGTCGGCGGTCTTACGGATCACATGCAACGCCGGCTGCGCCGACAACCCCGCCGCCTTCAACTCCGCATAGACCAGCTTTTGCAGCCCGGCACGGGAGAACACCCTCTTCTCGAACGCGGCCGCCGACACCCGGTCGGCCAACGCGTTACAGGCGGGCAGAGTCGCGCTCAATGCCGACGCCTGCTCAGCCGTCGGCAGCAGCTTCACCTGCACCACCAGCTTCACGGTCGATACATTACCGAGTCCGGCACCGAACCGACCGAGTTCAATGGCAAGACCGACCAGCATTGGTCTGGGCGGCGGCGCTGGCACGCCCGGTCAGCCCGCAAGCGATTTCTTCCGCCCCTCAAGGAACCGAACTCCCCGCTAGAAACTCGTTGTACACCAGGGCCGCGGCGGTGCTGTAGATGAAGAAGTCGTACCACTCGATCGCGGTGCCGACGAAGCTCGCCGCCACCGCGCGGTTCCGCGGCTTAGTGTCCGTACCCGTGCCCACGTGTGTCGCCCTCTCACTGGACAGTCCACCGGCGCTGTGTTCCGCCGGACTGTGTTCCGGAACACTAGGCGGACAGTGCCATATCGCACTAATAACGTTTGTCCATCGCGCTATACCTGGACGGATATAGCGTCGCGGCGACCGATCAGCGATGCATAACCATCACGTCCATATCTGCCGTCACGGTATGTCTATTCTGTGATAATAAGTCACTATGCGCGAGATCGACCTGCTCAACGGACGGCTCAAGCTCCGCCATCTGGTCCTGGTCGTGGCCGTCGCCGACCAGGGCAGCGTGCTCCGCGCCGCCGAGCATCTGCGGCTCGCCCAGCCGGCGGTCACCCGCAGCCTGCGCGAGGTGGAGCACATCCTCGGCGTCGAGCTGTTCACCCGGGGACCGCGCGGAATGACGCCGACGCTGTTCGGCGAGGCGTTCGTCGAGCACGCCCGCTCCGTGCTGGCCGAGCTGCGGCGCGCCGGGGAGCGGATCACCGGGCTGGCCGACGGCGCGGTCGGCACGGTCACCATCGGCACCCTGCTGGCCGGCTCGAACGTGCTGCTGCCGCGCGCGATCGCGGCGCTCAAGCGGGACCGGCCGGGGATCACCGTGATCGTCCAGGAGGCCACGTTCGACGCGCTGGTCCCGCGGCTGATGGACGGGGAGATCGATCTGGTCCTGGGCCGGCTCAACCCGATCGAGGACGCCCCCGAGCTGCGCCAGATCGACCTCTACAGTGAGCCCGTACGGCTGGTCGCCCGCGCCGGCCACCCCGCCCGGACACGGCCGGACCTGTGCCTGGCCGACCTGCTCGACTACCCCTGGGTCCTGCCGCTGCAACGCACCGCGCTCCGGCAGGAGCTGGAGCAGGTCTTCCGCGACCGGGACCTGCCCCTGCCCACCGACCTGGTCGAATGCACCTCGATCCTGACCGTGCGGACCCTCGTCCACGACACCGACACGATCGCGGCGCTGCCCGAGCTGGTGGCGCGCGCGGGCGCCGGGATCGCGCCGCTGCCGGTGTCGCTGGACCCGGTACGGCGCCCGGTCGGCGTCACCCTGCCCGCCCGCCGCCCGCCGACGCCCTCGGCACGGCTGATGCTCGACCACCTGCAGGAGCAGGCGGCCGAGCTGTCGGCACAGATCGCGGACGGACGCGGCCCCTCGGGCAGTGTCGCTGCAGCGGCTTCAGGCCCTGTGGAACCTTCAGGCCCTGTGGAACCTTCAGATCCGGCGGACTCAGACTGAGCGGATGAGGCCGAGCAGAGCCTGGCTCACCTGGGAGGCCGGGTCGGCCAGGTCCAGGACCACGTCGAAGTGGTCGCGTCCCGGTACGACCATCAGCTCCGCGGAGCCGCCCCAGTGGCGGTGGAAGCGGCGGGACTGCCCCAGGAATCCGGTGCCGTCGTGCTCGGCCACCGTGACCACGGCGGGGCAGCGGTGCCCAGCCGGCAGGAGCTCCGGGCTCATCGCCGCCGCGCGCTCCACGTCCAGGCCGAGCCACTCGTTGACGTAGACCCGCTGCAGCGGGCGGAGGTCGAAGAGCCCGCTGAACGGCATCGCCGCCTTGACGACGTCCGCCGGCAGGCCGAGCGCGTCCTGCCAGCCGCCGACCATGGTCATCCCGGTCAGGTGGCCGCCCGCCGAACTGCCGCCGACCACGATCCGATCCGGATCGAGGCCGTACTCGCGGCCGTTCCGGTACACCCAGGCGATCGATGCCCGGACCTGCCGGACGATCTCCTCAAGCGTCGCCTCCGGCGCGAGCGTGTAGTCGGGGACGACCGTGGCCACGCCGTCGCCGTCCAGCATCCGGGCCATGAACGCCGAGTCGGCCCGCGAGAGCGCCCGCCAGTAGCCGCCGTGGACGAACACGAACACCGGCCGGAGCCGCCCGCCCTCGCCTCCGGTGCTCTCGCCACCTGTGCTCTCGCCACCCCGAATGTTCTCGATGCCCCACACGTCCAGCGCCTCGCCGCTCGCGTCGTCGTACACGATGCCGGGACGGCCGGGCAGGCCGTCGACCGCCGCGTCCGACATCTCGCGGTAGCGGGCCATGTGGCGGGGGAACAGCTCGTCCCCCGCCTTGGCTCGTACGTTGTACGCGACGTCGAGTTCGGCGTCGGTGAGCTCATGACCAGGCCAGTCGTGCAGATCCATACCGCTCACCCTGCCCGCACCCGCCCAAAAAGATCAAACCGCGTCGTGCACCGGCTCGCCGGACTCGCGGACGCGGCCGTCCGTTCCGCAGACGAGGTAGCGGTCGAAGTCGGCGGCGAACCATCGGTCGTGCGTGACCGCCAGGACGGTGCCCGCGAAGCCCTCCAGTCCTTGCTGGAGGGCCTCGGCACTGGCCAGATCGAGGTTGTCGGTGGGCTCGTCCAGGAGCAGCAGGGTCGCGCCCGACAGCTCCAGCAGCAGGATCTGCAACCGCGCCTGCTGGCCACCGGAGAGGGTCTCGAACGGGCGCGCTCCGGCGGGCGCCAGCTCGTAGCGCGCGAGCGCCGCCATGGCGTCGTTGCGAACGAGGGCGTGCTCGCTCATCACGATCTCGGCCAGGGTCCGCCCATGCAGGTCGGGCCTGCTGTGCGTCTGGACGAAGTATCCCGGGACGACGCGCGCTCCCAGCCGTACGGTCCCCGAATGCGGAACGGGCTCCCCCGCCAGCAGCCGTAGGAACGACGACTTGCCCGTCCCGTTGGAGCCGAGGATCGCCACGCGCTCCCCGTACCAGATCTCGGTGTCGAAGGGCCGCAGCAGACCGGTCAGCTCCAGCGACTCGCACACCAGCGCGCGCTTGCCCGTACGGCCGCCACGGAGTCTCATCCGGACGTTCTGTTCCTTGGGCGCGCTACGCGGAGGGCCTGCCTCCTCGTACCGTTTCAGCCTCGTACGGGCCGCCTGATAGGACGAGGCCACCGCGTCATTGTTGGTGGCCCGCTGGCGCAGTGTGTGGACGAGCCGCCTGAGCCTGGCGTGCTCATCGTCCCAGCGGCGGCGCAGCTCGTGCAGCCGGTCGGTGCGTTCGCGCCGGGCCTGAGCGTAGCCCGCGTACCCGCCGCCGTGAACCCACACGTCGCCCGACTCCACCGTCACGATGCGGTCGGCGACGTCGGCGAGAAGCTGCCGGTCATGGGAGACCAGCAGGACGGTCTTGCTGACACCCCTCAGTCGTTCCGCGAGCCATCGCTTGCCCGGCACGTCCAGGTAGTTGTCGGGCTCGTCCAGCAGCAGTACCGCGTCGGGGCCGCGCAGCAGCGCTTCCAGTACGAGCCGTTTCTGCTCGCCCCCGGACAGGGTCGTGACCTCGCGTCCCTTCACCTCGTCGTAGGGCAGTCCCAGGGAGGCCATGGCGCAGGTGTCCCAGACGACCTCGATGTCGTAACCGCCCGCGTCGCCGTAGTCCGCGATGGCCTGCGCGTAGGCCAGTTGCGTTCTCTCGTCGTCGGCCAGTTCCCGTTCGGCGGCGGCAAGCCGCTCGGCGGCTGTACGGACCCGTTCGGGAGCCACCGAGAGCAGCAGGTCGTGCACGCTCCTGCCGTCCCGGACGCTCCCGATGAACTGCCGCATCATGCCCAGCCCGCCCGTACTCGTCACCACGCCGTCGATGGCGCGCAGGTCACCCGCGATGAGCCGCAGCAGCGTGGTCTTCCCGGCCCCGTTCGGCCCGACGAGGGCGGCCTTCACGCCCTCGCCGATGCGGAACGACACGTCGTCCAGTAGCGGCCGCCCGTCGGGCAGCGCGTAGGTCAGGCGGCTGACTTCGACATGCCCCACGCTTCCTCCCGCCGACGCGCCCACCCACTCGCGGGACTCGGACTGGACCATTGATCCGGTGACTCGACCAACGTACTAGAAGACTCTAGGATCCGCCCATGAGCGTGTGGCTACGAGAAGACCGTCCCCGGCGCGGGACCCCGCCGCTGACCCGCGACCGCATCGTGGAGGCGGCGGTGGCCTTCCTGGACGAGGAGGGGTACGAGCGCCTGACCATGCGCCGCCTCGCCGAGCGGCTCGGTACCGGGTCCACGACCCTGTACTGGCACGTCAAGACCAAGGACGACGTCCTCGACCTGGCGCTGGACGCGATCTTCGGCGAGGCCCGCATCCCGGAGCACAGCGCCGAGCACGGTTCCGAGCACAACCCCGGCCGGGGCTGGCGGGAGGGCATCACCGCGCTGCTCGGCGAATGGCGGGCCGCGATGCTGCGCCACCCGTGGTCGGCGGCGCTGCTGAACCGCCCGCTGCTCGGCCCGAACGTGCTGGCGCGGACCGAGTTCATGCACGCCACGCTCAAGGGCGCGGGCTTCCAGGGCCCGCGGCTCGTCGCCGCCGCCTACGCGCTGTCCAACTACGTCATCGGCGCCGCGCTCATGCGGGACGGCGGGGACGAGGGCGCGGAGCGCGCGGCCGCCGACGAGCTACTGCGCCGCGACCGTGACCTGTATCCGAGCCTCGCCGAACACGGCCATCCCAGCGGCAACGACTGGGACGCCGCGTTCGACCAGGGCCTGGTCTACCTCCTGGACGGCATGGCCCCGCACGCTACCGGCCGCGAAGCCTGACGATCTTCAGCTCTGGCGAACGACGGATGTCCTGCTCGCAGAAGCGTTCGGTGACCCACCCGTTCCGGGCGAACAGGCGGGTCTGGTCGGCGTGGTGCGGGGAGGTCGGGTCGGAGGACTGCGAGTAGGTCAGCAGCGTCCGGGTGTCGGGGCAGTGGCCGCGGCCGAACGCGACCACCTGGACGTAGCTGGAGCCGTGGGCGACCTCGGTGTAGCCCTTGCCGGGGGTCCAGGTGGCCTCGATCTTGTTGAGGATGCCCTGCGACTCCGTACCGCCGCCGATCGGGATCCGCTCGCCGTTGCGGGTCACGTACTGGTGGTCGCCCAGCTTCCCGTCGAGCGGGATCCCGGACGACGCGAGCTCGGCGATGGCGTCGGTCAGGGCCTTGCGGACCGTGGCCGAGCCGGTGTTGAGGCCGCGCGGAGTGTTCACCGCGTCGGAGGCGTCGAACGGGACGCGCCACAGGTCCTGCGCGCCGGCGGCCTTGCGCCAGTAGCGGTCGAACAGCAGCGCACCCCGGCTGTCGACATTGTTCGTACGGTCCCAGCGGTCCAGGACCTCGCAGGCCTTGCCGAGTTGCATCTGGCGGCACATCGCGACGGTGTCGTCCCCGGCCAGCTCGCCGGCGTGGTTGCGGTTGGCGAACACCAGGTCCTGCATGGCCTTGCGGGTGAACTCGCCCTTCTTCAGCTGGTCCTCCACCGCGACCAGCCCGCTGCGCGTCCGCAGGGAACGGGCGGTCCGCTCGTTGCCGATGATGCGGTCGAAGCCCTCCAGCGGCCGGTCCGGGTTGGTGAGCCAGTGGCTGTCGTTGGAGTTGGTGACGTAGTCGCGCCGTTCCAGCACCGGGTAGCGGTCCGGGGAGAGGATGCCGGACTGCAACGTGCCCGAGGCCCTGCCCGGAGTACAGGACGACTTGGCGCCGTCCAGGATCGCTACGCCGGACGCCGCGAAGACGGCCTTGCCCATCGGGGTGTTACAGGTCGCGGCGAAGTCGTTCGTGACGTTGGGCAGCACCTGGATCTGCGCGTAGACGGCCTTGCCGCGCGAGTCGGCGGCCAGGGTGTTGACCCACGGCATGCCCTGGGTGCGCTTGAGCGCGCGAATCACGTCGTCGGTCGTCCTGGCCTTGCCCAGCTCCAGCGAAGTGTTGGCGATCCGCAGGTTGGCGGCGTTGGGGTCGTTCAGCGCGTAGGCGTTCTGGCCCGTCCAGGGCAGCGGGACGGAGCCCAGCGACGTGACGACGGGGCCGTACCGGGTCCGCCACTGCGTCCCCTCGACCGGCTTCACCGAACCGTCGGGCTGCTTGGCCTGAACGGTGATGCGCCGCTGCGTCATCTTCTCCGTGCGGCCGTCCACCACGTACGAGGTCGGGTCGCCGGGCACCAGCTGGAGCTGGGACACCGTGAACGGGACGCCCGTGGCGACGGTGTGGCTCCAGGCCATCGTGCCGGTGTGCCCGATGGACACCGACGTCGAGCCGAGGAGGGCGCCGCCGCTGACGTTCAGCTTGCCGGGAATGGTCTGGTGCATCTGCCAGAAGCGGCGGCCGCCCTGCCAGGGATAGTGCGGGTTGCCCAGGAGCAATCCGCGCCCGTCGGCGGTCGCGCCGCGTCCCACGGCGATCGCGTTGCTGCCCATGTCGGCCCCGGCCGTGAGCGCGCGCGCCTCGGCGGCGACCTTCGCCGTGTCGATCTTCTGGGCCTGCTGCGGCTGCTTCTGATCAGCGGCGGCGGGGGGCTTGGACGTGGCCAGCTGGTCGGCCATCCGGCCGGAACCGCCGAGCATCGCCAGCGCGTACCCGCGCCGCGACACGTCCAGCTCGGTGATGGGACGCACCCACGGGGCGCCCTTGCACGCCGGGTCCGAGATCTTCTCTTCGCGCAGGTACTTGTTGTAGCCGGCCGCCCAGCCGCGGCCCAGCTCGCGGACCTCGCGGCTGGGACCGTACGGCGCTGGACGCTCGGCCAGCCGCTCGACGACCCTGCTGTCGTTGATCGCGGTGAAGAACATGTCGCTGGCCAGGTTCGTCCCGGCCGAGGACAGGGATCCGTCCGGCGCGGCCTGCGGCCCGAAGTACCGGGAACGTTCCCCGTGCAGCGTCACCATGCCCTGGGCGAGCACGCACAGGTTGTCCTTGGCGGCCGCGTAGCCCGTACCGAATCCCAGGCCCGTGTAGTCGTGGGCGACGATGTGCGGGATCCCGTACTCGGTGTAGCGGATCGTCGCCGACATCCCCTTCCCGCCGCGGAGATCGTTCCCACCGCGTCCATCGGCGACGGCCGACGAGGTGACGGGCGAGAGGGTGGCGGCGAGCAGGACCGACACGGTCCCCAGACGGCGCAGACCGGTACGCGGCATGGACGCTCCTTGATCACGAAGAGGCTCCGCAAAAGTGACACAGAACACGACCGGTGACAAGAGCCGCGAGTCGGGCAGCTGCCGGTCGGGGGCCTGGTCAGGAGTTGAGGTAGGCGAGGACCGCCAGGACCCGGCGGTGCCCGGAGTCGGACTGCGGGAGCCCGAGCTTGGTGAAGACGGCGCCGATGTGCTTGCTCACCGAACGCTCGGTGAGGACGAGCGTGGTGGCGATGGTGGCGTTGTCCAAGCCCTGCGCCATCAGTCCCAGGACCTCGCGCTCGCGCGGCGTGAGGGTCCGCAACGGGTCGTGGCGGCTCGTCATGAGCTGGGCGACGACCTCGGGGTCCAGCGCGGTGCCGCCGGCGGCGACGCGCTGGAGGGCGTCCAGGAACTCCTCGACGCGGCCGACCCGGTCCTTGAGGAGGTAGCCGATTCCTCCGGCGCCGCCCGCGAGCAGCTCGGCGGCGTGGGCTTCGAGGGCCTCGGCGCGGGCCTGGCTACACCATGGATCCGGGAGTGCACGCCCATGTGCGCGGCCGGCCGCGGATCTACGTTCGACCAGGTGAGACTCGAACCGCGTCCTCGAACGCATCCCAGGAGTGTGAAGGCGCGGCACGGCGTTTTCGTGGCGCTGGCGTTCGCCGCCGTGCTGGTCGGTTCGTGCGGGGTGCTGCTGGAGTCGGCGCTGCGGGTCCATGCGCCGGTCGAACGGTACGCGTCGGCTGCGGCCGTCGTCAGTGCCCCTCAGACGGTGTCGACGCGCATCAAGTCGCCCGGGTCCAAGCCCGAGACGCAGCGCCGTCCCACGACGGAACGGGCCCGCGTACCGGTCGACGCCGCGGAACGGCTCAAGCGGGTCCCCGGTGTGGAGGCCGTGGTCGCGGACGTGTCGTTCCCCGTCATGCCGGTCGGCGGAGCGTCCCTCACCGGCCACAACTGGAGCCCGCTGGCCGACCTGCGCTCCGGCCGCGGGCCACGGGCACCGCACGAGGTCGCCCTCCCCCGCTCCGCCGGGATCGAGGTCGGCGCGTGGACGAGACTTCAGATCGACGGTGCTCCTCGTCCGTACCTGGTGACCGGCCTGGTCACGTCCCGCGGCTACTTCGCGCAGACACCCGACCGCGCCGACGCGCTCCTGGTCTTCGCCGACCGGGAACTGGACGAGGGAGAGCTGCGCAAGGCCGCGCCGGGCCTGAAGGTGGCGACCGGCGACGAGCGCGGCGACGCCGAGAACCTGGACGTGGCGGCCGCCAGGCCCGGCGTCATCGAGATGGCGGCCTCCTTCGGCGGCGTGGCGGTGCTGACGGCCCTGGTCGTGGTGGGCGGGCTGATCGCGCTGACGATCCGCGAGCGCGCCCGGGAGTTCGCGCTGCTCCGCGCGATCGGCATGACGTCCGGGCAGGTCCGCGCCGCGATCGTCCGGGAGAACGCCCGGACGGCCGTCACGGCGGGCCTCATCGGCGGTCCGCTCTCCCTGCTCCTCGGCGCCGTGATGCACACGGCGATGGCCCGCAAAGGGGTACTTCTGGACGGCTTCGGCCTGTCCCTGAGCCCGGCGCCCGCGCTCGCCGCGTTCCTGGTCGTGCTGCTGGCGGCGGTGCTGTCCTCGCTCCTGGCGTCGCTGCGCCTGGCGCGGATCCGTCCGATCCAGGCACTCGGCGAGGCGGCCGCCGAACGCGCCGAGCTGCCCGGCTGGCGCAAGGCCACCGGCGTGGTCTTCCTGGTGCTGGGGGCGAACGCGCTGGGCGTGTCCTCGTTCACCTCGGGCTCCACGGCGGCCGCCTCGATCGGTGGCCTGGTCGTTTCGCTGATCGTGGCGACCGCGTTCCTCGGCCCGGTGATCGCGCGTTTCGGCGCCCGGACGCTCGGCGGCGCCGTACGCCGCCTGGACCCGCGAATGGGTCACCTGGCCGCGCACGCGGCGGGGGCGACGGCGATGCGCGCGGGCGCGATCCTGACGCTGGTGGCCTTGGCCGTGGCGTTCGCGGGAACGCAGCTGTTCGTCCAGTCCACGCTCATGCGGGCGACGGACGTCCAGGCCCGCGAGGCGACCCGCGCCGGGCAGGTGCTGATGTCGTCCGGTCCCGGACTGCCCGCGGAGGCCGTACGGGTCGTACGGAACGCGCCGGGCGTGACGGCGGCGACCGCCGTCAAGCGCACGACGGTCGTCATGGCGGTCAGCGAACTCGGCGACAAGCAACTGCGGTCACTGCCCGCCCGTGGCGTGAGCACCGAGGGCCTGGACCGTACGACCGACCCGGGTGTCGTCTCCGGCCGGCTGGCCGATCTGCGCGGCACGGCGGTCGCGCTCAGCCGGGACGTGGCGGGCGGTACCGAGGTGGGCGCCATCAAGCCGCTGTGGCTCGGCGACGGCACCCGGATCAGGCCGCGCGTGGTCGCGATCTACGAGCGCGGACTCGGCCTCGGCGACGTGCTGCTCCCCCGCGACCTGGTCGCCGCGCACGCCTCGTCCACGCTGGACGACCACGTCCTCGTCGCCGGCGACGCCGACCTGCGCTCGGTCGCGGCCCGCTACGCCGGAGCCCGCGTCGTGACGGCCGACGCCTTCGGTGCGCACCTGTCCCAGGAGCTGCGGCTGCAGAGCTTCATGAGCTACGTGGTCGTCGCGGCCATCTTCGGCTTCATCGTCATCGGGCTGGTCACCACGCTGGCGCTGGCGACCGCCGGCCGGGGCCGCGAGCTGACGCTGCTGCGGGCGGCGGGCGCGACCCGGCGGCAGGTACTGCGGGCGGTCCGGCTGGAGGCGGCCATCGTCCTCGGCACCGGACTGGCCGCGGGAGCCCTGATCGCCGCCATCACGCTGATGTCCTTCGCCACCGCCGTCACCGGTCTTCCCCTGCCGTCCGTACCGCCCCTGCAAGCGGCGCTCGTCCTGCTCTTCATCGCGGGCTCAGGCACCGCCGCGACCATGCTCCCCGCACGCCTCCTCCTGCGCCGGGCCCTCACCGACACCCTCTGACCCCAGATCAACCGATCAACCGATCCCAGCTGAACCGAACGAAAGGCAATCCATGGACAACGGCAAGCGCTGGACGCTGTTCACCGTGCTCCTGCTCGTCAACGTCACCATCGGCGTGCTGGCCAACGGCACCTGGTACCAGATCGTGATCAGTGCGCTGACCGGCGCCGGGATGCTGGCCCTGGCGGTGGACTACCTGGTGCGCAGGCGCCGGAACGGCTGATCGCCGGCCCGGCGGTGACCGGCGGCCCGGCGGTCGCCCATAGGCAACCCGGCGTGACGTCCCCCGGGCCGGGCCGTCGCCGTTAACATCTCCCGGAGTGCCAAGATCCCTGTTGGCATGATCTGTACCGGAACGGCGGGAGATGGACGATCTAGAGCTGCGGCACGATCTGCCGGGCCACCTTCCACGGCTGTTCGCCGACGGGTCCGTCGAGCGGACGCTGTCGGTCGGGCTGCCCGACGGGGACGTGGTGTGGCCGGATCCCGGCTACCCCCAGCACCAGGCGGTGCGCCGCCCCGCGTTCTGGGTCAGCGACGAGCCGGTCACCGGCGAGCTGTGGGCCCAGGTCCGGGCCGAGCATCCCCGGTCGGGGCTCTGGCCGGTGCTGCTGGACGAGACCGACCAGCCCTGGGCGGCCGGGCAGGTGGCGCCCGAGCCCGTCACCGACATCGCCAACTACGCGCCCGGCGCGTTCATGTACGAGGTGTGGGCCGACTGGTCCGAGCAGGCCACCGAGGACGACGCCGACGACCTGGCCCCGTTCGGGCTGCACTGCCCCGGGCCCGCGGCCGTCGGCACACTGATGCACGACCCCGGCGAGCTGGCCGACCGGCATGCGCGGGTGCTCGCTCGCCGGGAGATGTCCCTCGGCCTGGCCGCCGTGGATCGGGGCGCCGACGCCCTGGCCGCGATGGGCTGGCAAGGCGCGCTCAACCACAACGAGTGGGCCGCACCCCTGGCGGCGGTCGTCCGCAGCTGGGAGGACCGTTTCGGGGCGCGCGTCATCGGCCTGGGCTTCAACACCCTCGAACTGAGCGTGGCCGCTCCCCCGGTGACGACCCGGCACGCCGTCCACGTGGCGGCCGAGCACTGGGCGTTCTGCCCCGACATCCTGTTCCAAGGCCCGGGCACCCTCGCCGGCTACGCGGAGGAGATCCGCGGCAAGACCTGGTGGTCGTTCTGGTGGGACTGACCGCCCGCTAGTCACCGGCCGGCGTCACTCCCCTGGAGCATGCGCAGCGCCAGGTGCGCGTACAGCGCGCCGATCTCGTCGGGTGTACGGGGGCCTTCCGGCCGGTACCAGCGGCAGACGTCGATGGCCAGCGAGGCCAGCGCGCGGGCGGTGCCCTCGACGTCGGCGACGTCGAACTCCCCCGCCGCCGCCCCGGCCCGGACCTCGTCGCGGATCAGGGCCCGTACGGTACGGCGCAGCCCGGCGATCTCCGCGGCATGCTCGGGCCCCAGCGCACCCAACTCGTTCTGGATCACGCGGGCGGCCAGATGGTGCCGGGCGTGCCAGCGGGCGAAGGCGTAGATGAGCGCGCGCACACGCGGGCCGTGACCGGGCCCGGCGGCGTCCGCGAGTGCCTGCCCGAGCGCGGCCAGAACCGACTCGTGGACGGTCAGCGCGATCTGGAAGAGGAGATCGGCCTTGGTCCTGTAATGGACGTACAGGGCGCCCGCGCTCATCCCGGCACCGGCGGCGATATGGCGCGTCGAGGTGCCGTGGTAACCGAGCTCGGCGAACGAGTCCACCGCCGACAGCAGCAGCCGCCGGGACGCCCCGGGAGCGACATCGGCCCACATGGACGCGCCCGTGCCCGTTGCGTCTCTGCCCGTCACATCTGGGCCCGCCCCATCGGGGCCTGGTTCCTCGGTGGGAGTCACGCAACGATCCTAAGCGATCGCTCAGTACACTGGCGCGCAACCGACTGGGAGGTCCCGATGCGCCGTACCGTCTTCGAACCCGATCATGAGCTGTTCCGCGAGTCCGTCAGAGAGTTCGTGGAGCGCACCCTGGTGCCGCTGGACGAGGACATCCGGACTGAGCGAATGCTCAGGCGCGAGGTGTGGCTGGAGGCGGGCCGGCAGGGCTTCCTCGGCATGCAGGTACCCGCGGAGTACGGCGGCCAGGACGCCGGCGACTTCCGGTTCAACGCGGTCGTCGGCGAGGAATTGGCCCGGGTCGCGGCCGCCTACAACTCGATCGTGTCCATCCATGTCGACATCTGCGCCCCGTACCTGCTGGAACTGGCCACCGAGGAGGCCAGGAAGAAGTGGCTGCCGGGGTTCTGCACCGGCGAGCTGATCACCGCGATGGCGATGACCGAGCCGTCCGGCGGCTCGGACCTGGCGGCGCTGAAGACCACCGCGGTCCGGGACGGCGACGCCTGGGTGATCAACGGCTCCAAGACGTTCATCACCAACGGCGGCCATGCCGACCTGATCATCGTGGCGGCCAAGACCGATCCGGCGAAGGGCGCCAAGGGGATCACGCTCTTCGGGGTCGAGGCGGACATGCCGGGGTTCTCGCGCGGCACCAAGCTCGACAAGGTGGGCCAGCCCGAGGCCGACACGTCCGAGCTGTTCTTCGACGGTGTCCGGGTCCCGGACGCGAACGTCATCGGCGAACTGGACCGCGGCTTCATCCACATGATGGAGCGCCTGCCGCAGGAGCGGCTGTCGTGCGCCATCGGCAACCTCGCACACGCGCGCGGGGTGCTGGAGGAGACCCTGGAGTACGTCAAGGAGCGCAAGGCGTTCGGGCAGCCGATCGGGGCGTTCCAGCACAACAAGTTCCTGGTCGCGGAGCTGATCACCAAGCTGGACGTGGCGCAGGCGTTCGTCGACCAGTGCCTGGCCGCGCACCTGACCCGCGAGCTGAGCACCGAGGACGCCTCCAAGGCCAAGTGGTGGACCTCCGAGATCCAGAACGAGATCATCGACGGCTGCGTGCAGCTGTTCGGCGGCTACGGCTACATGCGCGAGTACCGGGTGGCGCGGGCCTGGATGGACGCCCGGGTGACCCGGATCTGGGCCGGCTCCAACGAGATCATGAAGGAGATCATCGGGCGCGCCGCCGGACTCTGACTGGCGGCGCATTGGCCCGGCTGTCTAATATGCGGCCTAATATGCCGCGCAGTCGGACAAGGCCGCGTGGTTACAAGACAGCACGGTCGTACAAGACGGCACGGTCGTACAACGGAGCGCAGGCGTACGACAGCCGGGTAGGCACGGGCAGATCGGCGGCGAGCCCCTCCTCGCCTCCGCCGGGCACGCTGAGTCAGGACGGAGGCGCGGGTGCGCACGGGCGGGTCAAGCACGGGCGGGTCAGGCACGGGCGGGTCAGGCACGGGCGGGTCAGGCAGGGGCTGGACGGGCAGGCGCGGTTCAGGCAGGGAGGGCGCGCATTCGGTGAGAGCGCGCGGCGGAACGGGTCGCCCGCTGGGTGGCCGGGTGCTTCCGGCGGCCGTCGGGATGGCCCTGGCCGTCACACTGGTCACCGATGTCGTGGTGGTCGCCTCGGGGCGGCTGGACGGCGAGGGCGACAGGGCGGGTGACGACCGGCTGGTCTCGGTCGCCGGCGGCGCGGCGCCCCAGGCGCCGGTGGTGGCGCCCCTCACCAAGCGCCACACGCCCCATCTCCTCATCGCCGGTAGCGGAACCATCCCCGCCGCCGTCGTGGACCGTACGCGGCGCCTCAAGGGCGTCAAGGGCGTCACCGTGGTGGACGCCGCGCGCGCACAGGTCGGGGGCCGCCGGATGGGGCTGATGGGTGTGGACCCGTCGTCGTTCCGCTCGTTCGCCCCGGCCCAGTCAGCGGAGTCCGACCAGCTGTGGCAGACGGTCGCGACCGGCGCGCTGGCGGTCTCGTTCAGCATGAGCCAGGACGGCTCGCTCCCTCTCGGCGGCGTCGTCCAGGCGGGCCGCAGCGACCAGCCCGGGCAGGTCCGTGTGGGCGCGTACGCGGCGATGGGCATCGGCGACGTCGACGCGGTCGTCTCCAGGAAGAAGGCGCGCGCCCTCGGCATGCCGCAGGGCAACGCGCTGGTGGTGAGCGCGCCCAAGGCCGACGCCAAGGCGCTGTCCAAGCAGCTCAAGCGGATCCTGCCCGCCGGTACGAGGATCGCCCGGCTCAACGCCCCGGCGAACATCCCGGCGTCCCAGAAGACGCGCAGGCAGCCGCGCGTCACCGAGCGGCCGGACGGTGTCCGGTCGGCCCGATCGCCGATCACGGGCAACATGATGACCGCGACGCTGCGCACGCTCGTGCTGGAGATCGACGGGATGTTCGGCCCGTTCCCGACCATCGGCTGCTACCGCAGCGGCGCCGACGCGCAGGACCACGGCCACGGCCGGGCCTGCGACTTCATGGAGAGCAGCGGCGGCCGGATGCCAAGCGCGGGCGCGATGCGGCACGGCGACCAGGTGGCGCAGTACGCGATCAGCAACGCCCGCCGGCTCGGCATCTCCTACGTCATCTGGAAGCAGCACATCTGGAACATCCGCGGCGGAGGCTGGCGCCCCATGGGCGACCGCGGCAGCATCACCCAGAACCACTACGACCACGTGCACATCTCCGTACTGCGCTAGCCACGTACGGCGCAGACACGTAGTGCGCAGACATGTAGTGCGCAGACACGCACTGCGCCAGGCACGTACGGCGTCAGGCACCCGCCGGCGGCGGGTCGGGGCGGGTCAGGGCCGGACTAGGGCAGCTCCTGCTCGGCCCAGACGGCCTTGCCGCCGGCGGTACGGCGCACGCCCCAGCGGTTCGCCAGCCGGCCGACCACGTGCAGGCCGCGGCCCGACTCGGCCATCCCGGCGCCCTCGTCGTGCCGGATCCTCGGCCGTCCGTCGGAGGAGTCGAAGACCTCGCACACCAGCCCGCCCTCGCGTACGAGCCGGACGGTGATCCGCCCGCCCGCGTGCTGCAGCGCGTTGGTGACCAGCTCGGAGGCCAGCAGCTCGGTGGACGGCGCCAGCTCCGACAGGCCCCAGTCGCCGAGCCGGGTACGGATCAGCCCGCGGGCCCGCCGGACCGCGGCCGGATCGGCGGGCAGCTCCCAGGCGACGTGGTCGTCGGCCGGGATCCGGCTGAGCCGGGCCAGCAGCATCGCGATGTCGTCGCGGTGCTGGTCGTCGAAGACGCCGTCGAGGGTGGCCTGGCAGAGCTCCTCCAGCGGCCGGGCCGCGGCACCGCGCGAGAACGTGCGGCGCAGCCGGGCCAGGCCGTCGTCGATGTCACGCGACCGGTTCTCCACCAGCCCGTCGGTGTAGAGGAACAGCAGCGTGCCGTCCTCAACGGTGAACTCGCGGGTGACAACCGGGCCGTCACCGACGCCGAGCGGCGGGGCGGGCGGCACGTCCAGGAACGCGGCGTCGGCGTCCGGCGGGGCCAGCAGCGGCGGCAGGTGCCCGGCGCTGGCCACCTCGCAGCGCCCGCTGACCGCGTCGTACACGACGTAGGCGCAGGTCGCGAAGTGCGGCTCGCGCTCGCCGAGCGTCTGCATCAGCGAGTCGAGCCGTTCCAGCGCCTCGGCGGGCGGCAGCTCCAGCGCGGCCAGGGTGTGGATGGCGGTACGGAGCCGGCCCATCGTCACCGCGGCGCGGACACCGTGCCCGGCCACGTCCCCGACGACCAGCGCGACGCGGGCGCCGGGGAGCGCGATCGACTCGTACCAGTCGCCGCCGACCTCGATCAGCCGGCTGCCCGGCAGGTAGCGGTGGTGGACCTCGACCGAGGACGGCGCCGACAGCCCGGTGGGCAGCATGCTGCGCTGCAGGGTGAGCGCGGTGGCGCGTTCCCGCCCGTACTTGCGGGCGCTCTCGATGAAGATCGCCGCGCGGCTGGCGAACTCCATCCCGATCTCGATGTCGTAGGCGTCGAACGGGCGGTGCGCCACGTTGCGGGTGCAGACGAAGAAGCCGAGCATCGCGCCGTCGACGAAGATCGGCAGGATCAGCATCGACGCGCCTTTGAGCAGGTCGGCCACCGGGGGCCGCCGCCAGTTGTCGGCGATCCGGGCGGCGCCCTCACCGCCGAGGCCGACCAGCACCGGGGAGCCGGTCTCCATGCACCGCACGTACGGGGTCCCGGGCGGGTACGTGAAGACCTCGCCGGTCGGGAACGTGGCGTCCCAGGACTGGTCGCCGTCGTCGAACGCGACCGCCATCCGGCGCAGCGGGGGCGAGCCGTCCTCGACCTGCGACTGCGGCGGCGGCTCGTCGTCGCCGACCATGCTCTCCATCAGCAGCAGGCCGCCGGAGTTGCAGAAATGCGGGACCAGCACGCTCATCAGGCCGCGCGCCAGCAGTTCCAGGTCGAGCGTGGCGCCCAGCCGGGGCAGCGAGTCCTCCAGCAGGGCGCGCCGGATGACCGCCGGGTCGAGGAACCGGTCGGCGAGCGGCACCGGGACGCGGATCACCGCCAGCGCGGCCAGGTCGGGCGTGCTCCCGCTCATCGGATGCACGGTGACGACCGCGTCGTAGGTGGCGCCCTGCCAGGTCTCGACCGTGAGCATCGTGGTGCGCTCGCGCTCGAACCGCAGGGCCTCGTCCAGCGGGTCCTGCGCCCCGGTGATCACCTCGCCCAGGCGCGCACCCAGCAGGTCCTCGGGATTCTCGGCCAGCACGGCCGCGGCGTTGCGGTCGAACTGCAGGATTTTGCCGGACGCATCCATGCCGAGAATCAGAATTCGGGTGGACGACTGCATCGCTCAATTATGGGACATTGCGCGCGTCTTCGAGACAGATCAGCGAAGTACGTGCACCCCACCTGACAGAACCGGTCGTGTCCAGGCGTTTCCCGCATTGTCAGAAGTCCCGTCCGGCCAGGAACTTTCCCCCAAGTCACCGAGCCGGTCGCGTGATCGGGCGCCAGGTGCGCGCCGCCGCGAAAGGCCCGGGAGACGGCGCCAGGAAACCGTACCGGCAGCAGCGCCCGTCACCGTCCGCATGCGGTCAGATACGCGCGCCGGCTCCTCCATGGACAGGGCTTCAGGCCCTCCCATGTCCTCGGCCCGCCCGGCGGCCTCACCCAAAGCCAGCGTGACCATGCGCTCGGCGACCTCGCCCACGTCAACCGGCTGAAAGCGAAAGCCGGCCGGCGGCGGCATCACCCCCGGGCACGGCCGCGGCGGCGCCCAGGACCTGCGCGATGAGCTCGTGAAACTGCGTCGCACGCAGTATCGAGTACGGCAGCCCCGAGCCCTCGATGAACCGTTCCACGGCATATTCGGTGCGGTAATAGCGAAAGGGGTGGCGATCCACCCCCACGATCGAGATGAAGACCAGATGCGGGCCCCTACCGGCGCCCTGCCGGCCTTCCTGCCAGCCGCCCTACCGGCCGCTCTGCCGGCCTTCTGGGCGGCCGCCTTTGGGCGGCTACCACCAGCCGTCGCGCGGCGAGCAGATCGCCCGACGGGAACCACGGTCAGGGGCGGCCGAAGACCTGCGGGGGCGGTACCGGCGCCTCGACGTCCTCGCCGTCCCGCAGCGGGGCCGCGCCCGCGCAGAAGCCGCCCAGCTCGTCCCCTGCCATCAGGCGCGCGCGAACGGCTCCGGCGGCGGCGCGGCGGGTCAGCTCGCCGACCGGCAGCGGCTCGCTCGACGCGGCGATGATGAGGTTGCCGAACCGGCGGCCGCGCAGCACGCCCGGTTCGCCGAGCAGCAGCGCGTACCGGAACACCGACCGTACGGTCGCCACGACCCGCCGGGCGTAGGCCAGCCGGAACCCGTCGGCCACGTTCATCAGGTAGACGCCGCCGGGACGCAGCACCCGCGCCGCCTCCAGCGTGTACTCGCGAGTGGCCAGCTCGACCGGCATCGACGCCTCCGCGAAGGCGTCCATCACCAGGAGGTCGTCGGCCCCGTCGGCCAGCGCGGCGGTCCCGGACCGGCCGTCGGTGATCCGGATCTTGAGCCCGGGGACGTTCTTGACCGGCAGCCGCTCGCGCACCAGCCCCACGAGCTGACCGTCCGGCTCGAACACCACCTGCCGCGAGCCCGGCCGCGTCGCGGCGATGTAGCGCGGCAGCGTGCAGCCGGCCCCGCCGATGTGGGCCGCGTCCAGCGCCATCGCCGGCGGCGCCAGGCAGTCGACGACATCGCCCATCAGCCGCATGTACTCGAAGTCGAGGTAGGTCGGATCGTTCAAGTCCACGTACGACTGCGGCACGCCGCCCACGCACAGCACCCAGCCGCCGTCACGGTCGGGGTCGCGCAGCAGCTCCGCCTCACCGGAGCCGACGGTGTGACGGTCCGGCTTGAGCCGCGCTCCTCTTGCCTTCCGTGCCATGCTCCCCAACTGTACGGCTCTCCAGCTGCACGGCTCCCCAGCTGAACGGGCTTCCAGCGGCACGGGCTTCCAGCTGTAGGGGCCGGTCCTACACCGATGCGCGTCCGGCCGCGAAGTGGCAGGCGCTCGGGTGCGCCGAGCCGTCCCGTTCCACCAGCGCCGGTTCCTCCCGGGCGCAGACGTCCTCGGCCTTCCAGCAGCGGGTGCGGAACCGGCAGCCGGACGGCGGGTCGAGCGGCGACGGCGGCTCGCCCTCCAGCATGATCTGCCGGTCCAGGCTCGCGAGCTCGGGATCGGGAACGGGCACCGCCGACAGCAGGGCCTGCGTGTACGGGTGGGTCGGATGCTCGTAGATGCGGTGCCCGTCGCCGGTCTCGACGACCTTGCCGAGGTACATGACCGCGATCCGGTCGGAGATGTGCCGGACGGCGGCCAGATCGTGGGCGATGAACACGTACGCGAGCCCCAGTTCCTCCTGCAGGTCCTCCAGCAGGTTCATCACCTGCGCCTGGACGGAGACGTCGAGCGCGGAGACCGGCTCGTCGCACACGATCACGTCGGGACGCAGCGCGAGCGCGCGGGCGATGCCGACGCGCTGGCGCTGCCCGCCGGAGAACTGGTGCGGGTACCGGCTGACGTGGTCGGGATCGAGCCCGACCAGCTCCAGGAGCTCCTGCACACGCGCCCGCCGTTCCCCCTTGGGCGCCACCTCGGGGTGGATGGCGAACGGCTCGCCGACGATGTCACCGACGGTCATCCTCGGGTTGAGCGAGGAGTACGGGTCCTGCAGCACCATCTGGATCCGGCGGCGCATCGCACGCAGCTCGCGGCGCGGCAGCTCGAAGATGTCGCGGCCCTCGAACCGTACGGTGCCGGACGTGGGACGCTCGCCGGCCAGCAGCAGCCGGGCGAGCGTGGACTTGCCGCAGCCCGACTCCCCCACGACGCCCAGGGTCTCGCCCCGGCGCAGCTCCAGGTTCACCCCGTCGACGGCCTTGACCCGGCCGACCTCGCGCTTGATCACCACACCCTGGTGCACCGGGTAGTGCTTGACCAGGTCCTCGACCTCAAGGATGAGGCTGCCGGCCTCGCGCTCATCAACCCCGCGCTTGTCAACCACGCGCTTATCAACCACGCGCTTATCAACCACGGTGGACCTCCTCGGCGAAGTGGCAGGCGGCGGAGTGGCCCGGCGCCACCTCGATCAGCGCCGGGCGTTCGTCGGCACAGACCGCCTCGGCGCGGGGGCAGCGGGCCCGGAACGGGCAGCCCGAGGGCAGCGCGGCCGGGTTGGGCGGCGTCCCCTTGATCGGTACGAGGCGTTCACCGCCCCGCCTGTTCTTGCCGTGGGACGCGGAGGACGGTTCCCCCGCTGGGGCACGATCGAGCCGTGGGACCGAAGCCAGCAGTCCGGCGGTGTACGGGTGGGCGGGCCGGGCGTACAGGTCCCGGGCGGACGCCTGCTCGGCCACCGAGCCCGCGTACATGACCACGATCCGGTCCGCGACCCCGGCGACCACACCGAGATCGTGGGTGATGAGGACCAGGCCCATGCGGAGCTCGTCCTGCAGATCCGCCAGCAGCCGCATGATCTGTGCCTGGACGGTGACGTCCAGCGCGGTGGTCGGCTCGTCGGCGATGAGCACGTCGGGTTCCAGTGCCAGCGCCATCCCGATCATGATGCGCTGGCGCATGCCGCCGGAGAACAGGTGCGGATGGTCGCCGAGCCGCTCCCTGGCCGACGGGATGCGGACCCGTTCCATCAGCTCGACGGCCTTGCTCCTAGCCTCCTTGCGGCGCATCCCGCGGTGCACCTGGTACATCTCGCTGATCTGGGCGCCGACGGTGTAGACCGGGTTGAGCGCGGTCAGCGCGTCCTGGAAGATCATCGAGATCCGGTCGCCGCGGAACTCGCGGCGGCGCCGCTCGGGCAGGCCGAGCAGTTCCTGGCCGCGCAGCCGTACCGAGCCCCGGGTGACGCGGGCGGGCGGGGTGTCCAGAATGCCCATCACCGCCTGCGCGGCGACGCTCTTGCCCGATCCGGACTCGCCCAGGATCGCGAGCGTCTCCCCCTCGGCGAGAGTGTACGAGAGCCCGTTCACCGCCCGGATGTCCTGGCCCCGCACGCGGAACTCCACGTGCAGGTCGTCCACCACCAGCAGCGGGACGTGCCCTCCTGCGGGCCCGTCTGCGGGCCGGCCTGGGGGCCCGTCTGCGGGAACCGGAGCCGGAGCCGATGCGGGAACCGGGGACGATGCGGGAACCGGGGGCGGCTCGTCTGCGGAGGCCATGGTCACCGGAGTTTCGGGTCGAGGGCGTCGCGGACGGCGTCGCCGAGCATCAGGAAGCTGAGCACGGTCGCCGACAGGAACACCGCGGGGAACAGCAGCAGATGGGGATGGTCGACGAAGTAGGACTGCGCCAGGTTGAGCTGGAGTCCCCAGGAGACCTGCGGGTACTGCAGCCCGACACCGAGGAAGTCCAGCGTCGCCTCGCCGGAGATCACGTTCCCCACGTTCAAAGTGGCCACCACGATCACCGGAGCTATCGCGTTGGGCAGGATGTGCCGCATCATGATCCGGCGGTCGGAGGCGCCCAGCAGCCGGGCGGCCTGGACGTAGTCGGCGCCGCGCACCGCGATCACCTGGGCCCGCATGATCCGGATCATGGTGGTCCAGCCGAGCAGCGCCAGCACCAGCGTCATCGCGCCGATGCCGTGCCCGGGGAACGCGACCAGGATGACGGTGGCGCCGAGCACGAACGGCAGCCCGAAGAACACGTCGGTGATCCGGGCGACGACGGTGTCCAGCAGGCCGCCGTAGTAGCCCGCCAGCATCCCGAACACCATCGCGATGAGCAGCGCGAACAGTGTCACCGCGACGCCGATCAGCAGCGTCGGGCGGGCACCGTGCACCACGTGCGCGAAGTAGTCGCAGCCCGCCAGGTCGGTCCCGAACGGATGCTCGCCGCCGGGCGGGAGCCGGGTCAGGTTGGGGTCGCAGTTCTCGTTCTTGCCCCGGTCGGTGAACAGGGCGGGCACGGCCGCCATCAGGCCGACCAGCAGCAGGACCGCCGTCGCCCACCAGAACACCCAGCGGTGCCGCAGATCGTGCCAGGCGTCCTGCCACAGCGAGGCCGTACGCCCGACCACGAGGCCGCCGGCCTCGGCCGCCGCCGGGCCGTCCGCGTCCTTCATCGTCACCATCGCTCGCGCTCGTTCACTCCGGCGTGCTCACTTCGCTCTGGCGGGCTCGTTCGCTCTGGCGGCCTCGTTCGCTCTGGCGGCCTCGTTTGCTCGGGCAGGCTCATTTGCTCGGGCGGGCTCATTCGTAGCGGATCCTCGGGTCCAGCACTCCGTACAGGACGTCCACGATCAGGTTGACCAGCAGGAAGATCAGCACCAGCACGGTGACCGCGCCGACCACCACCGGTCCCTCCTTGAGCTGGATGGACTGGAACACCTGCTGCCCGATGCCGGGCAGGTTGAAGATCCCCTCGGTGACGATGGCGCCGCCCATCAGCACGCCGAAGTCGACGCCGAGGTAGGTCACCACGGGGATCAGCGAGTTGCGCAGCGTGTGCCGGACGACCACCCGTGTCCGGGTCAGCCCCTTGGCGCGGGCGGTACGGACGTAGTCGGCGCGCAGGTTCTCGGCGAGGCTGGTCCGGGTCAGCCGCGCCACGTACGAGAGCCCGAGCGAGCCCAGCACCATGCCGGGCAGCAGGTAGCTCAGCGGCCAGCCGTCGTCGGTCCCGGCGGTCGGGAAGATCTGCCAGTGCACGCCGAGCAGGATCTGCGCGGTGTAGCCGAGCACGAACACCGGGACGGCGATCATCAGGGTGGTGCCGCCGAGGACCAGCGTGTCGGCCAGCTTGCCGCGGCGCAGCCCGGCCCACACGCCGAGCCCGATCCCGACCAGCAGCTCGAAGATCCAGGCGGTGAGGGCGAGCTGGATCGTCACGCCCCACCGCCCGGACAGCATCTCCGACACCTTCTGGCCGGTGTAGTTCTCCCCGAGGTCGCCCTGGAGCAGGCCCAGCATGTACTTGCCGTACTGGACCAGCAGCGGGTCGTCGAGGTTGTAGCGCTCGCGCAGCGTCCGCTGCACCGACTCGGGGATCGGCTTGTCCCCGGCGAGCGCCTGGATCGGGTCGCCCGGCAGCGCGAACACCATCACGTAGATCAGCAGTGTGGTGCCGATGAAGACGGGGATCGACTGCAGGAGCCGCCGGAGGACGTAGCGCCACATCGGTGCTTACTTCACCGTCACTTCGTGGGCCAGCAGGCCGCTGGCGTACGGGGTGATGGTCACGTTGTCGACCCGGTCCGAACGGCCGCCCTGGCCCGCCCATGTCCACAGCGGGATCTGCGGCATCTCGCGGATGGCAAGGTCCTCGGCCTGGTGGTAGAACTTCAGCGCCTCCGGCTCGGTGCCGGCCGCGTTGCCCTTGGTGATGAGGGCGTCGAACTCCTTGTTCTCCTTGGTGGTCTCCCAGCCCATCTTGTTGCCGGTGCTGCCCCACATGTTCTGCAGGTAGTTCTGGGCGCTGGGGTAGTCGGCCTCCCAGTTCTGCCGGTACGGGCCCTTCTCCTCGCGCCGCGACAGCATCCCGAAGTAGTCGGCGGCCGGAACCTGCCGGAACTGGATGTCGGTGATGCCGAGGTTCTGCTTCAGCGAGTTCGCGACGATCTGCATCCACTGGTAGTACGTCGGCTGCGCGTTGGAGAAGTACAGCTCCAGCGTCCCCTTGAAGCCGCCCGCCTTGTCGTACAGCTTCTTGGCCTCGGCAGGGTTGTAGGTGCACAGCTGCCCGCACGCGTTCGGCCGGTGCCCGGTGATGATCGCGGGCAGCAGCGAGTCGGCCACGATGTAGTCGCCGTTGTAGACGGCCTTGTTGATGCCGTTGCGGTCGATCGCCATCGAGATCGCCTTGCGCAGGTCGGCGCTCGCGAACCGCTTGTCGAACATCGGGAAGCCCAGGTAGTCGATGGTCCCCATCTTGCGCGGCAGGAACCGTTCACCCAGCAGGCGCTTGGCCTCGGGCACCTTGGCGGCCGGGATCGTCTGCATCACGTCGAGCTTCCCGGCCCGCAGGTCGGTGTACGCGGTGTCGGCGCTGGAGTAGGGCTTCCAGGTCACGCCCTTGTTCCGAGCCTTGCGCGGCCCGGTGTAACCGTCGAACGGGACGAGCTTGATCGGCTGGTTGCGGGTCCACTTGCCGCTGATCCGGTACGGCCCGTTGCCGATCGGCTGGTTCTCGAAGGCCTTGAGGTCCTGGAAGGCGGCCTTGGGCATCGGTGCGTACGCCGGATAGGTGAGCAGCTGCGGGAATTGGTTGAACGGCTCGTTCAGCGTGACCTCGAGCGTGGTGTCGTCCACCACCTTCAGCCCCGACAGCTTGTCGCCCTTCGGCTTGGCGCCCTCGTCCTCGGGGTTGAGCTCGTCGTACCCCTTGACCTGCGAGAAGTAGTCGTTGGCCTCGTAGGCGTTGGGCCCGTACGCGGCGTTGCTCCAGGCATCGGCGAAGCTGCCGGCGGTGACCGGCTCGCCATTGTGGAACTTCTGGCCGGGCTTGACCTTGATCGTCCAGACCTTCTGGTCCTCGCTCTCCACCGACTGGGCGGCCTGCATGACCGGCTTGCCGTCCTTGGTCAGTCCCACCAGGTTGTCGAACAGCCCGCTCAGCACGCTGAACGAGTAGCTGCTGGTGGTGTTGCCCGGCACCAGATGGTCGGGCTCGGTATGGCCGACGGTGAACGTCCCGTCGCCGGTGCCTCCGTCGGCGCCGCCACAGCTCACGACCCCGACCGACGCCACCAGCGCCATCGCGGTGAGCGCTGCGGCGCTCCGGCGCGCGCCCCTCAGGATGATCATGCGTCCTCCTTCACCCGATGTCGGCTTCCCCGATGCCTGCTGCTCTCGATGCCTCTTTCCCCGATGCCCGCTTTCCCCGATGCCTGCTTCTCCCGAGGCCGCTTCCCTGATGTCCTCTTCCCGATGTCACTTCCCCTGATGTCGGCTTCATCCGGGCCGGGCGAGGCGTCCCGGCGCGTTGCAGGCAGCGTTGTACCGTTGGCGGCGTTTGGGTACGCCACTGGCGATTCTTCATCGGATCGAGACCATCTCGCAATGATCATGGCCGTCACAACAGGTCAGCCCATCCCGAAAATCGAAGGAACCTTTCGGAATCGGCCGAAATACCACCGGAAATGCACATGGTTTCCAGCAGCACGGGTTTCCAGTAGCACAGGCGTCCCAGCAGCACATGGGTTCCAGCCCCGGCCCATCGGGAGGCCGGGGAATCGGAAGGCGGGGAGAAGATGACCGAACCGCGGGTACGGGACCAGGGCCTCGGCGCGGCCGGCGAGGTCGCGGCACTGTGCGCCGACCTGATCCGCATCCGGACCGTCAACCGGGGCGAGGGCGACGCCGATCCTGAACGGCCCGCCGCCGAGCATGTCGCGGCCCTCCTGGACGACGCCGGTGCCGATCCCGTCATCGTGGAGTCCGCGCCCGGCCGGTCGAGCGTGCTCGCGCGGATCGCCGGCACCGACCCGTCCCACCCCGCGTTCCTGGTGCACGGCCACCTCGACGTCGTCCCGGCCGATCCCGCCGAATGGACCGTCCATCCGTTCTCGGGCGAGGTCCGCGACGGGTGCGTGTGGGGCCGTGGCGCGGTCGACATGAAGGGCAGCCTGGCGATGACCCTCGCCGTCGTACGGCAGCGGCTGCGCGAGGGCCGCCGTACGCGCGGCGACCTGGTGCTGGCGTTCCTGGCCGACGAGGAGTGCACCGGCGACTTCGGCTCCCGGTACGTGGCGCGCGAGCACCGCGACTACTTCACCGGCTGCACCGAGGCGATCAGCGAGTCGGGCGGCTTCAGCGTGCCGGCGGGCGGCGAGCGGCGGATCTACCCCATCGCGACCGGTGAGCGCGGCACGATGTGGATGAAGCTCACCGCGCGCGGCACCGCCGGGCACGGCTCCAAGCCCGCGCCCGACAACGCGGTCGCCGAAATGGCCCACGCGGTCTCCCGGCTGGCCGCGTACGAGTGGCCGGTACGGATCACGCCCGGCGTGCGCGCCCTGCTGGACGGCCTGGCCGGCGCGCTCGGCACCGCCCTCGACCACGACCGCCTCGACGAGGAGGCGCGCCGCCTCGGGGCGCCGGGCCGGCTGTTCGAGTCCACGATCCGCAACTCGGCCAACCCGACCCGCCTGGACGCCGGCTACAAGGTCAACGTCGTCCCCGGCACCGCGCACGCCCAGGTCGACGGCCGCTACCTGCCGGGCACCGGCGAGGAGTTCCTGGCCACGATCGACCGGCTGCTCGGCCCGAAGGTCACCCGCGAGTTCATCAACTACGAGCAGGCCCCGGCCGCCGACCCCGCAGGCCCCACCTTCGCGGCCCTCGCCGGAGCCCTGCTCGCCGAGGACCCGGCCGCGTACCCCGTCCCGTACGTGATGGGCGGCGGCACGGACGCCAAGTCCTTCAACCGGATCGGCATCACCAGCTACGGCTTCGCCCCGCTGATGCTGGGCCCGGAGCTGGACTACCTGGGGATGTTCCACGGCGTGGACGAGCGCGTACCGATCGAGGGCCTGCGCTTCGGCACCCGCGTCCTCGACCATTTCCTGGACACCCGCTGACCGTGCGCGCGTCCCGGCCCGACCGGCGCGACGCACAACGGAACCGGGTCGCGCCCGACCGCGAACGCGACCTGGTCACCGGCCCGCAACGCCTCTACAGCGCCTCCGCGACGCTTCCTAGACGCTTCCGCAACGCCTCCGCGGCGCCTCCGCGGAGGCCTCCGGGCCGTCCGCGCCTACTTGGCAGTGGCGGTCCGCCCCGACCAGACGAAGACCGGGAGCCGGCCCTCGGGGGTGTCGTGGTGCCGCGGTGTCACCCTGAAGTGCTCGTACCCGCCGCGGAACGGAAACTTGAGCTCCACACCGGGCGGCGTGATCCCCACGATCCGCTCGGGGAGATCCGCCGGTCCACCTTCGAGGAAGGCCTTCAGCCGAGTGTCCATCTCCGGATCGTCACACAGCCGGCGCGGCCGTCCAATGTCTCCGGAGTGGTATCTGCGGTACCCGCCAGGCCGAGCAACGAGAGCAGTTCCTCGAACGCACCGTCCACCCGCTGGGGCGCGGGCGCCCGCAGCAACTCGGTGATCGGCTCGGCATCGACCGTACGGCGTGCCGCGGCGGCCCAGTCCACCAGGTGCCGCGCCACCTCCCCGACCGGCAGCGGACCCGGGGCCGGCCCACCGGCCAGCGACGTCCGCCAGTAGCCGCTCAGCCCGCTGAAGCCCTCCACGGCGGCGTGCTCCCCGTCCACGACCGAGGCCAGCAGCGCGGGCGCGTACGTCGCGGCGGCGATGTCGACCAGCAGCGACACGCTGTCCGCGATGTCGGCGTCCCCGTCCAGCTCGCAGACCTGCCAGCCATCGCCCCGGAGCCGGTTCGCGGTCACCGCCGGAAGGAACGGCCGCAGCACATGCAGATCCGGCAACGGCCTGTCGTTCCTGCCCACAACCAGATAACCGCCGACGCCCTCGGACATCCCGTGAACCCCTCCCTGCTCTCTCCTCACCCCAGCGCCGAAGGATTGTGAAATGTCACACCATGGAAGACGACTCAGAAGAAACACGCCATGTCCGGCGTCCGGCCGGAGCGGCGCCCATGCCCCTCAGCAGCGGGCCAGCACCGCGGGGAGCTCTTCGAGCGAGGAGATCCGGTGTATGCCCTCCGGCACCGGCGCGGCCGGTCCCGCCCGGTCAAGCCAGATGCCGTGCAGGCCCGCGTTCCGTGCGCCCACAGCGTCCACGTCGAGCTTGTCGCCGACATAGGCGACCTCGGCGGGCGGCAGATCCAGGGCCGCGCACGCGGCCAGGAAAGCCGAGGGCTGTGGTTTGGCACAGCCGAGCCCGTCGGAGCAGAGCAGCACTTCGAAGTGATGGCGCAGCCCCAGAGCCGCCATCCTGCGTTCCTGGTGGACGGTGCTGGAGTTGGACAGGATCCCCTGCCGGTACGGAAGCGCGCCCAGGACCCCCGCCACGTCAGGGAACACCGACCAGGCCGCCTCGAACAGCGCCTCGTACCTGCCGTACCAGGCGTCCGCCTCGGCATCACCCAGCGGCCGGTCCAGGAACGTGCGGACGCGCTCGCGGCGTTGCTGGTCGTAGGTCACTACTCCGGCGGCAAGGCGCCCGTACCCGATCGCGGTGATCCGGCCCCACCGCTCGAACGCGGCCTCGTCCGAAGGCAGCCCCTCCGCCTCGAGGTGGCGCAGCAACCCGGCCCGGTCCGAGCCGGTGAAATCGAAGATCGTGTCGTCGACGTCCCACAGCACGGCCTTGATCACCTTTCGACCCTACTGTGGCGAGTCGCGGATCCGCTCGCAGCATGCGGCCGCCCGACACGGCCACCGTCCAGACACGCGACCACGTCCAGACAGACGAGCACTTCCCGAAAGACAAGCGCTTTCCGAAAGACGAGGTCCCGCGCGATCGGACAACCCCGTCTCAAACGACCCGGTCCGATCCTCCCGCCAGGTCAACGAAGATCACCGGAGCGGCAGAATGGCCCCATGACCGCATCGGATCCCAAGACCGACCTGCACTTCTACCTGCAGTCCGCCCGGGATGCGCTGCTGTGGAAGCTCGAAGGTCTCACGGAGTACGACGTGCGCCGCCCGTTCACGCCGACCGGCACCAACATCCTGGGCCTGGTCAAGCACGCGGCCACCGTGGAGCTGGGCTACCTCGGCGACACCTTCGGGCGGCCCTCCGGCGAGCCGCTGCCCTGGGTCGAAGACGGTGCCGTGGGGATGAACAAGCGAAACGTCAGCGTGGGGCCGGGCGACTCGGCATGGTGGGACAACCATCGAAGCCGGCTGGAACATGCGGCTGAGGAAGCCGCCCGGAACGCGACTGCGCGTGACCTGCATCAACTGGACGGTCGGAACCCCGATCCCTCCGCGGGTCCAGATCCGCGCCCGTAATCGAAGAACGCACCCTAGGAAATCGACAGCGGGTTGTGATCCACTAGCGCCATGGGCCTCAGTGGAAGCGACGCTGCCGCCGCGTTACTCTTCCTGCTCAGTGTTCTGGCCGCTTCCATAACGCAATGGTCGTTGTTTCGTCGCATTGAGCGACGCCGCGAGCGGCAACAACGGGAAGACCGAGTCGCCGCCTAGGACACCTTCGCCAATGGGCTCTCGTACTACCGCCGCGCCGAATGCGACTACGTCCGCCGGCATCTTGAGGCACCTGGCTCCCCAACCACTCTAGAATCGCACGGACCGGTCCCGGCGGCAGGCTGGTGCCCCTCGCCGAGCAGGACCGCGGCCTGTGGAACACCCGCCTGATCGCCGAGGGCGTCGAGGTGCTCCAGGCGGCCCTCGGCCGCGACCGCCTGGGCGAGTTCCAGGCCCAGGCCGCCATCGCCGCGCTCCACGCCGACGCCCAGGCGGCCGAGGAGACCGACTGGGTGCAGATCGTCGAGTGGTACGACGAACTGGTGCGCCTCACCGGCAATCCGGTGGCGCGCCTCAACCGGGCCGTCGCGGTCGGTGAGGCGGACGGCCCCCGGGCCGGCCTGGCCGCCCTGGCCGGACTCGACCCCGCCCTGCCCCGCCACACCGCCGTCAAGGCGTACCTGCACGAGCGTGACGGCGACCCGGTGACCGCGGCACGGCTCTACGCCGAAGCCGCCGAATCGGCGCCCAGCCTCCCCGAACGCGAACACCTCACACGACAGGCCGCACGGCTCAACGCGCGGCTGCACGGTTGAGCGGCATGCGACAGGCGTACACCGAACCGCGGCCCCGCCTCAGAGCACGCTCCACCCCAGAGCACGACGTCTCGGAGGCAGCCGGTGAGCAGGAGACGGTACGTGGCCAGAGGAGTGCCGGGCGGCTACCGGATCTGGGACACCAAGGCACGCCGCTGGTGGGGGGAACTCTACGAACTGTGCCCGGACGATCTGCTGACCGAACTGAACGGCGACGCGGACTATGAGAAGATCACCGCGCTGCTCAGAAGTTCCGGGCGCTCAAGCGCTGACCGTCCGGTCCTTGGGTCTGCGACGGGTTGCCGCACCAGGGCGGTTCCTCGCTGAGGGCCAACTGGATCCTCATCGCGATCCTCGTGCGGATGAGCCACGACGCGCGCAAGCCCGCTCCGCAAGCCATTCGGAATGAGGGCATGACCCAGTGAACATGGACAAGCCGCTGCGCCGGGTCGCGATCTTCGCGCTCCTGCTGTTCTTCGGGCTGATGGCCCAGCTGAACTACGTGCAGGGCAGCCAGGCGGAGGCGCTGCGCACCGACAGCAACAACGCCCGGCAGTACGCCGATGTGTTCAACTCCCCGCGCGGGCAGATCACCGCCGGCGGCCAGGTCCTGGCCAAGTCCGACCTGACCGGCAAGGACAACCCCAAATACGGCCGCACCTACAAGGACGGGCTGATCTTCTCGCCCACCACCGGATTCTTCAACGGCGGCGCCTCCAAGGTCGAGATGGCCTACAACTCGCTGCTGGGCGGCAAGGACAAGCGAATCACCCAGCAGCGCTGGTTCGACACCTTCATCGGCAAGAAGGCCGAAGGCGCCAACGTCGAACTCGCCCTCAACACCCAGGCCCAGACACTGGCCTACAACCGGCTCAAGGGCAGCACGTCCCGGCGGGCCGGCGCCGCGGTGATCGACATCGAGACCGGCGCGATCGTGGTACTGGCCTCCTACCCCTCCTTCGACCCCAACGAGGTCACCCCGCAGAAGGGCATCCCCGGCGGCAAGCGGCTGGTCCAGCTGGAGAACACACCCGGCGTGATCAAGCCGCTGATCGACAACGCGATGAGCCAGACCTTCCCGCCCGGCTCCACCTTCAAAACGGTCACCGCCGCCATCGCGATGGAACAGAACAACCTCACCAGCAGCAGCCGGGTCAACACCGGCCGGCTTGTCCTGCCGGAATCGAACAGCCCGCTACGCAACTCGCACGACACGGGTGAGTGCGCCGGTTCGGCCAGCCTGCGCGGCGCGTTCGCCGAGTCCTGCAACACCACGTTCGCCGAGTTGGCGATGCAGATGGGCATCGAGCGGCTCAACCAGGGCGCCAGCAAGTTCGGTTTCAACAAGCGGGTGGAGATCGAGCCCGACCTGTACGCCACTGAAAGTGACGTGCCGGTCTCGATCAAGAACGCCAAGACGGGCGAGACCATCCAGACCGGCCAGGACGGCACCGCCCGTTCCGGCATCGGCCAGGAGAACGTCCGCTCCACCCCGCTGCAGATGGCGATGGTCGCCTCCGCGGTCGCCAACGACGGCAAGATCATGAAGCCGTACCTCGTGCAGAAGGTCAGGGCCCAGGACCAGAGCGAGCTCTACAAGGCCGAACCCACCCGGTTCGCCCAGGCGATCAAGGAGGACACGGCCGACCAGCTGGCCGACATGATGCGGGCCGTGGTCACCGAGGGCACCGCCAAGAACCTGGCGCAGTTCAACATCGCCGGCAAGACCGGCACCGCCGAGCAGGGCGGGGACAACCCCAACGCCCGCTGGTTCATGGGCTTCGCCCCGATGGACAAGCCCAAATACGCCTTCGCCGTCATCACCGAAGGTAAGGGCAGCGGCGGCGGGGCGGCCGGGCCGGTGGCCGGCGCGATCATGCAGGCGGTGCTGCGCGAGTGAGCGGGCCGACACGCCACTGACGAAGCTCGGCGCAAGTCACTGACAGCGTCTGGTTCCTGCCCCTCTCGATGACGGCGGCGACAGGACGTGATGCGCTTACGACGGGAGCGCAGGACACCTCCTACGACGGGGGCGCACAGTTCATCCTCACCCACAGACCTCCCGACGAGCCGGACCCTGCCGTCACATTCCTCACCTGTGAACTCGAGGAAGCCGTTGTCACGGCACGCAGCACCGCGGGCGACAGGAACCTGGAGATCCTCGGCACCGACGTGGCCGCCCAGTGCCTGCAGCGCGGGCTCGTCGACGACGATCCTGGTGTACGTCCTGCCGCTGCTACTCGGCGACGGCGTTCGCTTCTCGCCCCCGAGTCTGGACAGGATCGACCTGGAGCCCTTCAGCAACACCCGGTCGGGCGCCGTCACGACGCTCCGCTTCCGCGTGCGAAAGTAGGCGCGGCCCTCTCGCCGTCAATGCGCCGTCGGTATCCGATCACCCATCGTCCAGCGACCGGGGCGGTTGCCTCCGCTGGTCGACGTCGAGATGCAGGTAAACCGCCTTCGGACTCATGCCGAGTATGTCGGCGATCCCGTACACGATGTGCAGGCGCTCACCGTCCTTCCCGCGCTCCTCGAACAACCTCCGGACTTGCAGCCCGGCAATGTACGACTCCCTGGCGGCGATGTACGACTTGCTTTTCGGCACGTACAGCAGCACCATTCCAACGATCGAGGTGACCAGCGCGACAGAGTAGGCGGCCAGGCCTTCTATTCCATGAACCCAGATCAACCGACAGGTGCACATCACGATGACGGCATTGAGCATCGCTGTCCTGGCATGCTGGCTACCGCTGACGACCCACAGGACGAATGCCCCGTACATGGCCGCCAAGACGGACGTCCCGACGGTCATCTTCAGAACGCCCGATTGCCCTTCGCCCGTGAATTCCAAGAAACCGTAGGCAAAAGCCGATAGAACGAGCAGGGTGACGCCCGTCTTGAACGCTCCCGGTCTCCGTGCGCGGGGACCGGCGGTCGAATGGCCCACGTGATGCGCTTCGCCAGGCGAACCTGTCACAGAGTCTCCCGTTCCTGAAGCCCCGGCGGTGGCCCTTGATGCTATCCCGCACGATCGGGCAGCCTCCGTCCCGATCGAACTGCGTGATCACCGGAGCGGCAGAATGGCCCCATGACCGCATCGGATCCCAAGACCGACCTGCACTTCTACCTGCAGGCCGCCCGGGATGCGCTGCTGTGGAAGCTCGAAGGTCTCACGGAGTACGACGTGCGCCGCCCGTTCACGCCGACCGGCACCAACATCCTGGGCCTGGTCAAGCACGCGGCCACCGTGGAGCTGGGCTACCTCGGCGACACCTTCGGGCGGCCCTCCGGCGAGCCGCTGCCCTGGGTCGAAGACGGTGCCGATCCCAACGCGGACATGTGGGCCACCGCCGACGAGTCACGCGAGCACATCGTCGCGCTCTACCACCGGGCATGGACCCACGCGGACGCGACGATCGACGCACTGGCGCTGGACACGATCGGCCGAGTGCCCTGGTGGCCCAACGACAGGGACAAGGTGACGTTGCACCATGCCGTCGTGCGCGTGATCGCTGATACGCACCGGCACGCCGGGCACGCCGACATCATCCGAGAACTCACAGACGGTGCCGTGGGGACGAACAAGCAAAACGCCAGCATGGCGCCAGGCGACTCGGCATGGTGGGACAACCACCGAAGCCGACTGGAACATGCGGCTGACAAAGCCGCCCGAAACGCGACTGCGCATGACCTGCATCAACTGGACGGCCGGAACCCCGATCCCTCCGCGAGTCCAGATCCCCGCCCGTAATCGAAGAACGCACCCTAGCCCGCGCGTTTCAGTTGCGGCCGTTTCCGGATCAGGAGAGGAAAGGCGAAAGTGCCGTCTGAGGTGGGGTGATGAGGCTTGTGCAGGGCTTTTCTCACTGCAGCGGGAAGGCACTTTCTACGTGCGCACTACGCGGGTCGCGTCCCAAGGTTGTCGTCTCGGCCGACAGGCGGAGGGTGGTCAGCCGCGCCGGGTCCGTCTGCTGGTTAACCTCGTCGAGGCAGCCGGCTGACCGGTGCCTTCACAACTGTGCTGCGGGGGCCGGCGGCCGCGCGGCACCGGGATTCTCGAACGCGGCACGTGTCATGCGCAGGAACAGACTCGTCTCAGGGCTCCGTTACTGGAGCCCCTGCCGTCAATCCATGGGATAGAAGCGGCGTTCCGACGTGTCTTTGTCCAGGAGAGCTGGATTGGCTCCTGGAGGGTTTTGATGGGGAAACGACCGGCGCTGGAGGATCAGCGTAGGGTGCTGAAACTTTCCCTGATCTCGTCGACGAAGAGGTCGGGCTGTTCCAGAGCGGCGAAGTGGCCGCCCTTGTCGGGCTCGTTGAAGTGGATGACGTTGCTGTAGCGGCGTTCCACCCAGCGCCGTGACTTCCGCATGGGTTCGGCGGGGAACATGCTGAATCCCGTCGGTACGGTGATGGGGTCGTCGGTTGTTGCCGGCGGCCACCAACCGGTCTGCATCATCTCCCAGTACATCCTGGCCGCGGACGTTCCGGTGTTGGGCAGCCAGTAGAGCATGATGCTGTCGAGGATCTCGTCGGGCGACAAGGAGGCTTCGGCGTTCCCCGGTGTTTCGCAGATGTCCTGGAACAGCGCGTATATCCAGGCCGCGAGCCCGGTCGGGGAGTCGGCGAGGGAGTAGCCGATGGTCTGCGGGCTGTTGGACTGCATGCCCAGGTAGCTCGCCTTCTTTTCCCAGAAGGCGCCGGCGCGTTCCAGCATTGCTTTTTCGTCCGGGGTGGCGTCGGCGATTTCTTCGGGGGTCGGCTGGATCATGGTGAAGTTGAGATGGAGCCCGACGCAGCCGGGCGGTGCCTTGTGGCCGATCTCGTCGGTGACCGCGGCGCCGAGGTCGCCGCCCTGGGCGCCCCAGCGCCGGTATCCCAGGCGGTCCATCAGGGTGATCCAGGCGTCGGCGATACGGGGGTATCCCCAGCCGGACTCGGCCGGCTTTCCGGAGAAGCCGAACCCCGGCAGCGAGGGGATGACGAGGTGGAAGGCGTGACGCGGGTCGCCTCCGTGGGCGGCGGGGTCGGTCAGTGGGCCGATCACCTTGCGGAATTCCAGTACCGAGCCCGGCCACCCGTGGGTCATGACCAGCGGGAGTGCGTCGGGTTCCGGTGAGCGGACGTGGAGGAAGTGGATGTCGAGGCCGTCGATGGTGGTCGTGAACTGGCCGAAGTCGTTGAGGGTCTTCTCCGCGGCCCTCCAGTCGTAGCCTGCGCGCCAGTAGTCACTGAGCGCCTGGATTTTCGCGAGCGGCAGTCCCTGGCCGGTGCCGGGGACGGTCTCGCGTTCGGGCCACCGGACGCGGGAGAGCCGCTCACGCAGGTCGGTCAGCTGTTCCTCGGGCACGGACAGGGTGAAGGGGCGGATCTGTTCGGACACTGGTGTTCTCCCTTGAGTGGACATGGTTGATCGAGCCCCGTCTCGTTCGGTGTGAGCAGGGCCGTGGGTGGGGGTCGGGACTTGGCCGGGTTGCGGCCTTGGTTGCAGGCGACGGTGTCGCGGCCGGACATGGGTGAGCGGCGCGTTGAACGGGACGGACGTCGGCCGGGGTGGCCGAGGCGCAGAGGACGAGGCTGGGCGAGCGTGCGTGTCACGTCCGGCCGCGGTGACGGCGTACACCAGGTGCGACGGCAGGCTACCCTCGCGTGGGTTTTACCCCTGATTGCTCGTCGGCGACGATGTCCGGTGCGGCGGCGATGAGGTCTTCCAGCCAGCTGACCTCGGCCTGGAGACGGTATTCGGTGTGGCGCAGCGCCCATTTCTCGCTCACCGATACATGCTCCAGGGCGTCCGCGTTCACCCTTTTCGTCTGTTCGAGCAGGTCGCGCACCGCCGCCAGGCGTGCCGAGAGGACCTCTGGCAGATCGGTCAGTGTGTCCGGGTCGACGCGGGTCAGCGCCAGGTCGAAGGGGTCGAATTTCCACCAGATGTCCCGCAGGCTCCGGTGGCGGAGCTCGGCGAGGACGTCACGTCCTGCCGCGGTGATGGCGTAGATCTGGCGTGCCGGTCGATTGCCGTCCTGTTCGCTGCGTACTTCTTCGAGCAGGCCCTCGCCGGCGAGGCGTTTGATGGCGCCGTACACGCTGCCCACGGAGATGTCGGTCCACAGGTGGACGTACTCCTGCTCGGCTTGCGTGCGGACCTGGTGACCGTGCATTTCGCCATGTGTGGCGAAGGAGGACAGGATGAACAGCCGGATCGAGGACATGCGATTACTCTCGCATGAGTAATCTCGCGCGTCAAACTGGCCGAGGGAGAGGTGTTCGACCACGTGCCGGGGCCGAGGTCGCCGAGCTGACCGGCATGGTCGACCTTGCCGGCTATCCGGACGGCACCCGCATCATCGTTCGGCGGGAACGTCCCCATCCCGGGGCCCAGAGCTGTCACTGTTCGATCAGGCCGAGGGCCTGCGGCACCAGGTCTTCCTCACCGGCACCCCATTCACCTCCGGCTCGGCTCAGTTCCTTGAGGTCCGCCACCAGGGACACGCCACCGTCGAGGACCACATCCGGTGCGGCAAGACCACCGGTTTCGGTCGCTTTCCCTCCCGCCGCTTCGGTGTCAACGCTGCCTGGCTCGAACTCAGCCTCGCGGCAATCGACCTCCTGGCCTGGACCCGCGTCCTCCTGCTGGACGGCGAGCTCGCGACTGCCGAACCCAAGAAACTGCGTTACCGGCTCCTGCACGTCGCCGCCCGAATCAGCCGAGGCGGCCGCCGCCTGCGCTTGCGAATATCGATGACCTGGCCCCGGCGGCATGAACTCGCCGCCGCATTCCGCCGTCCGGCCGCATTACCCCGCCCCGCCAGCTGACCTGCCGTCCCCGCCCACCCCCGACCCAAGGACCCTGGAGAACCCGACCCCGCGTCGGGCCGCCACCATGCCCACCGGCCGACCCAGCCCCAAAACAACCCCGCCCAGCACCCCAGCAACCCCAACCGAAACGGCGAGGCTAGGAAATCGGCAGCGGGTTGTGATCCACTAGCGCCATGAGTCTCAGTGGAAGCAACGTTGCCGGCGCGTTGCTCTTTCTGCTCAGTGTTCTGGCCGGTTCCATAACGCAATGGTGGTTGTTTCGTCGCATTGAGCGACGCCGCGAGCGGCAACAACGGGAAGACCGAGTCGCCGCCTACGACGCCTTCGCCAATGGGCTCTCGTACTACCGTCGCGCCGAATGCGACTACGTCCGTCGGCGTCTTGAGGCACCTGGCTCCCCAACCACTCTAGAATCGCACGCGCAGTCCTTTCGCGTCCGCTCGACGGCAGCCTACGATCTGCTCCGTGTCCAGCTGGCGGCCCGCGATCCACAGATCGTGGAGCTGGCTGAGCGAGCGTTCGCGATCACCGAGCAGGTTCACGACGCGGAAACGGCAGAGCAGGCCGATCGAGACGCGAACCGCGCGGAACAGGCACTTGCCCAGTTCGTCACGGCGACCGGCGCCACGGTCTACTCGTAGGGCCGCGCCGAGCGGGCGCGCATCAGGCACACCACCGCCGGACGGCTGCCACTTCGGTTCCGCCCTCCGTGCTGCCCCGTCACCGTGCTGCCCCGTCACCGTGCTGCCGAGCGCGCATGACAGGAGATTCAGCCGGAGTCGGCCCCCTACTTCAGCTCAGTTGCACGGACTTCCAGCTCCGCTACACGGCGCCGCTCATCCCGTCGGAACAGGCCCCAGCGGAGCCGATGGCTGGTGGGCGGTGCGCCGTGTCTCGTACCAGGTTCCGCCGACGAACTCGCCCGCCAGTTTCCAGCTCCACGAAACGGCTGGAGTGATACGCAGATAATGGCCCGGGCCGACCATCCCGACGCGCTCGACCGGCCCCTCGGCCTCACCGTAGAAACGTATCCCCCGCAGAAACGTATCCCCCGCGCAACGAACGGGTCGAGCGACACCAGGTCATCGACCACCAGCGCAACCTCGTGATTCCCAGCTCCGACATTGCGGAATTTTCGGGTATCCACCACCGATGGGCCTGACCCGCCGCCCCAGAAGTAGGTCCCGTCGTACTCGAAGGCGAGCGGTACCGTATCCGGCTGCCCATCGGGTCCTGCATAACTGGTCCTGCACAACGACGCCACCCGCAAGCCGCACCGTTCGGCGCACCACAGGTGTGATCGAACGGGGGGGAAGACCGGATCCTCGCTCATTCCGGCCGGAGCAACGATTCAGCACGCCAGATGATCAATGGCCGCGTCCACCGGCGTACCCGGCGCGTTGACTCGTGGCGTGTTCGCCTGAAACCCCACCGCCAGCGGCGAACACGCCACGAGTCAACGGAAGCGAGCGGCACGGCGGGATCGTCGTGGTCACCGGACTAGAGATTCTTGACCGCCGTTACAAATCCCCGGAAGTCACTTCGGACGAGTCGAAGCTTGGGCCCGTCCGGATCCTTGCTGTCACGCAGGGCCACGGAATCAGCGAAGGCCGCGAGCTCAACACAGTCGCCACCGTTGTTCGAACTGCGGGATGCCTTGCGCCACTGTGGGCGGTTCACGTCCATCGTTCTTTCGCCACTTTCCTTATAAGGTCGATTGATTGATTCTGCGGGTAGGCCTGTGACTGGATCAACGAAAAAGTCTCACTGAGGCGCGTGATGTCTTCGCGATCAGCCGTGGTCTCTCCCCGGATCTCTGCGTCCCTGTATGCCAACTCGATTCCACCCGCCAGCGTACCTACGAAGAAGGCTCCTGTCAGTCCACCGTGGTTCACGCTGGGGACGATCTGGATCCTCACCTGATGCGATGCGACGGCGGCCAGGTGTTCCAACTGCGCACGCATCACGTCCGGGCCACCGATGTCGCGGTGGAGCACCGACTCATCGAGGACGTACATCAAACTCGGCGGCGGAGGCTCTTCTCGTACAAGGAGGCTCTGCCGTGCGATTCTGGCTTCTACCGCTGCTTCATTTCCGTTCAGAAGGGCACGTGCATAGTCCGGCGTTTGCACTAGTCCTGGGACGACGAGCGGCTGGAAACTTCTTACACTGATGGCCTCCGGCTCGTGCTTGTACCAGTCCGTGAACCAAGCGGGGATGGCGCCGAGGTGTTTGAACAGGCCGTCCCATAGGCGGGTGAGGGCGCCGCGCGTGTCGAGGACCTTGTCGACTTCCACGGGCAGGCTGCGGTCGCAGCGCATTTCGGCGCGTTCGACGGCGCTGATCGTGCTCTTGGCGAACGGGATCTTGTTGCTGAGCTGGGTGCAACTCAAGCCTGCGGCCTCCCTGTAGTGACGCAACTCGCTCCCGAAGAGGGTCTCGGGAGACTCCCAGGGCGGAGGTCGTTCGGTCGCTGCGGCATGGGAACTGCTCCGTTTCGTTTCGGCCAGTGATGACCAGCGATGGCCATTGATGGCTGGGGGCGAGTTGAGACGGATCGGCTTTGGCCAGCCGTACTACCTTTTCCGAATTCAGCGTGCCACAGGGCGCATGATTCAACCAGCCCATTCGGACACTGTTCCAAAGGTCACAGCCATGATGGACGCGCATTCCGCCCGGGAGATCTACACAGACCGGGCAGAAGTACCACAGACCGAAACTCCTACCATCATCCTGGAGTCAACCGACAAAGCCCCTTTGCAGGCCCGCCGATTCGTGGCGGAAATCTTCGCCAAATGGGACATTCCCGATGACTACCTGGCACGTGTGGTGGTCTCGGAACTGGTCACCAATGCCTACCGCTACGGACAGGGAACGATCATCGTCCGGCTGTCGGTCGGCGCGCGGGACGGCCTTCTCCTACTGGAGGTCTACGACTCGGGTGACGGGCAGCCGACCGTTCTGCCGGAGAACCACGCCTCGACCGGTGGCCGGGGGCTGCCGACGATCGCCGACATCACCGCCGCCTGGGGCGTCCGCCCGATCGAGGGAGGAGGCAAGGTCGTATGGGCACGTCTCGCACCCTGATGAAGGCATGCCGGCGACTTCTCCCAGGCCATCACCGGGCGTCCCGCTATCTGTACGAGCTGGCGGCCGAGATCGGGCGCCAAGGCTGGCAGGTCACGGTGCTCAACGAGCAGTCACCTCCCGCGCTCCGGGCCTACGCCCACGGTCAGGAGGCCAGGGCCGTGACCGTCACGGCTCATCGGCGTCCCTGCTTCGACGGCTCCTGGTCGTACCACTTCGAGCCGGTGGACGGCCGGGCCGCTCGTGGCTTCCTCCATCTGTGCGGGGTCCCCCGAGAGGCCGCCGAGCAACTCGACGAGCGGCTCCGCCGACGGCTGCTGTCCTAGCGGACGCCGACAACACGCGGTTTGCCGGCAAGATCGGGGACGCGGCGGTCTCCGTTCGAACGCCGGAGCAAGGAGGCTGCCGCGGCCAGATGCCGACTCCTCGGGAGGGGCCATTCCGAGCGATCCCCAATGGCCCGGTGGCGTGTGGGTCAGACCCGTGTGGCAGAGCCTGGTTGTGCGAACGAAAGCCGGCCCCAGTCCTCAGTGATCTCCGGCTCCACTGAGGTGACGCTGATTCATGTTCGTGCGAGTTGTGGCCCCACCCAGCCAGGCCGGTTGCGGAGGGCCCCTTCCTCAGTGGCTCCTTTGACGGCCAAAGGGTCAGTGGTTCCGGCGACGCCGGTGGTAGGCGAAGGTGACGGCGGCGAGCAGTGGACCCCACAGCAGGAGCGGGAGGTAGCAGAGGTAGAAGATCGCGGCCTGCCAGCCGCCTGCTTGTGTGGGGAAGTCCGCGGGAGTCGGCTCACCTGTGACGGTGACTCCGGCGAACAGAGCGACGAAGCCGACGGTCCACACGACCGTCAGCACCGCGGCGCCGAGCGCGGCGGTGACGACGACGGCGCGCGTCGGTACCCGCCTGCCGCCCAGGCCCGGGATCCAGCGCGGAAAGACCTCTCCCCACCTGGCGATCAAGCCGATGGCGGTGAACGCCAGCAACTCCGAGAGCACCGACAGCAGCACGACGTACAGCTCCATCGGCAGCCACGACGGAAGGTCGCCGGACCCGTGGCCGCCCTCGTTGATGTCGATGGGCAGATGGAATGTGATGCCCGCGATCCGCCAGAGGCCGGAGGGCAGCACAGTGAGCGGAACGGTGTATGCGGCGATCCGTGCCCAGCGGGGCACCCCGGCCACTGGGGCGTGGGCGCCTCTCCACGCGGTACGCACCCGCCCGACGGTCACTGGCGCATCGATCTGAGCAGTCATTGTCGATCCCTTTGGTCCGGCGGGCCTGGCTGCCCGATCCACACCAAAGATCGCAACTGTGCCGGGCATGATCACCACCCACTGGAGGGAATCTGATCCCCCTCCGGGGGAACACGGACGGGGGCCGTTCCCCCGAAGGGGGGATGCGCAGACCGGCCAACGTGGCACGGCTTTGAGCGCTGCAGGCCAGCCGAGCGGGTCCGACTTGATGACATCGCGCCGACTTCGTGAGCTGGGACAGCAGGTGCCATCCTTGCCCCGTTGGGATGCGAGACAGCAGGCCTCGATGACGAGGTGAGGCCAGAACTCGCTGGAACTCACCGTGCCGGACGAGCCCGGCCGGGGCCGCACGGAACGCGAAGGTGGAGCCGACTTCCGTTCGCCACATCACAGAGCCCGGCGGCATTGCGAGAACCGGTGGCGTCAGTGCCCGGAAGGTTGCGAGGTCTGGAAGGTTGAAGGCGGGCTCAGGCGTCCGCCGTCAGGCCGTTCGACGTCACCTACTGATCAGCGTGGGCGGCTGAGGGCGGCCTCTGCCAGATCCGTCCATTTCTCGGCCGAGGAGTGGGGCACGACCACCCAGTCCTTGATCTCCCGGCCTTTCCCCGACGGGTCGAACAGGGACGCCCCGGGCAGCTTGAGCGCGGCCGCATGTTCGGGGGTATCCCTCACCAGCCGGAACACCATCGCGTGGTCGCGCTGCAGGCTCGCGAACACCTTCCCCGCATGATCTTTGAGCGCGGGACTCCCCATCATGCTGGAGATCCATACACCCAGGTCGGCCATTTCGGCACCGACCTGCTTGAAATCCTCTTCCGCGCTCATCGTCAGTCGGTTCCCAACTCCATGGCGGGGTGGTCGAGCAGCTTGCCGTGGTCGGGGCCCCGTGGTCGGGCCTCTTCCAGCCTCACGCGATCGTTGCGGCTCCCACGTCCCGGCCGCACGGCGATCAGGCTAGCCACCTTGGCGGCACCGATCAATTCCGGCTGCGGGGCCGACCATGCCGAGTCCCGCCGCCGGTCATCGACCGTGCGCGACTGATCACCATCAGCGGCGGCCAGGGTGAATGCGAAGACCAGAGGCTCAAGGGCAGTTGAACTAACTCGCGCGGACTGGAGCAGCAGGTCTATCCATGAGGGCGGAGTGCGGCGCCGATCGCGAGACCGGACGGTGGGGGCCCTTGGACAGCGCGGTACGGAAGCGCGCCCGGTAGGCCGAAGGGGTCACACCCAGATGGCGCAGGAAGGCGCGGCGGAGGGACTCGTCGCTGCCGAGCCCGGATCGCTGCGCCGCCCCGGTGACGGTCTCACCCGATTCCAGGAGCGATTGCGCCGCCTCCAGGCGTACGGACTCGACGTAGGCGGCGGGGGTACTGCCGACGTCCTGGTGGAAGAGCCGGGTGAGGTGCCGGACGCTCATCCCCGCCCGCGCGGCCATGGCCCGCAGCGAATGGTCGCCGGCGGGGGCGGCGACGATTTCGTCGAGCAGACCCCGCAGAGGGTCGTGCCGGGGCCGCGGCGTACGGGAGGCCACGGAGAACTGGGACTGGCCGCCAGGCCGCTGGAGGAACACCACGAGGTCGCGGGCCACCTCGCGAGCCAGGTCGGCCCCCTCATCCTCCTCGACCATGGCCAGAGCGAGGTCGATACCGGCGGTGACGCCGGCCGAGGTGAGCACCGCCCCGTCCCGGACGTAGATCGCGTCGGGCTCGACCGTGATCCTGGGATGGACGCGGGCCAGTGTCGCCGCGTGCCGCCAGTGGGTGGTCGCCCGCCGGCCGTCCAGCAGACCCGCCTGTGCGAGAGCGAACGCGCCGGTGCAGACGGAGGCGATGCGATGGCATGTACCGGACAGAGAGGCGATCGCGTCGAGAAGCCCGGCGGGCGCCGGGACGCGCGGGAACTCCGGTGACCCGGGCACCACCAGGGTGTGGGTCTCCCCCATGGCAATCACCGGTGTGGTCGGCATCAGCCGGACGCCGGCGGCCGTCGTGACGGGTTCCCCGTCGGGCGTGCACAGAGCCGTCTCATACCGGCCGCCCAGTCCGGCCGCGGTGCTGAACACCTCCAGCGGGGCGGTCACGTCCATCATCCGGACGCCCTCGTAGGCCAGGACCGTCACGCTTCTCCTCGACACGGCCCCAGGGTACCGATCCTTCATGTCCATATGTGTGGGGATCATGGCCAGATGGACATGGGAGGGGACGTTCGCGGGCGCGACGCTGGAGCCATGACGACCGACCGCATTACACGAGAGCGTGGAGCCCCAACCATGTCCCGCCCGCCCGTACCTCCGTTCACCACCGAAGAGGACGCCCGCAAGAAAGTCCAGGCGGCCGAGGACGCGTGGAACACGCGCGATCCGCAGCGGGTGGCGCTCGCCTACACCCCCGACTCGGTCTGGCGAAACCGAGGCGACTTCATCACCGGCAGGGAAGAGATCATCGAGTTCCTCACCCGGAAATGGGAGCGGGAGCAGGACTACGCACTCCGCAAGGAACTGTGGGGATTCCGCGAGAACCGGATGGCGGTGCGATTCCATTATGAGTGGAATGACGCCGCTGGCCAATGGTGGCGCAGTTACGGCAACGAACTCTGGGAGTTCGACGCCGAAGGACTGATGCGCCGGCGCGAGGCCAGCATCAACGACATCCGTATCGATGAGGCCGACAGGCGCATCTTCGGTCCCCGTCCAGAAGAGGAGCGCGGACGATCGATTCCCTTGGCCTAGACCTATCGACGCTACGCGCTATTGGCCTTATGTAATTAACCTAGCGCTACTGACCTAGCGCTACTGACCTAGCACTACCGGCCTAGCGCTACCGGCCTAGCGCCATGGAACTTGCGCTATCGGCCTGGTATTAGACGAGTCATTCCGATGTGATCAGTGGTCGTAGGCGATGAGCGAGCGTGTGACTGGCTGGCTGGTCTTGTGGTCGTGCCAGATCGCCGCGGCCATCGCGAGGATGCGCTGGGCAACGCGGACGGCGACGCCCTCGAAGGTCCGCCCGCCGTGCTGTTCCAGGTCGAGTTGCCCTTTGAGGGTGTCGTTGACCGACTCGATCAACTGCCGCACCGACTTCAGCAGGCCCTCGCTCTTGCGATTCCTCTCCCGCTTGAACGACGGCCGCAGCAACTCGACGCCCCCGCAGGGCCAGGCCGGCCTCGAACCCCTTGGAGGCGAAGCCCTTGTCGGAGATCACCAGCAGCCCCGGCCGGCCGGTGACCGTCTCCGGTTCGCGGTCCAGCATCGCCGTCAGTACCTCACGCTCGCCGATCTTCGGGTTCGCCAACGGCCACAGGATCGGCATCCCGGACGGGGTGCACACCAGGAACAGGCGAAGGCCCCAGAAGAAGCGGCTGTGGCCGGCGCAGTACCCTTATCCGGCCCAGCCGGCCAGGCCTGACCGCTTCACCGTCGGGCGCGAGCGGCCACACTCCACCGGCGTGGAGTCGACGATCCAGTGGTTGTCGAACCAGAAGCCGGTGTCCACCGCCAGCAGTCGTATCGCCTTCTCGACCACCGGCAGCACGGCCCGCAGCCGCTCGTTCCAGCCCGGCTGCCTGGGCACGTACGGGAACATCGCCCCCAGTCGGGAGTCCACGAACCGCAGCCACCGCGACTCCGAGGTACAGCCCAGCAGCGCCTGCGCGACAGCGAGGCAGACGAGCTCGGAGTCCATCAGCCGCGGAGGTCGGCCCAGCCACCTAGCGCCTCCGATCTCGTCGTCGATCTCCACGTACAGCGCGGCCAGCAGGGCGTCCAGGTTGTTCGTCACACAACGATCTTGGACGTCCTGTCCTGCGTTCCGGGCACAACGTCAGTATTCGGATCGGCGCGACGAGAGCCACACCCCCCGGGTCGAGCCGGTGACCGTCCAAGCACCCGTGACAGGGTGACCGAATGACGTCGAACCGCGAGTGTTCATCCGATCCCTACCCCACCGGCCTCGAACCGTGGTCGGACACCACCCCGGTTCACACAGACCTCATCGCGGCGAAAGTGCTCGTCTACGACGCTTGCGGGTTCACCTGCTCGCAGCCGGTCCCCGAAGCCGAGAGCGCCGACTACGCCGCCCACGCCTTCACCCTTGACGGCCTCGCCATCCGCTTCCGCGCAGCCAGAACGACCCCCACCAAGGTCGGCCAGTTCGTCACCGTGTGGAAGAGAGCCCCGGGCGGGCCCATCCAGCCTTTCGACGCCACCGACCCCGTCGATCTCTTCGTCATCAGCACCCGCGACCATCACCACTTCGGCCAGTTCGTCTTTCCCATGGACACGCTCAGCCGACGCGGTGTCGTGTCAGTACACGGTTCCGGAGGCAAACGAGCCTTCCGCGTCTACCCGCCCTGGGTGACCACCACCAACCGCCAAGCCGGCAGTTCGCAGGCGTGGCAACTGGACCACTTCTTGCACCTTGACCAAGACGGGCCCATCGACTCGGCCCATGCCCAAGAGCTCTACCACCCACAGGACGGCCCCGGCATCACCACAAGATCAGCCAGCCCCTCACACGACCACTGATCGCCGCCTACGACCGCTGATCATTCGGAATGGCTCGTCTAGGCACCGTCCAGCGGCTGGACTACGCTCAGTCGATCATGCACGATCTGCTCGGAATCAATCATCTGACACTATCCACGACCGACCTCGACCGGCTCGTGGCCTACTACACAGAGATGCTCGGAGCAAGGCTCGCATTCGAGCGCGCTGCGACTCCCGCCGATCCACGGATCGCCGTCATCGATGTCGGCGGGGCCGACCACCTGATGATAGTCGAAACCGCTACCGCCTCCACCGCTGATCTCGACCCCCTGAACCGGGCGGGATGGGGGCTGCGAGTAGGAACGTACGCGCAACTGTGTGAGGTTCGCGAACGAATCCGGGTCGGCGGGTGGCCGGTCGGGCAGATCGAGACACTGCCCACGCAATGGACGATGACGGCTCGCGATCCCGATGGACGCCCCGTAGATGTCCGGGCCCATCGGCCCCGCACCACATCGCCGCAATCAACCACAGGCGACGGCAACCCTGGATTTTGAAACACGCCTTGGCCGTGGATGCTGTCAGGCGGTGCGCCATCGGTACGGAGTTTGCGTGTCACCCGATTCCTCCGGTTCGTTGGGCGGCCCGGCCATCTCGGTCCGGCGGGATCTCGTTGACCGATACAGGCGTTGAATTCGTCTGGCGGAAGTCGCTGGGCTTGTGCGTTGAGCAGGGATGTTCGCCGCCGGACGGTCGCGGTCGTTCTGTTGCGTCCACGGTGGTGCCTTATAGCCGGTGTGTCGGTCGGGCGGAGGCAGGAGTCGGTAGACGAATCGTCCGTTTTCGTCTGTTTCGATGCTGATTTGGTGGGGGTTGGTGTGGCGCCAGCGGTTGTGCCATCCGCAGCACAGGGTGAGGCGGTCGATGTCGGTGGCGCCACTGTCCAGGGCCCATCCGTCGACGTGGTCGACCTCGGCCAGCGTGCCGGGGACTTCGCAGCCTTGGACGGCGCAGGTGGGGTAGAGGGCTTCCAGGACGCGGCGCTGGGCAGGGCTGGCGAACCGGGCCCGCCGCCCCAGATACAACGGGAGACCACCAGATCCCAGCAGCAGCGGCGACACCCCGGCCGACAGCGCGATCCGGCGTGCCTGTGCGGCGGGGATCGGGGTGCCGTCGGGCAGCCGCGTCGGGGTGTCACCGCCGGTGAGGGTGTCCAGATCGCAGATGAGGGTGACCTTGGTGGTGTGATGGCCGCCGGACAGGACGGTGGTGAGGGCGGCGGCGGTGCGTTCGGCCAGATCGCGCAGGTCTTCGGGACCGGCAGGCTTGGCCAGCGGCCCTAAAGTGCCGTCGAGGACGGCGGCGTCTTCAGCGTTCAGCCAGCCCTTGATATACCGGCCGCCGTCCAGGGACCGCGTCGAGGTGAGCCAGGAGCGCTGGTAGCCGCGTGCGGCGTCGTCGGGGGCGTGGTCGGTGCCGTCGCGTTCGGCGATCACATCCCGGATCCGGGACCCGAACGCCGCGACCTTCCCCGCCGAGAACCCGTCGTCGGCCATGGCCAGCAGCAGCGTCTCGGCCTTGGCGCAGTCGTCATCGTCGAGGCGGGCCACCGATTGAACGATCGCGACCGCGTATCCGCAGGACAGGGTGCCGTCGGCCAGCCGTTCCGCGGTCTCGGGCAGCCGTGGCAACTGGCGCGCGAGCAGGACGCGTTCCTTGGCGCGGGCATCACGCATCCCCAGGCGGGACCGCAGCCACGCCTGCGCGGACGGATAGCCCCACCGGCGCATCTCACCGGATGCCTCCACCACGGCGATCAAACGGGCCAGGAAGCCCTCCTGCACATCGGCGGCACGGACCAGGGTCTCGGCCCACTCCAGGCACACCGCCGCCGACACCCACCCCGAACCAGCCCCTTGATCGTCCCCCGAACCAGGCCACGAGCCGGGCCTTGATCCGGACTCCATCCCTCGCTCCGCGCGTGACTCTAAGACGGACCCTGAGATCGACTCTGAGATGGATTCTGGGGTCGGCTTTGAGATGCGCTCTGAAATGAGTTCTGCGGCCGAAGGCCCGCGGCGGGCGAGTTCGGCGGCGATCGACGCCGCTGCGGCCACCAGCTCACCGGTGGTCAGCGACTCCACATCCATCACTCTCGAACTCACGTTCTAAGACTACCTAGAGTAGTTTCTTGATCGCAAGGCGTATTTCATTGATCGTCCGGGAGTACTTGATTGCCGACTCTCCGCCTGATTCGGCGCGCACCTGCGCCGAGGGCCCGGGAGCGGTGGGGCAGGCGAACCAGGTGGCCTAGCAGGGCGGGGAATGCACCCCTCAGACGGTGGGAGCCCTCAGCGGCGGGGACTTTCGGCCGTGGTCGGGCGGGACGCCTTGCGAGATCGGGTCGGGCGCAGGGCGGCGAGTTGGGCTTGGACGGCGGCGGTGGTGCGTTGTTCGTCGCCGGTGGCGAGAAGGTCGAGCAGGGCGCCCCGGAGGATCGCCAGCACGAGGGTGCGGTGCTGTTCGCCTGGTGCCGTGGCGCGTTCGCCGGGAGCTTGGGTCGCGGCGAGGACGGTCAGCCAGTCGTCGACGCTGGCGGCGGCGAAGCCGGCCCAGGGGCCGTCGCTGCCGAGCAGCGAACGGCTGTAGCCCTCGACCCACAGGGTGAGCAGCGGTCGGCGGGCTGGGGCGGCGAGCCAGGTCCAGAGCTGATCGGCCGCTGTCTCCAAGCCGATGGGGCGTTGGCCGGCGCGGTCGCGGAGGCCGTCCAGGAGGGCGATCTCCTCGGTGCGGGCACGAGCCAGCAGGGCGCGCACGAGGCCGTCCTTGCTACCGAACAAGTAGAGCAGCACGCGGGGGCTGGAGCCGATCGCCGCGGCGAGCGGGCGCAGCGACAGTTCGGCGAGGCCGTGCTCGAGCGCGTATCGGTAGGCGCGTTCGAGCAGTTCGGTACGGCGTGCGGAAGGGACGGGCTCGTCGCTGGCCATGGTGTTACCGTAGCCGTACTGAAACAGTCGTGTCAGTGGGAGCTGGTGCAGGATGCGCACTACCGGCAGAACTCAGGTGACAAGTACGCCGGTGACGGTGCGGCCGCTGGGCGAGCCCGGTGACCTCGGGTGGGTGGTGCAGGCCCACGGCGAGGTCTACGCGGAGCAGTTCGGATGGGACGGGGGCTTCGAGGCCCTGGTGGCTCGGATCGTCGCCGACTACGCCGAGCAGAACGATCCCGTACGGGAGGCGGCCTGGATCGCCGAGGTGGACGGACGGCGGGTGGGATGCGTCTTCTGCGTCGACGGCGGCGAGGGGACGGCCAAGCTCCGGATCCTGTTGGTGCACCCGTCCGCTCGCGGGCTGGGCATCGGATCCCGGCTGGTGGACGAGTGCCTGCGGTTCGCCCAGGAGGCCGGATACCGGGAGATCACCCTGTGGACCAACGACGTGCTGGTGTCAGCGCGGCGGATCTACCAGGCCGCCGGATTCGAGCTGGTCGACGAGGAACCGCATCGGAGTTTCGGCCATGACCTCGTCGGCCAGCACTGGTCGCGCTCGTTGTAGGCCGCCTGGTTACCAGGTGGTCGGGTAACCAGATGGTCTGGTAACCAGGTCGGGCTCGCAGAGTCGCCGGTTGGCAGAGCCGAGTTTCCAAGACACCGGGTTGCCAGGTCGCCGGGGGTCGCCGGGTTGCCAGGTCGCCGCGCTCGTAGGTCATCGGATTGCCAGGTCGCCTCACTCGTCGGTCACCTGGTTGCAGGTCGCTCGGTTCGTAGGTGGCTCCGTTCGTAGGACACTCCGTGGTGATGGCTGCAGGTCACTCGGTGGTGATGGCTCTCAGGACGTCGATGCGGGCGGCGCGGCGGCCGGGCAGGACGGCGGAGACGAAGCCGACCAGGCCCGCCGCGATCACCAGGGCGAGCAGGGTACCGACCGGCAGGGCGAACTCGGTGATGCCCTCCTCGTCCAGGGAGGTGACCATGGTCCAGCCGAAGAAGACGCCGATGGCCAGGCCGAGGACGGCGCCCAGCACCGAGATGATGACGGCCTCCCAGCGGATCATGGCGCGCAACTGGCCCCGGGTCATGCCGACGGCGCGCAGCAGGCCCAGCTCGCGGACGCGTTCCAGGACGGACAGGGCGAGGGTGTTGATGATGCCGATGAACGCGATGACCACGGCTAGCGCGAGCAGGACATAGAAGAGGATCAGGATCTGGTCGATCTGGTCGGCTTGGGTCTTCTTGTATTCGGCCTGGTCGCGTACCTCGACTCCCGGGTACGCGGCGACGACGCGGTCGACGGCCGCGCGGGAGGCGGCGGGTGTGACGTCCGGCTTGGCCTTGACGTACGCGAAGACGTCGAGCTGGTCGGCGTAGTGGCGCTGGAAGTCGCGCATGGCGAGCAGGTACGCGCCGTTGAGCTGGTTGTCCTCGTAGATGGCCTTGATCGGGAGGCGTTCGGGACCGCCGACGGGGAAGCGCAGGGTGACGGTGTCGCCGACCTTCCAGCCGTGCTGTTCGGCGGTGTCCTCCCTGATGGCCAGTCCGCCCGAGGCCAGGTCGGCGAGGCGTCCGGACGTGGACTCGGTACGGACCGTACCGGCGTAGGCGACCGGGTCCACGCCCATCAGCCCCTGCGTCCTGCCGTCGTCCAGCTTGAACGCTCCGGGCCGCAGTCCGGCGGCCGCCTCGACCTCGGGCAGCGCCGACAGGCGTGCCACCACATCGGGGCTGAAGCCGGCCATGCCGCCGGACGGGCCGGTCAGGATGTAGTCGGCGGCGACCGTCTCGTCCAGGACGCGGGTCACCGACTCCTTCATCGACGCGGCCAGGATCGTGACCAGGCTGACCAGCGCCAGACCGATCATCAGCGCGGCGGCGGTGGCTGCGGTCCGGCGCGGGATGCGCATCGCGTTCTGCCGGGCGAGCTTGCCGGGCTGCCCGGCCCAGCGGGCGAACGGCCAGCCCAGCACGCGGGACAGCGGGCGGGCGATCAGCGGGCTGAGCACGGCGATACCGAGGAAGATCACGACCGCGCCGGCGGCGGTGAGGGCGAGCGGGTTGCCGGCGCCGCCGGTGAACAGGCCGGCCAGCAGCAGCGCGACGCCGGCCGCGGACAGGACGGCTCCCAGCGCGATCCGTACCTTGCCGATCCGGGCGGGCGCGGCCATCGTCGCCTCCTGGACGGCGGCGACCGGCGGTACGCGGGTGGCCCGCAGGGCGGGCAGCAGCGCGGCCAGAACGGTGACCACCATCCCGACGGCCAGTCCCACGATGATCGTACGTGGCCTGACCTGGAGCGAGGTGGTGGGCAGGTCGCCGCCGAGCGCGGCGAACAGCTCCCGCAGGCCGAGCGCGATCAGGATGCCGGCGCCGACCCCGATCAGCGACGCCACCAGCCCGACCAGCGCGGATTCGGTCAGCACCGACCACAGCAGCTGCCTGCGGGAGGCGCCCAGGCAGCGCAGCAGGGCCAGCTCGCGGGCGCGCTGGGCCAGGATGATCGAGAAGGTGTTGACGATGATGAACGAGCCGACGAAGAGCGCCACGAACGCGAACGACAGCAGCGCGATGTTGATGAATCCGGTGAACGCGCCGACCGCGCGGGCGTTCTCCTCGGCGAACTCCTCCCCCGTCAGCACCTGGTAGGACGGGCCGAGCCGGGCGCGGATCCGGTCGCGCAGTTCCTCGGGGCTCACCCCGGGCGCCGCGACGACGTCGATCTCGTCGAAGACCCCCGGCCGGTTGAGCACCTGCCGCGCGGTACCGATATCGAAGCCCGCGAGCGTCGCGCCGGCCAGGTTGTCGGCCTCGCCGAAGCCCACCAGGCCGGTGACGGTGAACTCGCGTGGCGGTCCCTGGAACAGGATCCGGATCCGGTCACCGGCCTTGAAGCCCTGCTTCTCCGCCGTGCGGACGTCCACCACGACCTCGCCGGGGCCGGCGGGCAGCCGACCGCTGCGCAGCGAGACCGAGCGCTGGAGCTCGGGGGTGGTGTAGACCGACAGCCCGAGTGTCGGTGCCCCGCCCGTCGTGACCGGCTTGCCGTCCTTGCCGATGAACTGCGCGTACCCCACCACGCTGCCCTCGGCCGCCTGGACGCCCTCGACCCCGGCGATCCGGTCGCGCACGGCGTCGGGGACCGGAGTCCGGTTCTCCATGCCCTGGGTGGTGAACGACTCCTTACCGCGTACCGCGACGTCGATGCCCTTGGTGACGTCGGTGAACAGCTGCGAGAACGTCTTGTCGATGGTGTCGGTGAGCACATAGGTGCCCGCGACGAAGCCGACCCCGAGAACGATCGCGAGCCCGGTGAGCGCCAACCTCAGCTTGTGGGCCAGCAGGCTGCGGAACGTGAACCGCCACATGCCGCATCACTCCCCGAGGTCCCTGTGGTCGGCGTCCCTGTAGTCGGCGTCCCCGTGGTCGAGAGTCCCGTGGTCGAGGTCCTTGAGGAAGTCCAGGACCTTCTCGGCCGTCGGGCCTTCCATCTCCTCGACGATCAGGCCGTCGGCCAGGAACAGCACCCGGTCGGCGTACGCGGCGGCGCTCGGATCGTGGGTGACCATCACGATCGTCTGCCCGAACTCGTCCACCGAGCGCCGCATGAACGTCAGCAGCTCCGCGCTCGTACGGGAGTCGAGGTTGCCCGTCGGCTCGTCGGCGAACACGATCGTCGGCCGCGACAGCAGCGCGCGGGCGACCGCGACCCGCTGCTGCTCGCCGCCCGACAGCTCGGTGGGACGGTGCCCTCGCCGCTTGCCGAGACCCAGCTGCGCGACGACCCGCTCGAGCCAGCTCCGGTCCGGTTTTTCACCGGCGATCGACAGGGGCAGCTCGATGTTCTCCTCTGCGGTGAGGGTGGGGATCAGGTTGAACGCCTGGAACACGAACCCGACCCGTTCGCGGCGCAGCAGTGTCAGCTTGCGGTCGGAGAGCCGGCTCAGCTCGGTGTCGCCGATCCATACCTCGCCGCCGCTGACCCGGTCGAGCCCGGCCATGCAATGCAGCAGCGTGGACTTTCCCGAGCCGCTGGGCCCCATCACGGCGGTGAAGCGGCCCTCGGGGAACGCCACCGTCACCCCGTCCAGGGCTCTGACCTCGGTATCGCCCGCCCCGTACACCTTGCTGATCCCGACGGCCCGCGCGGCGCCCGCCCCCACGGCCGCCCGTGGGGCGTCCGGGGCCTCCTGCTCCTCTTGTCCCATGGGTCTCCTCGCCCTTCCGCCGCCCATCTGCGACTGTCCGCCTGTACGCGCGGTCGGGCAAGACCTCAATCGCCTTCAGAGACTCGGCCGTCAGGGACTTGCCGTTCAGAGGACGGCGGCCGCCAGCTCCCTCCATTCGGGCAGCGGTAGTGCGGCCGGGTCGGCGGTGAGCACCTGCAGGCACACGTGGTCGGCACCAGCGTCCAGATGCTCCAGGACGCGCTTGCGGATCGTCTCGGCGTCCCCGTACGCGACGATCTCGTCCACCAGCCGGTCGCTCGGCCCGCCGATCAGATCGGCGTCGCCGAAGCCGAGTCGCCTCAGGTTCGCGGTCTGGTGCGGCGCCGCCTCGACATAGCCGCCGACATGCGCCCGCGCCACCTCCCGCGCCCGGTCGAGATCGGTGTCCAGGACGACGGCCTGCTCGACTCCGAGGAACGTGTCCGGGCCCATGATCGCCCTGGCCCGTACGGTGTGGCTCACGGGAACGAAGTACGGATGCGCTCCCCACGTCCGGCGGCCGGCCAGATCCAGCATCCTCGGGCCGAGAGCTCCCAGGACCCGGCGCGGCGGGACCTCCGGCGGTACGGAGTGGACGGGCAGCGCGTCCATCCGGTCCAGGTAATCGGTCATGGTCGCGACCGCGCGGCCCAGGGAGGGAGCGTGTAGCCGTCCAACTGGCCGGGGGTGTCGTCCACGCGGTGGCCGCCGAGCCCGAGCACATACCGGCCAGGGAACGCCTCGGCCAGCGTGCGCTCGGCCGTGGCCATGGCGATCGGGTCCCGCAAGGCGATGTTGGCGATGCCCGATGCGACGACCATGCGGCTCGTCGCCGACAGCAGTAGCCAGGCCTGCCCGACCGTGTCCCGGCCGAACGCCTCACCGAACCACAGCGCCCCGTACCCCAGTTCCTCGATCTCGGCCGCCGCCTCGCGGACCCGCCCGGCCGGCTGCCCCTCGAACGCGAACGTCCACACCCCGACACGGCCCAGGCCGCGGCGTACATCATCGGTCATCGTCGCTCTCCTCGAACACTTCGATCGTGATTCGTGACCGCTCGGGCCTTAATCCGCCCGCGCGTTCAGCCCTCACAGGCACTTAACCGGAGAGGTTCTCCGGTTGATGTCGGCTACGATACGGAGAACCTCTCCGTTTGGCTAGCCGGGATTGGCCAGGCGAGGTTGGACAGGCGAGATCGGCCAGCCGGGGTTGGCCAGGCGAGGACGGGTCAGGCGGCCGGAGGACGACCGCAACAATCGACAGCAACGGATGACGGCGAGAGGGGACCGGGCCGATGACGGCACCACAGAGACGGCCCGGACAGGGACGGACACCGCGCGCGGACGCGTTGCGCAACCGGGAGCGGATCGTCGAGGTCGCCCGGGAGACCTTCGCCGCCGAAGGGCCCGGAGCGTCCCTGAACGAGATCGCCCGGCGCGCGGGCATCGGCCCTGGAACGCTCTACCGGCACTTCCCCACCCGGGCGGCACTGCAGGCCGCGGTGCTCGCCGACCGGATCGAGCGGCTGAGCGCCCGGGCCGCGGAGCTTCGCGACACCGCGCCGCCGGACGAGGCACTGACCGAGTGGCTGCGCGCGTTCCTGGCGCACGCGAGCACCGATCACGGCCTGGCCGGCCGGTTGATCGCCGAGGAGACCGCGGATCTCGGGATGGACTGCCACCAGGCGATCAGGGACGCCGCCGCCGGGCTGCTCGACCGGGCCCAGCGCGCGGGAACCGCCCGCGCCGACGTCTCGGCCGTCGACATGATCGACCTCGTCGTCGGTGTCGCACTCGCCACCAGGGGGCAGGACGGCGCCGATTCCGGACGACCGGAACGGCTGCTCGGGCTCGTGCTGGACGCCCTGCGCGGGTAGGACCGGCACGTGGACCTTTCCAGCGCCGCCCATGATCTCTACGGGGTCGCCCCGGACGACTTCATGGACACGCGCAAGCGCCTCGTACAGGAGGCCAAGACGGCGGGCGACGCCGCGCTCGCGAAGAAGATCGGGGCGCTGCGCCGGCCGACGCTGCCCGCCTGGGCGGTCAACCTGCTGTCCCGTTCCGCCGGGGAGGAGCTGGGGTGGCTCCTGGACGTCGGTACGCAGATGCGCGAGGCGTGGTCGTCGGGCGGGAGCATCGGCGGGCTGGAGCAGCGGCGCGGCGAGCTGGTGGCGCTGCTGGTACGGAGGGCACGGGAGCTGGCCGAGGAGGGCGGCCATCCGCTGCGGGACCCCGCCGTACGAGAGGTCGAGGACACCCTGCAGGCCGCGACCGTGGACGCCGATGTAGCGGACGAGGTCAGGCAGGGCCGTCTGACCCAGCCGCGGAGCCATACCGGATTCGTCCCGGCCGGGTTCCCCGCGCCGCAAGCCTCGCCGGCTCCCCGGCAAAAGAAGGCGAAAGCTGAGACACGGCAAGGGGCAGGACAGAAGGCAGAGCAAGGGGTCCGGCGGGAGCGAGCGACAGAACAAGAGCAAGAAGCAGAGGCAGAGGCAGAGGCAGAGAAGCAAGAGGCACAACAAGAGGCACAGCAAAAGGCAGAGCCGGAAAGGCAGGAACGGCCGCGCAGGTCCGCCGCGGCGGTCGAGCGGGCGCGCAAGAAGGCAGAGGAGGCCGATCGGGAACTGGCGGAACGCGAGGCGGAGGTCTATGACGCCCAGGAGGAACGCAAGTCGGCCGACGCGGAGGCTGGACGGCTGCGCCGGGAACTGGACAAGGCGATCAGGCGCCAGGAGACGGCCGAGCGGCACCTGGAGAAGGTCGAGCACCGGCGTGACCAGGCCGCCGAGGCGGCCGCCAAGGCGCGCCGCAAGGTCCAGGACGAGTGATCACGCCGGCCGGGAAGCACCCCGATCCCGGACCCCGGCGTACAAAGCGGAAACACTCATGAAGTACCGTTCTCCCGAACGTGATTCTAAAATCGAGGGGGCGCGCGGTGGCGGTACCGGCCTTTGAGCAACCGGCGGACTGGACCGAGCCGGGGGCGCACCCGGTGGCCCCCGGCGTGCACCGGATCCCGCTGGAACTCCCCATCCCCTCCCTGCATTCCGTCAACGTCTACGTGGTGGACGACCCCGCAGGACCGGTCCTGGTCGACTCCGGCTGGGCGATGCCCGACAGCCGCGCCGCCCTGGGCGCCGCACTGCGCACGCTCGGGCACCGGCTGGAGGACGTCAGCCAGTTCCTGGTGACGCACGCGCACGGCGACCACTACTCGCAGGCGCTGACTCTCCGCCAGTCGTTCGGGACCCGGGTCAGGATCGGCCGGGGCGAGCGCCCATCGATCGAGGCCACCGCCGCGGCCGGCGGCCCCAGCCATTCCGGCCAGGCCGAACTGCTGCGCCGCTGCGGTGCCGCCGACCTGGCCGATGAGGTCCTCAGCTGGGACCGTGGCGAGCGCGAGGGCGACTGGCCCGACGGCACGCCCGACGGGTGGCTGGACGACGGCGAGCGGATCGCGCTCAAGCGCCGGGGCCTGGACGTGTTCGCCACGCCCGGGCACACCCGGGGCCACATCGTGCTCCGCGACGCCGACGCCGGCCTGCTGTTCTCGGGCGACCACGTACTGCCGCACATCTCGCCGTCGATCGGCCTGGAGGCCGCGCCAGAGCCCAAGCCGCTGCGCAGCTACCTGGACTCGCTGCGGCTCGTCCGCGACATGCCCGACACGCTGCTGCTGCCCGCGCACGGCGCGGTGACCGCCAGCACGCACGTCCGGATCGACGAGCTGATCAAGCACCACGAGGCCCGGCTGAACGTCGCCGCGGCCCAGGTCAGAGCGGGTCACGCGACCGCGTACGAGGTCGCCCGGGCGATGCCGTGGACCCGTCGCCAGAAGAAGCTCGACGAGCTGGACGGCTTCAGCCAGATGCTGGCCATCCTGGAGATCGACGCCCATCTCGACGTCCTGGTCGACCAGGGCGTCCTGGACTCCGCGGAGACAGGCGGCGTCCGCACCTACGCCGTCCGCGCCTGACCTCACCGCACGTGCCCCGGCCTCGCCGTACAACCTGACCTGGCCGAACAACCTGACCTGACCGAACAAGCGTGACCTGGCCGTACAAGCCCGACCTCGCCGTACGGAGCGCGAGCGCGCCCTATGCCGTACGAGCATGGGCCATGCGCGGGTCGCGGCCGAGGTAGGCGATCAGCCGGTCACTGGGTGGGGACCCGGGAGATGCCGCGATCGGTGGCGCGAACAGGCCGGAACGGGCGTGACCGGGTACGAGCAGCGGTGTGAGGCGCAGCAGCCGTTCCGCGAGCGGGGCCGGAATCTCGGCCTCGCCACCCCGGGCCCAGGCGACGTCCCAAGCGTGCACGACCAACTCGACGGCCCCCGTACCGGCCACGACCCCCGCCCGTATTGGGCAGCCCGCCACTGTGATGACGCGGTCGGCGCGATCGGCGTCGCGCCATGCCTCGAGCAGGCGTACGGCACCGTCCTGTACGGCGCCCACGAGATCCTGCGGACACTCACCCGGGTGCGGAAACAACTGGACCGTACCCGTGCTCACGGCCTCGTGCAGTGCGGCTAGCGAGTCGTCCATGTGTTGCAGCAGCATCCCCAGGTCCCAGCCCTCGCAGGGTGTGGGTCGGTAAAGGTCCCGCGCGGTGAACGGCGGCGGCGCGTCCAGGGTCTCCAGCGTGAAGGCCACCGCTCGTTCCAGTAGCCCCACGCCGTACCTCTGCAGCGCCGTCGCGTCCCGCTCACTCATCATCATGCAGGCTCCTTTCGCGCTTACTGACCCCGTCGCGTAAGGGAACTCATCGGATGGCGGCGTTCGAAAAGATTTTCGTATGTGGCGATGAGTTCGCGTAACGCGCCTGGTCCGTACAGGTGGGTCAGGACAACATCGCCTTTGCGTGGGACGCCAAGAGGAGGGCATCTTCCACTGGGTCCGCCGCCATGACATGTACGGCACCTGAGGGTAAGGATCCCGAGTGCCGGGGGATCGCCCCGGAAAGGAGCAGTACGTGGCACCCTTCCGACGAGCACGAAGCCGGATACACCGGCAGCGCTACTACAAGCACAGCCACTACAAGCACAGCTACTACAAGCAGGGCTGACACCGGCGGACAGGGCCGCGAATAGGCCGGACAGGAGCGGGGACCCTGATGGGCGACGCCGCCGTGCTCTTCCTCACGGGCGCCGGGACCGGGTTGCTGGCCGGCGGCGGCTCGTGTGCGGCGGTCCAGCTGGGGCTGCTGACCGGGGCGGTGCGCGACGCACCGCGTCCCGCCGTCCCGGTCACGGCCTTCCTGACGGCGAAGCTCGTCACCCATACGGCGTTGGGCGCCCTGCTGGGCATCGTGGGCGCCGCCGTACAGCCGGGTCCGCGAGCACGGGCCGCGCTGATGCTCGCCGCGGCCGCCGTGATCCTCGTCTTCGCGCTGGACCTGCTCGGCTTCCCGCCGGCCCGCCGCCTGCTCCACCGTTCGACAATCGGCTCAGGAGCGGAACACTGCTCAGGAGCGGAACCCGGCACAGGAGCGGAACACTGTGCTACCGCTCCCCCGCGCCGCGCACGGACGCGCCGGCCCGCGGCACTCGGCGCGGCCACGGTCCTGCTGCCCTGCGGGGTCACTCTCTCTACCGAACTGCTGGCGATCACCTCACGTTCCGCGCTCGCGGGGGCCGCCGTGATGGCCGGCTTCGTCCTGGGCACCGCACCCGTCGCGGCCCTGCTCGGCATGGGTCTCGGACGCGGCATGGCCGTCCTGCGCGGGCGGCTGACGGCGTTCGTCGGCGTCGCCCTGGTCGCCGTCGCGGGCTGGACGCTGCTGTCCGGGCTCCGGCTGGGCGGCTGGCTGCCCGGGCCGGCCGGCGCCGCCACCGCCCGCAACGTCATGACCGACAGCACGGGTACCCAGGTCATCACCATCGGCGCCGCCGACCGCGGCTACCGGCCCGCGCTCGTGACGGCCCGTTCGGGGGTACGCACGGTCCTGGTCGTACGGACGCACGGCAACCGCGGCTGCACCCGCGCGTTCACCATCCCGTCCAAGGGCCTGGAACGGATGCTTCCCGAGACCGGCGACACCCGCCTCGACCTGGGCACGCCCGAACCCGGCCGCCTCGGCTTCACCTGCGCCTCTGGCCACTACCCCGGAGCCATCTCGTTCCGTTAGGCGCATCTGCGTATCTGCGTGCCTCCGCGGTTCCGTGACCGCAGGCGCTTGGCCCTCGCCGCTGGATCACCTCACCGAGGGAGCACAGGATTGAGGGCAACCAGTGGCTTGGGGGAAGGCCTGGAGCTCAGGGGAAGGCCTGGAGCTGGGGGAAGCCTGGAGCTCAGAGCATAGGGCGGAGAGGAGGAAACGAGCGGAAAGGATGCAGAACTGGTGGAACGAAGACCCCCAGGTGGAAACGGAAGGGTAGAAGAAACTCCGTCCCCGCCCGTCGGAGAAGCGGGCCGCCACACGATGGAGGGGCATGGGGAGGCAGGAGGTCGTGCCGGACCCGGGCCCGGCGCTACTCGCGCTCTATGACGAGGCGCTGCCCGAGGTCTACGGCTACCTGCTGTCCCGATGCGGGCGGCGGGCGCTGGCCGAGGACCTCACCGCGGAGACCTTCCTGGCCGCGGTCGAGGCCGTACGCAAGGACGTCCCGCCAGCGCTGTCGGCCGCCTGGCTGGTCGGGGTGGCCCGGCACAAGCTGGCCGACCACTGGCGCCGCGCGGCACGCGAGGAGCGAAGTCTCCGTGCGGTCGAAGGCGGCCGGTCCGGCACCGAGGACCCCTGGGACGAGCATCTGGACGCGCTGGTCGCCCGGCACGTCCTGGCCACGCTGGGCCCGCACCACAAGGCCGCGCTGACCCTGCGCTACCTGGACGGGCTGCCGGTGCCGCAGGTCGCCGACCATCTGGGGCGCACCCTGCACGCCACCGAGGCCCTGCTGGTACGGGCCAGGGCCGCGTTCCGCCGCGCCTACGACGAGCACCGCCCTGAAGACGAGCACCGCTCTGGAGACGAGTACCGCCCTGGAAAGGAGGGCCGCGATGGCTGACCCGCTGGAGGCCCTCCGCGCGCCGATCACCCCGGCCGACCCCGATCCGATCTTCGCCGCCCGGCTACGCGAGCGCGTGCGCCAGGCGCTGCTGCGACCCACGGGAGACATCATGGACACCACGACCACCGGCGACACCGAGACCACGGCCACCGGCACCGCATCCGCCCGCAAGGCGGAGATCCGATCGCTCACCCCGTACCTCTGCGTCGACGACGGCCGGCGCGCTCTCGGCTGGTACGCACGGGTCTTCGGTGCCCACCCGCAAGGCGAGCCGGTGATGATGGAGGACGGCCGGCTCGGGCATGCCGAGCTGGCCGTCGGCGACTCGATCCTGATGCTGGCCGACGAGTGGCCCGAGCTCGATCTGCTGGCCCCCCGCACACGCGGCGGCCCCAGCCAGTCCGTCTACCTCACCGTCCCGGACGTCGACGCGGTCGTCGCCCGCGCCGTCGACGAGGGCGCCGGCCTCGCCCGTCCCGTCGCCGACTACCCGCACGGCCGCAACGGCGTGATCACCGACCCGTTCGGCCACCGCTGGATGATCACTTCACCCACCTCGGGTCCCCGCCATGGCGACATCGGCTACGTCTCCCTCTGGCTTCCGGACGCCGAACGGGCCACCGCCTTCTACGGATCCGTCCTGGACTGGCGCTTCGCCCCGGGCAGCGTTCCCGAGGGCCGCCAGGTCGAAGGCCTGCGCCAGCACATCGGTGTCCAGGGCGGCCAGGACCACCGCACGCTGTTCCTGTGCTTCGCGGTCGACGACGTCCACGAAGCGGTCCACCGCGTCCGCGCCGCCGGAGGCGAGGCCGAGGAGCCGCAACAGGAGCCGTACGGCCGGATCTCGATGTGCACCGACGACCAGGGCCTGGCCTTCGCGGTGTACGAGGACAGCGGCGAGCCGGGATCGGCCTCCCCCACCCCCGCATCGGGCGAGGTCACGTACCTGACCCTGGAGGTCCCCGACTCCACCCGCGCACGCGCCTTCTTCAGCACGGTCCTGGACTGGACGTTCGTCCCGGGGAGCGTCGTCGACGGCTGGTCGGTCCGCGTCCACGGCGAGGAGGTCCGCCCCATGACCGGCATGCACGGCGGCCACGACCGCCCGACCGCCGTCCCCATCTACGCGGTCGCCGACATCGACACGTCGGTGGCCCGAGTCCGCGCCGCCGGCGGCACCGCCTCCGACCCGCAACACCAGCCCTATGGCGCCCTCGCCGAATGCACCGACGACCAAGGCACCCGCTTCTACCTGAACAGCTTCTGAACAGCCCTCACCCACCCGCGGCCCATTGGGTCCCACCTGCGGCCCGCCGTGCCGACGACGCCTCAATCTGCTGCGTCATCGGGCAGATCGCGGAGCGATGCCGCGCTCGCACGAGAACCGGTCAGATGCGAGCCGCCAGGCGAGCACCGTGGGCCGGGGCTTTGGAAACACAGCAGCCTAGATGTTGTAGCGGCGGCGGGCGTTGGTGGCGAAGAGGGCGCGGCGGTCCTCCACTGAGAGCTGGGAAGTGATCTTCTGGTACGCCTCCATCATCTCCGCGTAGGTACCGGCGAGGCCGTCGACGGGGAAGTTGCTTCCGAAGAAGCAACGCTCGACTCCGAAGAGATCCAGGCAGGTCTCGATCCAGGGACGCAGCCGGGCTGCGTCCATGGTGCCGAGGGCCATGGGGAGGCCGGAGAGCTTGCAGTCCACGTTGGGGAGGGCGGCCAGGCGGGTGACGCCTTCCTGCCAGTGACGGAACTCTTCGGAGCCCTCGCCCGAAGGCCAGCCGGTGTGCTCCAGGACGAACGTGGTGCCGGGGGCCCGTTCGATGGCGCGCGCGAAGCCGTCCACGTCGCCGGGGTGGGCGACGAGGTCGAAGATCCAGCCGTTGTCCCCCAGCAGCGCGAAGAGGCGTGCGGTGTCCTCGGCGGACGGGTCCAGGCCCGCCAGGACCCGGATGCCGCGGAACGCGGGGCTCTCGGCCTGGGCCCGCAGGTCCCGTTCGATGTCCTCGAACGGGCCGTGCGGGTCGATGGTCCCGAGGAGGGCGTTCGGAACGCCGGTCTTCCTGTGCAGCTCGTCCAGCCAGCGCGTCTCGTCCAGGAATGCCCGGGGCGCGGTGGTCGCCGACACGTGCACGATGCCGGTCAGGTGGACTCCCGCGGCATCGGCGACGTGGTCGGCGGGCAGGTAGTCGCGGTAAAGGTCGGGCGCGAAGTCACGCAGCGCGGTGTACCACCCGTGCCTGGTGGGCTCCCAGAAGTGGACGTGGGAGTCCACGAACTCGAAATCAGTCACCGTCTCCCCTTTGCCCCAGAAGCAGCGTCTATCCCAGAAGCGATGTTTACCCCAGAAGCCATGACAGTAGCGGCTCGGAGGGATCGGGCATATCAGAGGATCGGGAGTGATGGTCGGTCCGGGCGGCGCGCTCGGAGGGATCGGCGACAGGTGGGCGGGGCGTGATGCGGGCGGGGCGTCATGCGGGCGTTCGAGTAGCGCTCGGAGGCGAGACATGGTGGAAGGCGAGGAGCACCGGCAGTGAGGAGCACTGGCAGTGGGGAGGGGCTAGGGCCCGTCTCAAAGTGGCCTCAGCCACCGCGCGAGCGCGCTACCTGGCCGGGGAGGCAAAGCCGAAGGCGAGCCTCACCGGCCAGATCGCGAAGCGATGCCGCGCTCGCACAAGAACCGGTCACGGAACGAGCCGCCAGGCGAGTGCACTGGGCCGGGTCTTCAGAAACACTGCCTAGCAGTTGGGGGTGCAGACTCGGCGGGACATGGCCTCCAGGAGGAGGCGCTGGCTCTCCTCCGGTGTACGGGCGACCTGAACGATGCCGCGGGTGGCCTTGGCCAGCTGTTCGAGGTCGCCGACGTCGACGTTGTCGCCGTAGCCCTGCAGGATCACTTGGACGGGCCGGGCCGGGTCGTACTCCAGATGCAGGTCGGCCAGGGTGTCGGAGAAGCTCGGGCCGTTGTCGTCCTCGTTGCGGCCATCGGTGAAGAGCAGGACGGTGTTGACCATCTCCGGCCGGTAGGTGCGCTTCATCATCCGGAACGCGGCGAGCAGCGAGTCGTACAGGCCGGTGTCGCCGCCGCGCTTGACCCGCAGCCGTCCCAGTTCGGACAGGATGCGCTGGCGGTGGGTGACCGAGCCGATCCGCTCGCCGAGCGGCGCCATCGGCACCTGCTCGATCCAGTCCTGTTCGCCGGCCAGCTCCGTGGAGAACGCCCAGATGCCGAGCTCGCTGTCGTTGGCGAGCAGTTGCAGGCCGCCCTGGGCGACCTGCGCGGTGGCCTGGAGGCGGTTCACGCCCGGCGCGACCTTTTCACCCATGGAGCCGGAGATGTCGAACAGCACCAGCAGACGGGTGGGAAGGGAAAGGCGCGCATAAGACTGCAGGAGGCGCCGTACGTCCGTGGGAAGGGGCAGTACCTGGGGTGGTGGTTTCAGGTCGTTGCGAAATCCATGTGCGCGTATGTCCGCCTTGGAGTCCTTACCGCGCAGGGCCGTTTCGAATTGGCGTGCGGTACGGCGGCGGGTACCGTCATCGGTCGTGATCGTGAACGGGTAATCCAGCCACAGCGTGCCTTCGCGGGGATGGACGGCGGCGGCCTGGCGGGTCTTGACGCGGCGATTGTGGTCGAGGATCGCCTGCTCGGTGGCGACCACCGGGCCGCTGCCGCCGGTGAACGCCGCGTTCACCGTGGGCACGCTGCTCTCGCGGATGGCCCGGGCCAGGCTGGTGAACGCCACCACGCGGTCCGGGGCGTCGGCCAGGAGCCGTTCGGCGACCGCCAGGACGGCCATGCCGACGGCACTGTGGGACGGGTCGGGCAGTTGCCGGCGCTCGGCCTCGGCGGCGGGTCTCAGCAGGGCGTTCCAGGAGTCGGCGCCCGGTTTGGCCATGCCGAGGACGACGGGGGTGTACGCGACGGAGGTGGGCCGGATCTCGAAGGGCCGCCCACCGCGCGTGGACGTGCGGACCAGGGACGTCCAGAGGGTCGAGTCGGGGATCCAGACATCGGGCCTGCTCGGGGCCTTGCTCTGCCCCATGAGCACCCGCGACATGGCGGCCGGATCGGCGGCACGTATCCGCACGCGGACGCATTCGCCGTCGACGCGATGACGGGCGTTGTTGAATCGCTCTCCGGCCACGGCGATGGCGGGCGCGATATCGGGCGCTGCCGCGACATCGAGTGTGACCGCACCATAGGCGGCGCAACCGGCGATCCGGGAGAACGCATACACCCCCACGGCCGAGAGAAGGACCAGGCCGCCGACCGCGGCCGTGATGGTGACAAGGGGGCGTTCGCGCATCGGATCCTCGCTGTGCGGAGCGATGTGCAGTGCAGTGCAGTGCGGAGTTCAGTGCCGTGCGGTATCCAGTGCAGGACAGTGTTCATGCCATGCCATGCCATGCCGTCCATGCCATGGGATGTGCAGTGCCGAGTTCGGCTGTGTGCAGCGATGTGCAGTGCGCGGTGGGCTGGGTTGGGCTGTTTGTGGCGCTGTGTGCGAGTCGAATTAAGCCGTGGGTCGACTTGATCCTCTGGTCAATTAAGTCGGAGGCGCGAGTGGCTGTCAAGAATTTCGATGGTTTCCCTATACCAATTCTTTCGCATCGCGTGCCGAACGACATTCCAGCCAGGTTGGGGCACCAGCCCCAGAGGTGCCACGCAAACGCGGCCCAGGGGTTCTCCTGGGCCGCGTTGCGCGGGTTGGCCGATTCGGTGGCAGCGATCCGAATCAGACCTCCGGGGAGAGTTCCTCCAGCGTCCGGCCTCGTGTCTCCACGGCGAACAGGGCCGCCACGGCTCCGGCCAGTGCGACCGCGCCGAGCACCGCGAAGATCGTGGCGGCGCTCGCGCCGGCTCCCACCAGGTTGCCGACCACGATCGGACCGATGATCACGCCCAGCCGGTTGAAGACCCCGCCCATCGAGCAGCCGAGGGCGCGGCTGCGGGTGGGGTACAACTCCGGCGTGTAGAGGTAGAGCGAGACGTTGGTGGCGAAGACGAAGAACGCCGCCACCGAGGCCCACACCGCCACCTGGCCGGCCGACACGGCGCCGAGGGCCGCCAGCGTCCCCAGTGAGGCCGCCGCCCCGGCAAGGCCGAAGGCGAGCGCCACCCGGCGGCCGACCTTGTCGACCAACAGCGCCACGGTGAGGCAGCCGAGGAAGCCGGCGGCGTTGGTCCACAGGTTGTAGTGCAGGGCCTTGTCGAGGGGGATCTCGAAGACCTTGGTGTAGAGGGTCGGCAGCCAGGCTGTGATGCCGTAGTTGACGAAGTAGCCGAAGAACCAGAGGGCCGAGACCACCACGGTACGGCGCAGATAGACGCCGGAGACCAGGTCGCGGAGCGTCGTCCGGGGCGGGGCGGCGCCGTCGGATGCCCGGTCGGGGGCCTGGCCAGGAGGCCGATCAGGGGTCCGGGCAGGGGTTCGGGCAGAGGGCCGGTCGGGGATGCCGTCGGCGGGGGATTTCGCGAGTGCGGGCGCGGCCTTCGATTCGGTTGTGGCTTCCGGTTTCGGTGTTGCCTCTGGTTTCGGTGTTGCCTCTGGTTCGGGCAGGGGCCCCGCGGTACGGGAGACGTCGGCCTCGATGCCGTTCAGTACCCGGTCGGCGTCGTTCAGGCGGCCCTTGGAGGCCAGCCAGCGGGGCGACTCGGGGACGCCGCGCTGCATGAACGCGATGGCCAGGGCAGGGATGCCGCCGATGATGAAGAGGGCTCGCCAGCCCCAGTTGGGCACCACCCAGGCCGCCACGACCGTGGCCGTGAACAGGCCGGCCGGAAAGACCAGCTCGTACAGCAGCACGAACCGGCCTCGATGGCGGGCCTTGGCGATCTCGCTGACATAGGTCGCCGCCACCGGCACCTCGCCGCCGATGCCGAGCCCCTGGACGAAGCGCAGCGCGATCAGCCACAGGAAGCCCGGGGCGAACGCGATCGCCAGGCTGGACAGGCCGGTCAGCAGCACGCCGAACGCGACCATCTTGACCCGGCCGACCCGGTCGGCCAGCCAGCCGGAGACCAGGGCGCCCACCAGCATGCCGACCGAGCCCGAGGTGATCGCCAGCGTCACCTGGGCGGTGCTCAGATGCCATTCCTTGATCAGCAGTGGCAGCGCGGAGGCGACCAGCAGCTGGTCGAACGCCTCGAAGAAGGTGACCGCGCCGATGAGGGTCCGCACCTTGACATGCCAGCGCGAGGTGGGCAGCCGCTCCAGCCGGGCGGCGATGGACGCCACCGTGGGGGGTGTGCTTGAGACGACGGTCATACGTGCTCCATCCTGCCTCATCACGGCGAGCACCCGGGACCTCGTGCGGGAGGGAAGCCCCAGGTGGGGCGCCATTGAGGCGCCCGTACTCACGTTTCGAGAGAGACTAAGCGCCAAGAATCTTGGTGGTCAATAACTTGGTCGTAACCAATTGGTGTACCCGACCGGTTCGGTCTCCCCCAGTGCGTGCCTCAGCCACCGCGCGAGCGCGCTACCTGCCCGGGGAGGCGACGCCGAAGGGGAGCCTCCCCGGGCAGATCGCAAAGCGATGTCGCGTTCACCCAAGGCACGGTCAGGGGTGCGAGCCGCCAGGCGAGCACCGCTGGGCCGGGACTTCGATACGCGCCTGATCCAGGAATGCCGCGATGCGCTGCCAGAGCGCGGGAGCGAGACCGGCGCGGTAGAACCCGTGCGCCGCGCCAGGGACCGTCACCACGGAATCCACCGGTACCGTGGCAATCGTCTGCTCATCTCTCTCCCCCAGCAGCCCCAGCCAGGGGGCGTGACGCCCGGCCAGCAGCTTCTCTAAGGGCGGCAGTCCATCCCAGGGCGCTTCCCCGGCCCCGGACGGGCTCACCGCCACAGCGGCCGTCACGTCCAGATGGGCCGCCGCCCAGGTGGCCAGGTAGCCGCCCATGCTGAAGCCCACCACGGCCACCCGGGAGACGCCTCCACCAGTGACGCCCCCGCCGGTGAGTCCTCCGCCAGTGAGGCCCCCACCGGTGGGGCCGCTTTCCGTGAGCCCTTTACCCCGGAGGTACGAGACGGCGCCGTTGAGGTCGACGGCGAGGTCGTCCGCACGGAGACGTTCCATCTCCCTGCGGGCCACGGACAGATCGTCCGCGTCGAAGGCCGGCCCGCCGCGCTTGTAGTAGAGGTACGGGGAGACCGCCAGCCAGCCGTCCCGGGCCAGGCGGCGGCAGACGTCCTCGGCGTGCTCGGTGACTCCGAGGACGTCGTGCAGGACCACCACCCCGCCCCGTACAGGGACACCGGGCCATGGCTCTCGTACGAAAAGCGGCGCGGCCGTCTGCAGGACCCGGCGTCCTCTATTGGCCGGGCCATGGGAAAGGTGTCCCATCACCCCGCCTTAGGGATGGGGACCGGTGGCACGAAAGGCACCGGGGTGGGCCCGACCGAGGTCACGTCCACCTCCAGGAAGTACGGCTCGCGGGCCGCGACGGCCTTGCCGAACGCCTCCTCGAAGGCGCCGGCGTCCTGGACGAGCGCATACGGCATGGCCATGGAACGCGCGAGCGCCTCGAAGTCGGGCGTGAACAGGTCGACGCCGGAGCGCCGTTCCATGTGAACGTCCTGCATGTTCCGCAGCACGCCGTAGCCCCCGTCGTTGAAGACGAGCAGCACCAGCCAGGGCCGTTCCTGCGCCAGCGTCGCCAGCTCGCCCAGGTGGACGGAGAGGCCGCCGTCCCCGGCGATCACCAGCGTGGGCACGTCCGGCCGAGCCGTCGCGGCGCCGATGCCCATCGCCAGCCCCTGCCCGATGCCACCGCCGAGCGGGAACACGTTGGTGGCCGGATCCAGGATCGGCAGCAGCCGGTTGCCCCACTGGCTGGAGGGGATGGTGACGTCCCGCGCGATCGGCGAGGCGGGATCCAGATGCGACCGGATCGCGTCGTTGATCTTCGCGTACGGCCCGATGTCGGCGCGCAGCCTCTCCCGTACGATCCGGCGGCCGTCCACGGCGCGCGCCCGCCAGCCTTCCTCGGCTGCCGCTTCTGCGGGGGGATCGGCGGAGAGACCGGCAGGGAGATCAGCGGAAAGATCGGGGGCAAGATCGGCGGAAAGATCGGCGGAGCGATCGGAAGCGAGAACAGAGGGCAGAGCAGAGGAAAGACCGGCCAGGAGGTCGGCCAGGATCCGGGACGCCTCGCCGCACAGGCCGGTCGTGATCGGGTAGGCCCGGCCGAGGGCGGCGGGATCGACGTCGATCTGTACGTGCCGTACGGGCAGTTCGAGCTTGTAGTGCCTGGTCTCGTTCGACCGGAAGTGCGTGCCCACGCTCAGGAGGAGGTCCGCGTCGGCCAGCAGCGCCTGTCCGGCGGGATGGGCGGCGAAGTTCCCGACCACCAGCTCGTGATCTTCGGATACGGTCCCGCGCCCAGCGTTGGAGGTGAGGATCGGCGCTCCGAGCCGTTCCGCGAGTGCCTTGATCTCGGCCCCGGCCGTACGGGCACCGCCACCGGCCCAGATGACCGGCCGGCGAGCCACCGCCAGCGCCTCCACCGCCTCCGCGAGCCCCTCAGCCTGCCCCTCGGAAGCGTTGTCGGGCTCGGCCGAGGACGCGGGAGAGCCATCGAGGCTCTGTACGGCGCATTGAAGGCTCTGTGCGGCGTATCGAAGGCTCTGTGCGGCGTATTGGAGGTCGATGGGCCACTCCACGCTGACCGGTCCCTGCGGCAGCGCAAGCGCCGTTGCGGCGGCCTCGTACAGGATCCGGGCGGCCGCACCGGCGGACGGCACGGTCTCGGCGTGCTTGGAGACCGCGGTCAGCATGGTGAGCTGGTCCTTGGTCTCGTGGATCACGCCGCGTCCCTGGCCGAGGTAGGCGCTGTCGATGTTGCCGGTCACGTGCAGGACGCGGCTTCCGGCCGACAGGGCCTCGATCAGCGAGCCTGCGGCGTTGCCGGCGCCGGTTCCGGTACTGGTCAGGGCGCAGCCGAGGCCGCCCGAGACGCGGGCGTGGGCATCGGCGGCGTTCACCGCGGCGGCCTCGTGCCGGACGGCGACGAAGCGCAGGTCCCGTTCCACCGCCTCCACCAGCGGCAGGTTGTGGACGCTGACCACACCGAAGACGGTGCCGACGCCGTACGCGCGCAGGACCTGGACGAGCAGGTCACCGCCGTTCGATCGTTCAGACATACCTGGCGACTCCTCCGCCGACGTCGATGGACGACCCGGTGATGTAGGACGCGCGCGGCGACAGCAGCGCGACGATGGGATGGGCGACCTCCTCGGCGCGGCCGAGGCGGCCGAGCGCGACACCGCGCGCGGCGGCCAGCTCGGCGCTCCACTCCTCGTACGACAGGCCCGTGCCCGCCGACTCGTAGCGGCGGCGCCACTGACCGGTGTCGATCAGCCCGAGGCAGACCGAGTTGACCCGGATCGGGGCCAGATCGGACGAGAGCGTCTTGGTGAGGTTGAGCAGCGCCGCGCGCGCCGCCGAGGTCGCGCCGAGGCGGGACTCGGGCTGGCGCGAGAGGATCGCGTTCACGTTGACGATCGCGGGTGCGTCCGAGCGGCGCAGGTACGGCTCGGCCGCGTGGACGAGATGGAGCACGCTGAAGATCTTCAGCTCGAACTCCTCGCGCCACTGCGCCTCGGTGGTCTCGCCCACCGGCGCCATCAGCGACCGGCCCGCGTTGTTGACCACCCCGTCGAGCCCGCCCAGCGCCTCCGCCGCGCCGCCGACGAACGCGGTCACCGCGTCGCCGTCGAGCACATCGCAGGACCGCGCGTACACCCGCGCTCCCCCGGCGCGCGGCAGCGGATCCAGCGCGGCGGCGAGCCGGCCGGCGTCGCGGGCGCAGGCCGCCACGTGAGCACCATCGGCGAGCAGCAACGCCGCCGTCGCCAGGCCGACGCCCGAGCTGGCGCCGGTGACGGCATACGCGCGCCCGGCCAGTCCGAGGTCCATGAGTCTCCTAGGTACAGCGCTTGTTGCAGCAGACAGCGCTTGTTGAAGTGGGCAGGGCTTGTTGAAGTGGGCAGGGCTAGTTACAGCTGACAGGGCTAGTTACAGCTGGCAGGCATGTTGTAGCTGGCAGGGCTAGTTGAGGACGAAGCCGCCGTCGACGACGAGCGTCTGCCCGGTGATGTACGCGGCGGCGTCCGACAGCAGGAACAGGACGGCGCCGGTGAGGTCGCCGGGCTCCTGCGGGCGGGCCAGGGCACGGTTGAGCCGGTACAGCTCGTGCCGTTCTTCGGGGATGTGGCCGGCGGCCTCCCCGAGGGTGAGGCCGGGGGCGACGGCGTTGACGGTGACGTCGTAGGGGCCCGCGTCGCGTGCCATCGCCCGGGTCATGCCGATGATCGCGCTCTTGGACGTCACGTAGTGGGCCAGCCTCGGTGACCCGTAGAAGGCGGCGTCGGACGACAGGTTGACGATCCGGGCTGGCCGCGCGAGCAGCGGCCACAGTGCGCGCGAGACCAGCCAGGTGCCGCGGACGTTGACGGTCATGACCGCGTCCCACTGGGCCGGGTCGATCTCGTAGAACGGCCTGCCGCCCACGCCGTCGGCGAGTGCGGCGTTGTTGACGAGCCCGTGCACCGGGCCCAGCGGCGCGACGGCCTCCGCCAGCCGGGCGGCCGAGGCCTCGTCGGCGACATCGGTGTCGGCGCGGTGAGCCTCGATCCCGGCTCCGGTCAGGTCGGCGACGGCGGCTTCGGCCCGGTCGGGATCGCGTTCGGCGATGACCACCCGGGCTCCGGCCTCGCCCACGGCCCGGGCGATGGCCAGCCCGAGGCCGCGTCCCGCGCCGGTGACGACGACGAGCTTCCCGTCGAGACCGTTCAAGCCGTTCAGGCCGCCCGAGACCGCGGGGCTCACCGTGCCCACCAGCCGCCGGGGTCGGGGATCCCTGCCATGTGCGTGCGGACGTCCTTGGACGGGGGACCCGCCGTTCCCCACAGGTCCGACAGTTCCGGTACGCGGCGCCACACCCGGCACAGCCAGGCGTCCTCCTCGACCTGCTCGACCTCGGAGGTGTACTCGCAGACCAGCCCGGCCGGGTCGGCGAAGTAGCCGAAGGTGTTGTTGCCGGGCCCGTGCCGTCCCGGGCCCCACAGCGGCGTGACGCCCTGGTGCTTGAGCCGGCCGATACCGCGCATGAAGTGGTCGATGGACGGCATCTCGTACGCCATGTGGTTCACCGACGTCCACTCCGCCTGGTTGAACGCGATGACGTGGTGGTCGGAGTTGCAGCGCAGGAACGCCATCTGGTGCTCGGACCAGTCGGAGACCCGCATGCCGAGCACGGTCGTGTAGAACGCGCAGGCAGCGTCGATGTCCACGGTGTTGAGAACGACGTGGGCGAGCTTGCGCGGTACCGCCTCCCGGCCGTCGGGGTCCCTCGGGACGACGGCCTCCACCTCGGTGGACAGCTCGATCAGCCGGTTCTCGGGGTCGGCGAAGCGCAGCCCGTACCCGCCGCCGGCCTGGTCCAGCCGGCCCGGCTCGGCGGCGAGCGGGACGCCCAGCGCCTCCAGCCGGCGGGCCGCGTCGTCCACCTCGCGGGGCGTCCCGACGGAGAAGGCGATCTTGCCGAGCCCGTTGCGGTCGGCCTCGCGGACCTCCAGGATGTGGTGCTCCGGCCCGGTACCGCGCAGCCAGGCCACACCCCCGTCGTCCTCGACGGCGTCCAGGCCCCACACGTCCTGGTAGAACTCGGCGGCCTTCTTCGCCTCGGGCGTGCGCAGCGCGACCGAACGCAGCGAGCGCAGCCGCGCGATGGGCTCCGCCGGCGTCATGCCCGTACCGCCGTTCCCGTCGCGGCGGGCGCAGTGGGCGCTGCGGGCGTACCGGGCGCGTCCGGCTGGGCGGAGGCGCGTTGCTCGCGAGCGGCGATCTGCTTGCGCGCCTCGCCCCGGACCAGGCGGCGCAGCCGTACGAGCGCCAGGTCGTGCTGGTAGAGGTTCTCGCGGCTCCAGGCGTCCAGCGGCATGGCCTCTTCCATCAGGCGGTCCTGCTCCAGTACGGCCCAGTGCCGTTCCTCGAGCCGGGTCTTGTAGAGGAAGCGCCACACGTCGCGTTCCCAGCCCTGGACCTTGCGGCAGCGCCAGAAGAACGCGGCGTGCTGGGTCTCGTTGATGGGCGTGGCGGTGCACACGATCCGGAACGCGCCGCCCGGTCCGGCGGTCTGCGGGTACGGGATCTCCAGGCGCACCCACTGCATCGCCGTGTCGATCCACTCCGACCAGTCGAAGTTGAGTCCGGCCTGGTCGACCTTCTCGAACACGAACCCGGTGTCGGTGTCGCGGACCTGGAAGACCGCCTCGCGCTTGCCGCCCGCCATCGAGTGCGACTTGCGGTGCAGGAACGCGCCGTGCATGGGGTCCATGAGGTTGTCGAGCGAGTACACCCAGGGCGCGTCCCACTCCACGTACGACAGGAACTGGTCCCACTCGCCGCCGATGCCCTCGGGCAGGACGAAGGGGGCGGGCTCGCCGCCCTCCGGGTCGCCGAACCAGGCGAAGACCGCGTCCGCGTGCTCCACGGCGGGGAACGTACGCAGGCTCTGCTTGCCCTCCAGCGCGCAGCCCGGGCTGCCGGGAACGGAGACGACCACGCCTTCCGCGTCGACCTGCACGCCGTGGTATTCGCAGGCGATCCGGTCGCCCATGTGCACGCCGCGCGACAGGCGGGCGCCCCGGTGCGGGCAGCGGTCCTCCTGGACGTGGACCGTCCCGGAGGCATCGCGCCACAGCAGCAGTTCCTCACCGACGCGTTCGAGCCGGGTCAGCTGACCGCGCCTGACCTCCTCCGAACGGCACAGCGCGTACCAGCGGTTGCGCAGCCCCAGGTGGACGAGGCCGTCGGCGGTGTCGAGCGCCGCGTTCCCGGACGGGTGCTTGGCGGTGCCGCCACCGCCGTGCGCCGCGGTGCGCCCCGCCTGGCCTTCGGCGGGGAACGGGACGTGCTCCTTCTCGCCGAGCCTGGCCATCTCGGCGGCGAACGCCTCCGCGGTCCAGTCGGTGCCGTCGGAGGGCCGTACGCCGGTCTCGTTCAGCGCGGTCACCAGGCCGGGCAGGTCGTGCACGCCCGTGCCGAAGATGGCCTCCAGTTCGTCGGCGAGCGCGTTCTCGTAGCTGGTCGGCTCGTGTTCGCGGGCCTGTACCGGCCGCAGTCGCAGGGCCATGAGCGCTGAGCTCCCTTCTAGGGCGGGTGAGGGGTGGTGTAGCCAGAGGGTGAAGCCAGGGGCAGGGGCGGGGGCGGGGGCGGGTCAGAGGTCGAGGACGAGTTCGGGGCCGCGGGAACGGGAGACGCAGAGCATCATCGACTCCCCCGAGGCCCGTTCGTCGTCGGTGAGCAGGTGGTCGCGGTGGTCGGGCTCGCCCGCCAGCACGCGGGTCTCGCAGGTACCGCAGATGCCCTCCTCGCAGGACGAGGGCACCTGGAGGCCGCCGGCGCGGAGCGTGTCGAGGATGGACGCGCCGGGCCGTACGGTGAACCGGCGGTCACCGCAGCGGACGTCGAACGGGACGTCCCCGGACGGGTCGGCCGCAGGGGTCTCGGGGGCGCGGAACCGTTCCACGCGCAGCCTCGCCGGGTCGTCGATCGCGGCCTCGACGGCGGCCAGCAGCGGTTCGGGGCCGCAGCAGTAGACCAGCGCCCCGTCCGGGATCCCGGCCAGCACCTTGTCCAGGTCGGGCGGGCCGCCCGACTCATCGTCGGCGTGCAGGGTCACCGAGCCGCCGCCGAGCCGTTCCAGCAGGCCGGTGAACGCCATGCTCGCCCTGGACCGGCCGCAGTAGAACAGCCGCCAGTCCGAGCCTCGGGCGTCCAGGGCCTCGGCCATCGCCTTGACGGGCGTGACGCCGATGCCCCCGGCGATGAGGACGTGGGCCGGGGCCTCCTCCAGCGCGAAGTTGTTCTTCGGGCCGTCCACCTCGATGATCTCGCCGACCCGCAGCCGCTCGTGCACGCACGCGCTGCCTCCCCTGGAGGCGGCATCGCGCTGGACGGCGACGGCGTACCTGGTGCGGTCGGCGGGGTCGCCGCACAGCGAGTACTCGCGGGCCTGCCCGTTGGGTAGCCGGAGGGTGAGGTGGGCACCCGGCTCCCAGGCCGGGAGCTCCGCCCCCGCGTCGGGGCCGGCCGGATCGGCGAACTCCAGCTGGACGATGTCCTCGGCCAGCCAGGTGGAACGGATGAGCCGCAGCCGTGCCATCGGTCAGTCCCGGGTGATGCCGTGCATCGGGGAAGTCGGCGGGTAGGTCGGCAGCTGCGGCTTCTGCGCCCCGATCACCACGCAGAACAGCGCATCGGTGTCACCGGCGTTGCGCAGACTCCGCGGCACCCCCGCCGGCACCCGGATCAGATCCCGGTACCCCAGCACCCGCGACGCCGTACGCGTCCCATCCGCCACGTCATGAACGGTGACCTCCAGCTCACCCTCCAGGACGAAGAACACCTCCTCCACATCGTGGTGGGTGTGCTCGGGACCGATCGCGCCCACCGGCAGCCGCATGTTGGAGAACGTGAAGTGCTCCGACGGCAGGATCCGAGCATCGGTCTCGTGATCCCCGGTCGCACCCGAGCCGATGTAGCGGACCTGCGCCCGCTTGAACTCCTCCCCCGCCTTCGCCTGGAACCCCAGCGTGTCCCAGTCCTCCAGCCGGCTCTCCCTGCTCGCGATGCAGCCGTCGATCAACTGGTCCAGATCGGTCATGACGGTCCCACTCCTCTGCTGAACTGGGGAAAATAGTTGAGTGCCAAGATGTATGGGGATTGTTTTAGCACTCAGCCACTTCCCGGCGCAATGCCCTGGGCGGTACCGCCACTAGAATCTGTCTTGGCGCTGAGACACTCACGCTCGGCGCCCTGGGACGTCCACACTGGACATCCCCGCTGGGACATCCACACGGGGAGTCCGCAGTGGGCGTCCGCACTGGGGCGTCCGCACCGGACGTCAACATCGGGACGTCGACATCAGGACGTCGACACGGGACCATGGGAACGGGAGCGAGATGGCGCGCAAGGCCGCGGACCGGCCCGACACCGTCGATCTGATCATCGAGCAGTGGCAGCGGGAACGGCCCGACGTGGACGTGTCAGGGCTGGCGGTCTTCGGCCGCCTGCACCGCGGCTTCCTGCGCTACTCGATGCTGCTCGGCGAGATCTTCGACCGGCACGGCATCAACATGGCCGCCTTCGACGTCCTGGCCACGCTGCTGCGCAGCGGTCCCCCGTACCGCAAGACCGCCGGCGAACTCGCGGGCATCTCGCTGGTCAGCACCGGCGGCGTGACGCTCCGGCTGGACCGGCTGGAGAAGGCCGGGCTGATCGTACGCGAGCGCGACCCGGGTGACCGGCGCGTCGTCTACGCCCGGCTCACCGAACGCGGCCTGGATCTCACCAACGCGGTGGTGTCCGACCACTTCGCCAACGAGCGACAAATGCTGGCCGGGCTGTCGGAGACCGAGCAGCGCCAGCTCGCCCGGCTGCTCGGCCGCCTCGAACGCTCCCTCGAACTGGCCGAGACGGCCGAGCCCACCGAGACGGCCGAGCGCGCCGAGCCGTCCGCCCAGACCGAGCCGTCCGCCCAGACCGAGCCGCGCGAGCCCGGCGCCGCTCTCGAGCCCGAAGGCACCGCCACGCCTGGGGACACCGGCAGGGCCAGTGAGGCCGAAGCCGCTCCGGCCTGACGCGGGCGGGTCCCTCGCCTACGCGTTCGCCCAGGGCAGCGGACTCTCGTCCAGGCCCCAGTAGAGGCTCTTCTGGCGCATGTACCCCCGGATGCCGTCCCGGCCCTTCTCGCGTCCCAGGCCGCTCTCCTTGAAGCCGCCGAACGGGGTGGAGATGCTGAACTGCTTGTAGGTATTGATCCAGACGGTGCCCGCGTCGATCCGGCGCGCCACCCGCCAGGCCCGCCGGTAGTCGCCGGTCCAGATACCGCAGGCCAGCCCGTACACCGACGCGTTGGCCTGGACCACCAGGTCGGCCTCGTCCTCGAACGGCAGCGCGACCAGCACCGGGCCGAAGATCTCTTCCTGGCAGATCGCGGCGTCGTTGGGCACGCCGTCCAGGATCGTGGGCAGGTAGTAGGCGCCCTTCTCGTACGGGTCGCCCTCGGGGATCCGCCCGCCGCAGCGCAGCCGCGCGCCGGCCGCCACGGCGCGCTCCACCATCGCGGCCACCTTGTCGCGGTGCGCGTGCGCGACCATCGGCGCGACCTGGGTCGCCGGGTCGGTGCCGGGGCCCACGCGCAGCTTCTCGGTCCGGGCCACAAGTTCATCCAGCACCTCGTCGTAGACGGACGCATGGACGAAGACCCGTGAACCGGCGATGCAGCTCTGCCCGGACGAGGAGAAGATCCCGAACAGCAGCCCGGCGATCGCCTGCTCCCGGTCGGCGTCGGGGAACACGATCGTCGGGGACTTGCCGCCCAGTTCCAGCGACACCGGCATGATCTTCTCGGCCGCGGCCGCGCCGATACCGCGCCCGGTCGCGGTGCCGCCCGTGAACGACACCTTGCCGACGCCTGGATGGCGGACGATGGCGTCCCCGACCGTACGGCCCGGGCCGGGCAGCACCGACAGCAGGCCCGGCGGCAGCCCGGCGTCGCCGATCAGCCGTCCCAGCGCCAGCGAGACCAGCGAAGTCCACTCGGCCGGCTTGAGCACCACCGCGTTCCCGGCCGCCAGCGCGGGCGCGATCTTCTGCGCGTCGCTGGCGATCGGCGAGTTCCACGGCGTGATCGCCCCGACCACACCGATCGGCTCGTGCACGCTCATCGTGAGGTACGGGCCGCGCGGCGGGGTGAGGGCGTCCTCCATCGTCTCCAGCGCGGCGGCGACGTAGCGGAACGTGCCCTGCGCGCTGGCCACCAGCGCCCGGGTCTCGTTGATCGACTTGCCGGTGTCGGCGGTCTGCAGCGCGGCCAGCTCGTCCGCCCGCTCGGCGATCAGATCGGCGATCCGGACCAGGTACCGGGCCCGCTCATGCGGCGGCAGATCGCGCCAGCCGGGGTCGGCCGCGGCGGCGGCCCCGGCCCGTACGGCCTCGTCCACATCGGACGGATCGGCGCCGTGCAGCCGGGCCAGCACCTCGCCGGTGGCCGGGCTTCTGGACTCTATGAGCGCGCCCGATCCGGGCCGCCATCGGCCGCCCACCAGGATCTCATCGGCGAACACTCCGGTCATCGCCACCTCACCTCTCCATGTCCCAGCCACGTCGCTGTCCCAGTGGTGCCGCTGTCTCAGTGGTGCCGCATCTCAGAACCGCACGTAGCAGGGCAATTTATCTTATAACTAAGATTTATCGGGACCCGTGGCCCGCTGTCCAGCCGAGCCCGCGATAATCTGGCCGCCCCGAGCGCGGAGGAACCCGGTGACGCTTGCACACGAGTTCACGGAGCCCACGGAGCCCACGGAGACGGCAGATCCCATGAAGTCGAAGGGATCGGCATCGGCGGAATTCACGGGGCCGCCGGAGTCCATGGAGATCACGGAGATCACGTCGGCGACCGAGTTGCGGGAGTTGCTCGGTGAGCCCATGCCACGGGCGCTGACCAAGGAGCGGGTACGCCTGCACGACCGGGACCGCGAGTGGCTGTCCCTCTCGCCGCTCTGCCTGATCGCCACCAGCGACGCCGAGGGCAACTGCGACGTCTCGCCCAAGGGCGACCCGCCCGGGTTCACGGTCGTCCTGGACGACACGACCATCGCCGTCCCCGAGCGCCCCGGCAACCGGCGGGCCGACGGGTACCACAACGTCCTGGCCAATCCGCACGTCGGCCTGCTCTACCTGATTCCGGGACGCGGCGAGACGCTGCGGATCAACGGCCGGGCCCGGCTCGTCCGCGAGGCGCCGTTCTTCGAGGACATGGTCGTCAAGGGACACCGGCCGATCCTGGCCCTGGTGGTGGAGATCGAGCAGATCTTCTTCCACTGCGCCAAGGCGCTCATGCGCTCGGCCGTCTGGAAGCCCGAGACCTGGGATCCCGACGCGATGCCCTCGCACGCCCGCCTGGTCAAGGAGATGCAGCAGGTCGAGGAGAGCCTGGAGGACCTGGAGCGCTACTACGGCACCGAGTACGCCAAGAAGCTCTACAAAGGCTGACGCCGCCCGGCCCCCGCGTACGAGACGCGGGGGCCCGGACGGCGGATCGCCCGGTCAGCCGCTCTTGCGGCGGAACTGGCGCTGATGGTCGGCGCGGTCGTGCGTCCCCCGGACCTTCGAGGTCTTGCCGGCCCCGCCCGCGCTCTTGTCCTTGGCGGCCCCCTGCTTGCGCTCCAGGGCCTCCTTGAACCTGCGCTTCACGTCGTCCTCGGTACCTTCTGGCTCTCCTGCCGAGTCGGCCATGTCAACCTCCCGCTCTCCTTGGGACACTCCCTAGCCTCGCATGCCGGGCCAGGGAGCGCGCATCATGATCTTTGTGAGATCGGTCCATATTTCGATCATGTGGCCGCGACGGCGGCGGAGCCGGACGCCTCGTCCCGGATCCGCCGCCAGGCGTCCCTCACATGGGACTCCGTCGTGGCAGGCCCCCCGATCGCCATCCGCAGCAGGACGCGCCCGCCCGCCTTGCCGTCCGGAAGCCCTGCACGGGTGCCGCCGGGAAGCTTGGCATGGGTCAGGTAAAGCGCTCCGGACGCGTTGAGTCGCTCCATCATCCGCAGTGTCGCCGCGTCGGCCTCACCGTCCGGCAGCCCCTCCCACCGTGGCCGGAAGCACACCAGCCCGAACGGGTGGTGATCCAGCACCTCGAAGCCCGGATCGGCGTCGATCCACGAGGCCAGCTCCTGGGCGAGCCTTACGCCGGTACGGATGTGCTCGCGCAGGCCCTCCGCCCCGTACCAGCGGATGACCGACCAGAGCTTCAGCGCGCGGAACCGCCGGCCCAGCGAGATCTGCCAGTCACGGTAGTCGATGACCTCCCCTGACGCGGTCGCCTGGTTGCGCAGGTACTCGGGAAGGATCGACAGCGCGTCGACCATCGGCCCGCGGTCGGCCAGATAGAGCAGGTTGCAGTCGAAGTTGGTGAGCATCCACTTGTGCGGGTTGGTGGAGTAGGAATCGACGTGCTCGCCGAGCCCGTCGTTGATCCACCGCAGCTCGGGGCAGACCGCCGCCACTCCCGCGTACGCGGCGTCCACGTGCAGCCAGACCCCGTGCCGGTCGCACACCTCACCGATCGCGCGTACCGGGTCGATCGCGGTCGTGGACGTGGTCCCGATCGTCGCGCACACCAGCACCGGCACGGCTCCGGCCGCCCGGTCCTCGGCGATCAGCGCGTCCAGATGCGCCGGATCCATCGCCAGCGTGTCCGGGTCGGTGTCCACGACGCGGACGTTGTCCGCCCCGATCCCGGTGATCCGGGCCGCCTTCTCCAGCGCCGAATGGGTCTGGGAGCTGATGTAGAGGGTGTGCCTCCCCACCAGCCCGCCTTGCGCGGGCGGAGTCCCGCCTCCGGCACGGTGCAGCGCCGCCAGGACCGCCACCAGGCAGGCGCTGGACGCCGAGTCCTGGATGACGCCGTTCCCGCGGAACGCCTCGGGCAGGCCGAGCAGCTCGGCGAGCCAGTCGGCGACCCGCGTCTCCAGTTCGGTGCAGGCGGGGCTGGTGGCCCAGAGCATCCCCTGGACGCCCAGCCCGGACGACAGCAGGTCACCCAGGATCGCGGGGCCGCTGGCATTGGCCGGGAAGTAGGCGAAGAACCCCGGATGCTGCCAGTGCGTGATCCCCGGCATGATCACCTGGTCCAGATCGGCCAGCACGCCCTCGAAGCCCTCGCCCCGTTCCGGCGGATGCTCGGGCAGGCCGGCCAGCACCTCGCCAGGCCGTGCCCGCGACAACACCGGATACGACTCGATCTTCTCCTGGTAGTCGGCGATCCAGTCGATGACCTGCTTGCCGTACCGCCGGAACTCCTCCGGCGTCATGTGCCCGCTCACGCCGTCTCCCCGCCTCGTCCGCCACGCCGCCCGCCCATTGTCGATGGGCTCGCATTGTCGATGAGCTCGTATGTCAATGGGCTCGCATGTCAATGAGCTCACCCATCGACGACCTCGTCCGTCCACGGGCCCGTCCATCCACGGGCTCGTATATCAATAGCAGGACATACGGCGATCAGCGTCCATCGCCGATCGTCAGGTGCGCGATCACCGGGTAGTGGTCGGACGGATACAGCCCGTCCCTCTGGTACGGGTCGATCCCGGTCCAGCTCGCCGTCACGGCGCCCCGGGACAGGATCCAGTCGATGCGGTCGCCCCCGGGCACCGGCGTCCGCCAGCCGCCGAAGGTGTTGTGGACCGGGCCCTGCCTGCCCGCCGTCCTCCAGGTGTCGGTGAACGCGTCCGTCCCCGTCAGGATGCGGTACGTCTCGCTCTCGCCCGCCGCCGTGTTGAAGTCACCGGTGAGCAGCACCGGTACCCCGGGTTGGAAGCCGCGGACCCGGTCCAGGATCAGCTGCGCGCTCTTCACCCGCGCGTAGCCGGAGTGATGATCCAGATGGGTGTTGAGGTGGTAGAAGACCGTCCCGTCGCGGCGGTCGCGGAACCGCGCCCAGGTGACCATGCGGGGATAGGTGTTGCCCCAGGTGGACGAGCCGATCACGGCCGGCGTCGCGGACAGCCAGAAATGGTCGAAGTCCATGACCTCGAAACGGTCCGCTCGGTAGAGGATCGCCGCGAACTCGTCCCGGGTGCCGCCCCTGCGTCCCATGCCGATCCAGTCGTAGCCGGGCAGCGCGCCGTCCAGCCCGCGAACCTGCTCCCACAGCACCTCCTGGACACCCAGCAGGTCGGGGGCGTGCCTGCGCACGACCCGTTCCACCAGGGGCAGCCGGGACGGCCAGTCCCGGGGCGGCGGATCGATGTCCTGGCGGAGGTTGTAGGTCATGACGCGCACCCGGGTGTCACCGGTGTCCGGCGGCGGTGTCCCGTCGGACACGGCGATCGCGCCGGACGCCAGGACGGCCAGGGACAGCACGGCGAGGGACAGCAGCACCGGCGGGAGCCGGCGGCGCGCGACCAGCCGTTCCCGCAGGGACATGACGGCCTCCTCACCGGAACGCGCACCGGACGTCCGCGCGACACCGAGCCGATCTCGGTTCTGTTTATCCCCCGCCGCGCGGGAACGACCACATCGCAAGGGGCAGACACCAGAGGGGGACGGACATATGGATCAGGAACGCAGCGATAAGCACGGCCCCAAGGTGGACGACGAACTGGGGCACGAGACCAAGGGCATGGTCCAGGGCGGCCACTCCACGCACGCCCAGGAGTGGAAGGAGCCCGAGCCCACCACCGACGAGCCGGTGTGGGACCCGGCCAGGGCCGAGGGCGCGGGCCGGGAGGGCTCGCCACCCGGGATGAGCACGCGGGACGTCGATGAGCGCAGCGCGCTGGCGCGTTCCCTGGCGGGCGTCCGCTACCCCGCCCGGCCGAACGACCTGATCGAGCACCTGGCCGGTGGCGAGGCACCCGAAACCGCCGTCTCCGCGCTGGAAAGCCTGCCCGACCGCGAATACGAGAACCTGGCCGACGTCGCCGAAGAACTCGGCTACGGCCGCGAGGAACGCCGCTACTAGGACGTTCCCTTTCCTGGAACGCTCGCAAGGGAAGGAGCAGAGCGCTCGCAGGGAAGGAGCCCGCTCAGGTCCGCTGCTCTTTGGAGGGACTCTCCCGAGAAGCCAGATGGGACGGCAGCTCGGCCGGAGGGCCGCACCAGCGGGTGAGGGCCTCCCTGATGGCCGCGGCCCTCCGGTCGGGAGCGGTCTCGTCGGTGGCCCACGCGATGTAGCCGTCGGGCCTGACCAGCGCGGTCGTACGGGTCGCGCCACCCGCCACCGCGCAGTGCACCCGATCGGCCCAGCGCTTGGTCGCCAGGTACGTCACGGCAGGGTCGTTGGCCGCCACGACCAGGACGAACCGCCCGTCCCGCAACGCCTCGTACAGGCGCGGACGCTTGCCCGCGAGCCGGACGTCCGGTGCGCGGCGGCCGGTCATCCGGTGCGCCCCCGGCGGTGCCGGATACCGGATGTCGATGCCCGAGACGGCCCCGGCCAGGCGCCGTTCGACCGGCCCGATCCCGGTCGCCACGCGCGCGACGGCGACACGGACCGCCCGCAGCGCGCGCGGCTCGAGCAGGGCGGCACGCAGCAGCGCACCGCTGCCGCGCAGCACCATCTGGCCGACCGGATGGCGCTCGTCGTGGTAGCTGTCCAGCAGGCCCGGCGGTGCCCAGCCGTGCAGGTCGGCGGCCAGCTTCCAGCCCAGGTTCGCCGCGTCCTGCAGGCCGGTGTTCATGCCCTGCCCGCCCGCCGGCGAGTGCACGTGCGCGGCGTCGCCCGCCAGCAGCACCCGGCCCTTCCGGTACGCGGGGACCTGCCGCTCGTCGCTGTGGAAGCGCGAGGTCCAGCGCGGGTCGTGCATCCCGTGGTCGGTACCGAGGGCGCGCCGGGTGACCTCGCGGATCTCGTCCATGTGCACCGGCTCGGAGTCGGGCGCCTGGTGATGCCGGTTCCAGGCGATCACCCGGTACCAGCCGTCCCCGAACGGCGCCACGAACGCGAACGCGTCACCGACGGCCCCCACGGTGAGCACCTCGCGGGGCGCGTCGTTCAGCCGGACATCGGCCAGCATCACCGAACGCACCACCGAACGGCCGGGGAACGGCATGCCCAGCAGCCGCCGTACCGTGCTGCGCGCCCCGTCGGCACCGACGAGGTAGGCGGCACGCAGCGTCCGCTCGGCACCGTCGGCGTCCTTGACCTGGACGTCCACGCCGCCGGCGTCCTGCTTGAGGCCGACCAGCTCGGTCCCCCAGGCGATCCGCGCGCCGGCGTCCAGGGCCCGTTCCTCCAGGACCCGCTCGGTCTCGTACTGCGGCGTGATCAGCACGTACGGGAAGCGCCCCGGCAGCCGGGACAGGTTGAGCGTGATGGAGCCGAACACCCGCAGCACCGGTACCCGCCTGCCCGTACGGACCAGTTCCGTCGCCACACCCCGGGCGTCCAGCTGCTCCAGCGTGCGGGCGTGCACGGCGAACGCCCGGGTCAGGTTGAGTTCGGCGGTGCGCCGTTCCAGCACCGTACAGCGGACCCCGGCGGCCGCCAGGTCTCCGGCCAGCAGGAGCCCGGTGGGCCCCGCTCCAACGATCAGCACGTCACCGGCGGGCGCCATATCGCTCTCCCTCTCGACGGCCATGGTCGGGTCCCTTCCCACGAAGCCGCGTTTCGCACCTGCCGGTGGCCGCGCACGGTCGTCTCGGGTCCGATCGGCTCGAGATCTCAATCTTCCCCGGCGGGACCCGTTCCGCAATGCCCCGGCGCGCCGTTCAACGGAAGCCGGCGATGTGATCGCACATCACCGACCGTCCGCAGGGAACCCATCGGGAGGCCGGGGCGATCGGCTGGCACCATGGCGGGCATGGACAGAAATGCCGTCGAACGGTGGGTCGCCGGGTACGAGCGGGCGTGGCGCACGTCCGGCACCGAGCCGCTCGCCGAACTCTTCTCGCCGGACGTGTCGTACCTGCCGTCACCGTGGGCGCACCCGATCGTGGGCCTGTCCCGGCTCCGCCCGTGGTGGGACGCCGAGCGGGACGGCCCCGACGAGCCGTTCACGATCACGAGCGAGATCGTGGCCGTCGACGGCGACACGGCGGTGGTGCGGATCGAGGTCGACTACCTGGCCGACGCCCCCGCGCGCTGGCGTGACCTATGGATCCTGCGGTTCGACGCCGACGGCCGCTGCATCCGGTTCGAGGAGTGGCCCTTCGCCCCGGACCAGCCCGACGGGCACTAGCCCACTCCAAAGCCACCACCGACCAGAGGCGGCTAGTCCACCATCGCAGCGGGCCGACAAGGGGCGCGTGGGCTCGGTCACATCCGAAGGCCACCCGCCCCCTTGGCACTGCGGCCATGGGGGCCCTCAGGCGTGGACGTCAATCCCAGTAGTTGAAGAGGAGTCCGCCCATGGTGTGGGGCTTCCAGTAAGCGACCTGCTCGAGCTCAGCGTCGGCCAGGGCGGAGAGGTCGGTTCGGGCCAGCGGCGTGCCGAGTTCCGCTCGGCTCAGCAGGCTGAACGAGGTCAGTGATCTCAGGGCCGCCGCGGCATCCGCATCGTCGATGAAGGTGATCTCCATGTCGCGGTCCGCGGGCGGAACGGCGAGTGCGAGGAGCGGCAGGTGCTGATGGCAGAGGATCGCGATCCGGTACTCATCACGGACGAGGACCGCGATGTGGAAATTGAGAGTCGCGCCCGGTTCTCTGATGCTGTCCACCCGAGCATGCAACTGCCGTGCCGCGGCGTGGCAGACCTGCGCGAATGTCCGGCGATCGGTCTCGGGCAACGGCGCGGACTCAGGGCCCCAGAAACCCGTCGCGCCCCGCGGCGGTCTCTGCGAGAAACTCCCCGAAGTCAACGACAATCCGTTTCGCAAAAGTGGCTCGTCCGGACCAGGCACTCGCCGGGGTGATCGGCACCGGTGATGAGTGTACTTGTCGGAGTGAGCCGTACCGCTGGCTTCCGTTGACTCGTGGCGTGTTCGCCTCTGGCCCTGGGGTGGTCTCTAGTGTCTGTTGCAACGAGGTCTTTGAAAGGATCTTGTTGTGCCAGGACGTCGTCTTACCAGTGCCGAGCGTGCGCAGATCGAGGTGTTGTTCGGTGCGGGCCGATCGTTTCCGCAG